>NZ_CAMZMY010000026.1:0-61322 GCF_947311895.1 Pseudoalteromonas sp. PAR1 | reverse complement strand
GCGTTCAATCTGAGCCATGATCAAACTCTTCAATTAAAAGTTTTTTGAAACCGAAGTTTCGTGCTCAATGAATTCTGTATAAATTGACTATATAGTCACTCATAAGAAATTGAGACTCTAAATTTGTTTGCGTCACTTAGTAAACTAAGCTTCGCTGTTAGAACTCAATCTGTACGAGTGCCCACACAGATGATTGCTTTATATTGTTAAAGAACGTTTCGACGTTGTCTCCAGGGATGCGTATAATACATCCTTAATTTTTCGAGTCAATACTTAATTTCAAACTTTCTTTCGATAATTTGAAACCGAAGTTTCACTTAACTCTCTGCTACGTTGTTCAGCGCCTTTCGTTGCTGTCCGCCGTGTCAGTGGGTTCGCATTATAGGGAGATGGATTTTTTACGCAAGCACTTTTTTCAATAAAATTTAAAAAAACGCACTGTTCGCTCAGCTTTTGAACTAAACCCCCTAAAACTGAGTGTTTTACAGTCAATTTAGGTCTGTTTTGGTGTATTTATTTGCGCCGCTGTTACACTAGACTGAGCGCATTTTAAAAATCAAAGGTGAATTTATGACTATCCGTTCTTATAAAGGGATCACTCCGACATACGATAATAGTGTTTATATTGATGAGTCATCAGTTTTAGTGGGTGATATTTCGCTTGGCAAGGATTCAAGTGTTTGGCCTCTCGTTGCTGCCCGTGGTGATGTTAACTATATACGTATTGGTGAACGTACGAACATTCAAGACGGCAGTGTTTTACATTTAACTCGTGCCTCTAAGTCAAACCCCGATGGTTACCCGCTTATTATTGGTGATGATGTCACTGTTGGTCATAAAGTAATGCTACACGGCTGCCAACTTGGTAATCGTATACTTGTTGGCATGGGTGCGATTGTGATGGACAACGCAATTGTTGAAGATGATGTGATCATTGGTGGTGGTTCATTAGTACCACCTAATAAGCGTTTAGAGTCAGGTTACCTTTATGTAGGTAGCCCGGTTAAACAGGCTCGCCCTTTAACAGAGCAAGAGCGCGCCTTTTTAAAAATCTCTGCTGATAATTATGTTCAACTTAAAGATGAATACTTAGCTGAGAGCTAAAACACCTCTGTTAATTCGATTTGTCCTGCCGAGTTATACTGCTCATCGTCGATCAGTTGCTCGGCGAGCTCTTCGTAATCGAAACGATAAGATTCAAAGTAATTAACCGCGCTGCTTTGATCGGCAAAATCATACTTGCTGGTATCAATAACACACTCCACCATCAAACCACTGACTTGGGCAAAAAACACCAATTGCTTTTTTTCTGGCTTAAATTCGAGTCGGTCGATAAATTGGATAGCTTGATTCACGCAATTTCTCCTGCTTTTAGCGCGGTAACAACGGGTATGATTTCTGGCATTTTATTGCGCCATACAAAATAAGCTTGTGCCGCTTGACCAACCAGCATGCCACAACCATCGAGTGTTAGACATGCCGAGTTAATAGACTTAACCCAACTAATAAATGCGGTATCATCATTGGCGTAAAACATATCGTAAGCACACTGACACTTAGCAACGTACTCTTCTGCTATACCTGGCAAGTCTCCCGTTACACTGCTTGAAGTAGAATTAATAACCACATCATAGTTGTTTGCTGGGATATCATTTAAACCAAAGCCCTGCACATCTATTTCACCATTAAAATGACTCGCTAGCGCCTGCGCCTTTTCAGCGGTACGGTTTGCTATTGTTAAGCTTTCGATTTGCTCATTCAATAATGGTTGAATAACACCGCGCGCCGCACCGCCTGCTCCAATAAGCAGTACTCGCTGACCTTTTAAGGTGACATTATTGGCTAAAAGGTCTTTAACAAGCCCTACACCATCTGTGTTATCGCCAAGTAGGCTACCATCTTCGAGTTGCTTAATAGTGTTGACTGCCCCAGCAATTTTCGCTTGCTCTGTGAGTTCATCGACCATGGCAAACGCCTGCTCTTTAAATGGCAATGTAACATTAGCCCCTTTACCACCGGCAGCGAAAAACTCAGCGACAGTTTTTTCAAATGCATCTGTTGGTGCTAAAATGGCGCTGTATTGTATTTGCTCGTTTAATGATGCAGCAAATTGTGCGTGTATTGCGGGTGATTTCGAATGTTTGATTGGATTTCCAAAAACCGCGTATTTATCCATAGTGAAGCAACCTCTTCGCCCTGTTGAGCTTTATTAATATTATGATTAAACGACTTTTTTCTAAATCGAAACCAACGCCTGAAACGCCTACCCCAGAGAAAACACCTTACGAAATTATTGGCGGTGAAGCTGGCGCTCGAGCAATTGCAAACCGATTTTACGACATAATGGCCACAGATGAATACGCCAAACCATTATATGATATGCATCCTCAACCTTTAGATAGAATTCGCCAAGTATTCTTTGAGTTTTTATCGGGCTGGCTGGGCGGCCCGGACCTATTCGTTGAAAAATATGGTCACCCAATGCTCAGAAAGCGTCACATGCCTTTCCCTATTGATCAAGACTTACGTGATCAATGGATGCATTGCATGAATAAAACGCTCGATATCGAAATTGATAACCCACTACTTCGCGAAGGGTTAAGACAATCGTTATCGCAACTCGCCAGCCATATGATTAATCAAAATTAACTAAGCTTTGCGCTATATCAATGTACGCTTTTTCTAAATAAAGATAATAAAATTTCCTTAATTTAGAAAAAGCGTCGTTGAATGAAGTCTATCCAATTTAAAATTTATGCCTTGCTGGCTGTAACCGGGCTATTGGTTTTATTTGCCAGTATATTTAGTAGCGCCCAGCAACAACATGAATTAGCACAAGATACTGTTGAAAATAACATAAAGCTGCTTGCCGATAATTACTTTGACTCCATTAATACCATGATGCTGACTGGCACTATGGCTAACCGCGAAATTCTGAGTACTAAATTAAGAAGCCACCCTAATATTGAAGATGCCCATATCATACGTAGTCCGATCGTTAATAAAATTTATGGCCCCGGTAATGCAAACCAAGTAGCTGTGAATGATGCTGAGCGTCAAGCATTAACAGGCAATGAAGCACTTTTTATTGACCAAGATACAAGCACGATGACTTACCTTAAACCGATGTTTGCCAGAAGTGACTATAAAGGTACTAACTGTTTGGGGTGTCACCAAGCACAAGAAGGTGATGTATTAGGTGTAGTAAAAATTAGTTATTCGTTGGCTGATATTGAACAAGAAGTTTCAAAAAACACGTTAATGAACACGCTGCTATTAACGGCGATTTTCATTACTGCATTTACACTGCTGGCGGTGATGTTTAGAAAAATATTTATCAAACGCTTAAAAGTCATTAGCCATACCATGCATTTGGCAACGACCAATAAAGACCTAAGCCTAAAAATTGATGACAACAATAGCGACGAGCTTAGTTCACTTGCCACCAGCTTTAATCACATGATTGGTGCATTTAAAGATAATATTGCCCAAGTTTCCCATTCTTCTAAGGTGTTGATCCACTCTGCCGAAAGCATTTATGCCTCCGCGGATGCAACAGAACAGGCGATTTTAAAGCAAAAGCAAGGTACAGACTCAGTAGCAGCTGCCATTAATGAGCTCGAAAGCTCATCAAGCGAAGTTAAAAATACGACACATTTTGCGTCTGAGAAGTCTGAGCACAGTAATCAGCTTGCACAGCAAAGCTTACACGTTGCTGAGCATACAGAGCAAAGTATTAATCAACTTGCGGCTGATGTGAGAGCGGCAGCTGATCAAGTAACTCAACTACAAACCCAAACGCTAGACGTTGGCAAAGTACTTGAGGTGATCAGTAGCATTGCCGAACAAACTAACTTACTTGCACTTAATGCTGCGATTGAGGCGGCTCGTGCTGGTGAAGCTGGCCGAGGCTTTGCTGTGGTAGCTGACGAAGTGCGCACTCTTGCAACTCGTACTCATGACTCAACGGATGAAATTCGCCGCACTATCGACAAACTGCAAAGTGAAGCTGCGCAAACCGTTAATACGATGAATAACTCTTGTGAAGAAGCAGACGAGAGAGCAGTTCAAGTTAAGCAGGTAGCAAAAGCATTACGTGATATTTCTTCACAAATGAGCGAGATAAACCAACTTAACGTACAAATTGCTGATGCCACTGAACAGCAGAACCTTGCAGCTGAAGAAATTAACCAAAGCGTTATTGCAATCAGTGATAATGCCGAGCATTCATTGGTTGATGCGCATGAAAACCAAAAGGTCAGTGAAGAGCTGTTGTCGTTAGCACGCTCACTGGATGAACAAGTGAGACGCTTTAAATTAAGCTAAATTGCGAGTTTTTCATGCAACTGCTAGAGTTGTTATGAATATTTCATAGTAAATAAGGATGTTTAAATGAAATTTATAACAACTCTTTTAGTCTGCATTGGGGTTATTGCGGCACTACTGTTTACCTATCAGCACAGCGTAAACGATTCCTCAGTTCAAATAAGCACTATTGATGAATATATTTATCATGATGATATTCAAGAGATTGCTCAATCACTGCTTAGTCAGGGTAAAACATCACTCAGTGATAAACATGAACAAAGCATTGTTGATGGTTTTGAAAAGCTTATTCAGCATCCAGAGTATTATGAAGTAAAACTCGACTTTTATGCCTGTGATATAAACCAATGTCTAACGCAAATCAGTGCTCCCATCAATACTCCTAAAGAAGAGTTAGAGATTTTAAAAGCTGAGGTGTTATTTAGCGTATTGCCAGAGCTGCCAAGTAGCGAACGGGTCGTCACCCTCGTCGAAGGTGACAACACAATGTTGATTAGAGTGGTTTCAATATTTGATTAAAGCTGCCACTGGCGTGCAACTAGGTCTGACTCTTGCGTATTTAACCAATCTTGTGGGCGTAAATAGTACTGATACAGCTTAGCCTCAGGGCTGTCTGCAGCTGGTACATAGTTATATTCCCAACGTGCCAATGGCGGCATCGACATTAAGATAGACTCAGTACGTCCACCGGTTTGTAAGCCAAATAATGTTCCGCGGTCCCAAACAAGGTTAAACTCAACATAACGACCACGACGATACAGTTGGAAGTCGCGTTGTTGCTCAGTTTTTGGTGTGTCTTTGCGGCGCTCAATAATGGGTAGGTAAGCATCTAAATAACCATTTCCTACCGCTTGCATAAAGGCAAAGCTTTGCTCAAAGCCAAGCTCATTTAAATCATCAAAGAATAAGCCACCAACACCACGAGTTTCACCACGGTGTTTTAAATAAAAGTAATCATCACACCACGTTTTATATTTGTCATAAACCTCTGTACCAAATGGCTGACATAAATCGCTTGCCACCTGATGCCAGTGTCGTACATCTTCAAATACAGGGTAATAAGGGGTTAAATCAAAACCGCCACCAAACCACCAAATTGGCTCTTCGCCTTCTTTTTCGGCAATGAAGAATCGTACGTTGGCATGGCTAGTCGGAATATGAGGGTTATTAGGGTGGATCACTAATGACACACCACACGCATGAAAACTACGACCAGCGAGCTCAGGACGATGTGCTGTTGCAGAGGCTGGCATTGAAGCACCAAACACATGCGAATAATTTACCCCGCCCTGTTCAATGACATTGCCACCTTGGATAACACGAGTACGGCCACCACCGCCTTCTGCACGTTGCCAATTATCTTCAACAAACTTTGCTTTGCCATCGGCACTTTCGAGGCCCTGACAAATTGTGTCTTGTAAGGCCATTAAATAGGTTTTAACTTGTTCGAGTAGCTCGCTTTGCATGTTTATCCTCTAAATACTTTGCCGGTCGCTGCGTCTTTGATCACGCTTGGTTGAGTGTTACCGCCGAGGGGCTCATCTACGTAGAAGTCAACCATATCAGTAAACTCTGCTTTTGCCTGTTCAATACTCATAACTGTAGGCTGGCCAGTTAAATTTGCACTTGTAGAAACAAGCGGTTTACCAAATTGTTGGCACAGGGCTTTTACTGTTGGATGGTCAGTTACACGTACCGCAATAGTATCAAACTGACCTGTTAACCACTTTGGCGTTTCTTTTGCTGCTGGCATCACCCAGGTAATCGCACCTGGCCATTGCGAGAATATATCTGCACGCTTATCCATTGGGATTTTGGCATCATCAACATATTTTAATAACTGACCATAGTTATCAGCAATTAAAATTAAGCCTTTTTCAACTGGGCGCTGTTTAATAGCTAATAGCTTTTCAACCGCAGCTTGATCATCAGGATCGCAACCAAGACCAAATACAGCTTCGGTTGGATATACAATTACACCGCCTTGTTGCAAAGCATCAATAGCACTGGCAGGTTGTGCAACAGGTTCAGACAAAGGAACTCTCCTCAATATGCGAATAACAAGTGTATTAAGATTCAACTAACTTATGCATACACGACTTCTGCGGGCATTGTAGCACAACACCTGAGGCAGTTTTCTTTTCAGTCATAATTGGCCATTGGCAAGCTGGGCAAGGCTTTGCAACGGGTTTATGATTTAATGTGTATTTACAGCGTGGATAGCAATCACAAGAATAAAAGGTTTTGCCAAACTTATTACTACGCGCAACGAGTTGGCCTTTTTTGCACTTTGGGCATGCTGGCAATACTGGTGCATCATCGGGCTCTTCATCATGAGCAATATAATGACAATCTGGATAGCCTGTGCAGCCTATAAACATGCCATAGCGACCATTTTTAATTACCAATGGCTTGCCACACTCAGGACAGGCACTGTCTTCAAGGACTTTTATCTGTTGGCTATCATGATGTGCTAATGGGCGAATGTAGTCACACTTTGGGTAACTGGCACAGCCTAAAAACGGTCCTGACTTTGAGTTGCGCATAACCAACTCAGAACCGCATTTAGGGCAAACCTCATACTCTTTTTCTAATGCATGTTTATCTGCAGAAAAAAGAGAATGGTCGATTTTACTCATAAGATTCCTGTGGGGTTGGCTAATTTTCGCCTAATATACCCAAACTCAACAAAGATACAAGCAAAGTCTACTCAGTGTAAGACGTCGGCTGGTTCGTCAAATATTAAGTCTTCCATTTGCGCATAAGCTTGCTCTGAACCTGGCACATTAAATAGCACCATTAACACTACCCACTTTAGATCTTCCAAAGAGATGTATGGCTTATCTAGAGCGCAAAGTCTATCAATGACCATTTCTCGAGTAACGGTGTTGATCACACCAATTTGCTCTATAAACATTAAAAATCCACGACACTCAACGCTCAGCATTTGACACTCACTATCAGTGTAAATACGCATTGCATGCTGCGGCTGTGCATTTAGATACGGATATATATCACTTTGTTGCAGATCAGCTAGCTGCTCTAACCAATCAAGTGCTTTGTAAATTTCGGGCTTATTAAAACCTGCACGAACTAACTCATCAGTAAGCTCGTTCTCTTCTGTAAAGATTTCAGCTTCGCTATGAATGTAGTTTTCAAAAAGATACATGAGGATGTCAAACATATTTATGTCCTCCAAGTCTTATATAACCGTCTAGCACTCGCTCAACTTTATCGGCAAGTTCTAGGTCAAGCAACCGAGCTTGTACTTCATCGACTGGTAATTGGCTACGCTGCGTTATTTGATCAACACTTGTGACCTCATACCCGATACTGTTGAAGACAGGACAGTAAGGCTCATTTGCACTAGGTTGTTCTATACTATATAGACTGTTTTCACAGAAAAAGCTCACTTCATCAAGAATATCACTTATATTTTCTGTGAGTTTAGCTCCTTGCTTAATCAAAAAGTGGCTCGCTTCAGACAAAGGACTTTTAATTGATCCCGGTACTGCAAAGACTTCTTTATTTTGCTCTAACGCATAGCGTACGGTAACAAGTGAACCACTTTTTATCTGCGCCTCGACTATAAGTACACCTAAAGAAAGGCCGGAGATAATACGGTTTCGACGTGGAAAATTAGTAGCACTAGCTGCCGTGCCAGGTAAGAACTCCGACACTAATAAACCACGTTCAGCCACCTGTTTAATCAACAATTTATTTCGTTTGGGGTAGGCAATATCAATTCCTGTTCCAAGCACAGCAATTGTGTTGCCGGTACCGGCTAATGCACCTTTATGCGCCGCACTATCAATACCCATAGCCATTCCAGAGGTAATTGTCATGCCAGCCAGTGAAAGTTGATGAGCAAACTCTGCGGCTATTTCAAGGCCTATTGGTGTAGCATTTCGGCTACCAACAATAGCTATTTGCGGTGACAGCAGAAGATCCGTGTTACCTAAGCAAAACAGTAATAAAGGTGCACTCGCTATTTGTTTAAGTAACGGCGGATAATCGTCATCAAAGTAACTCACAACCTTAATTTGCAACTGCTCAATTTGTGTTTCATGGTGAGCCACTAACTGCCAGTCAGTATTTACTAAATTATCAGCTTGCGCCTGCGATAAACCAAGCTGCTGTAACTGTAGGCTAGTGAGTGAAAATAACTCACCAAGCGGATACTTTTGACTTAATGCTATAAGGCTTTTGATCCCTAGGCCTTTACATAAATAAAAGGCAAGCCAATGGGATAGCTTGCCTGAAACCTGTACCATGCTCCCTCCTTAGAGCCTCCAGATTGTGAGTTAGTTTAGAACTGCATAATCCCCAACTCGAATTGGATGCTGGTTTTTTACTATTAATGCGTAGCTAACGTTGTCATATACTTTAAACACCATTAACTCACCCACTTTTTCCTTTGGCATATGCCATACATTACTGTCTTGATCGCTTTCAATACCAAAAAACTCATTTGTATCTGAAATTAGTTTTTCAAGACTACTAGAGTCTTCGCGATAACGTGGCCCCTCTCGACCATCAAAGACTTCTGGTGATTGGCGCTGAATATCTAGCACAAAACCGGGTTCAACTTTATCGGCGCCCAAGTTTAGAACCACAATATCCATGGTACTAAATTCACGCAACTCATTGGCTGACGCGATAATCGTGCCATTCATTGTGGTATCTGGGCGTTTCATAGTGAAGTATGCAGGTAACATTTGCCCTTCCATTGCGGGCATCAAGAAATCGTGTGGTTTTATTTCTTGTTTAACTAACTCAACTTTAACTGAGGCAGGCACCCCATTAGCAACATCTCCACTTCTGAATGCGCGTACAATAGCAACTAACTCAGCTTTGTGTGCCAAAACGTCTTTAGATTCAGGATCAACCAACTTATCACCTTGGCGGTACACACCATATGCCTCGTTAAGATGCAGATCGCCTTTAACATATAAAACATGCCCCATGGTGTTCATTTTTGTATTGACGCTAGCACCAAGCACATATGGCTGTTCGGCGATACCATCTGTACTAATAGCTTGCTGATAAGTGAGGTATGGACGCAACAACTCAAGCGGTAATGTAGGGACGGCTTGCTTACCTTTCGGCGTAATTCGCCCTTCAGGAGACAGCTTTTTATAGCGTGCATTTTTAACCAAACGAGGATTACCATCTTTATCGTAAATTAAAGAAAGCGCATCCCCCGGATAAATAAGGTGAGGATTCGCGATTTGCGGATTCATTTGCCACAAATCAGGCCATTGCCATGGCTGGTCAAGATACACACCTGAAATATCCCAAAGTGTATCACCTTTCTTTACAATATATTGTTTTGGAGCGTCTTTTTTGATCGTTAACACATCAGCAGCTGCTGGAAAAGCACAGCTAATGGCTAGCAAAGCCGCAACTAGTGAGTATCTCATTTGGCTTCCTTGAGTTGTTTTTTGATTATTATCAACCAAAACCTGTTAAAGGTGAACACGAATGGCTAAAATAAGAGCATACAATACCCTAAATGAATCACAAGTGTAAAAGGTAACTATGGCTAGGTTAGAAGTTTTGAGATTTCCGGATGAGCGTTTACGTACAATCGCGAAAGAAGTACCAGAAGTAAACGATGAAGTTCGTCAAATTGTCAAAGACATGCTTGAAACAATGTATGACGAAAACGGTATCGGCTTAGCTGCAACGCAAGTAGATATCCACCAGCGAATTGTGGTGATCGATGTATCAGAAGAGCGCGACCAACCGTTAGTATTAATTAACCCAGAAATCACCAAGAAAGATGGCTCAACGGTAAGTGAAGAAGGCTGTTTGTCAGTGCCTTATTCATATGCAAAAGTTGACCGCGCAGAAACAGTAACTGTAAAAGCGCTAAATGAAAATGGTGAAGAGTTCAGCCTAGATGCTGACGAGCTATTAGCTATTTGCATTCAGCACGAGCTTGATCACCTTAAAGGCACCCTATTTATTGATTATCTATCGCCTTTAAAGCGCCAACGTATCCGTAAAAAGCTTGAAAAAGAAGCAAAGCTGGCTGCAAAACAATAAGTTAATCAATAGGAATTTCTGTGACACAACCATTACGCATTATTTTTGCAGGTACGCCAGATTTTGCTGCGCGCCATTTACAAGCATTGATCGACTCAGAGCACGACGTTGTTGGTGTTTATAGCCAACCTGATCGCCCTGCGGGCCGCGGTAAAAAGCTTAAAGCCAGTGAAGTTAAAGAGCTAGCACTTGCTCATAACTTACCTGTATTTCAACCGCAATCGTTAAAATCAGCTGAAGCGCTTGCAGAGCTTACAAGCCTAAACGCAGACATCATGATTGTGGTGGCATACGGCTTATTATTACCAAAAGCAATTTTAGACGCGCCACGCTTAGGCTGTTTAAATGTGCATGGCTCTATTTTACCGCGCTGGCGTGGTGCAGCACCGATTCAACGTGCTATTTGGGCTGGCGATAATGAAACAGGTGTAACAATAATGCAAATGGATGAAGGCTTAGATACCGGTGACATGCTGCACATCAGCCGCTGCCCGATTGATAGCACAGAAACCAGTAGCTCTTTATACGATAAGCTGGCTGCGCTTGGTCCAGATGCACTGATCAGCACGATTAATCGTCTTGCTGCAGGTGAAATCACAGCAGAAAAGCAAGATGACGCACAGGCAAATTACGCCAAGAAGCTTTCAAAAGACGAAGCTAATATTGATTGGTCAATGGATGCTGCGCAAATTGAGCGTAATATCCGTGCCTTTAACCCTTGGCCAGTTTGCTTTACCGAAATGGCAGGGCAAACAGTAAAGATTTGGCAAGCTGAAGTGGTAACACAAAGTGCACAGGCAGGTAAAATCATCGCTGCTGATAAACAAGGCATTACAGTAGCCTGCGGGCAAGATGCACTTAAAATCACCCTTCTTCAACCGCAAGGTAAAAAGCCAATGGCAGTGAGCGATTTCTTAAATGGCCGCAGTGATTGGGTTGAACCGGGTACAACATTAGGCCAAAACAATGAGTAATGTAAGAGCACTCGCTGCTGAGACTCTCTATAACGTAGTTGATAAAGGTGCATCATTAAATCAAGAGCTACCTTTTGCCAGCCAAGGTTTATCGCCTAAAGACAAGGCCCTTTTACAACAAATTTGCTACGGTGTGCTGCGCTATTTACCTAGTTTAGAGAATTATTGCCAGCAACTTTTAGATCAACCCTTAAAAGGTAAGCGCCGTATTTTCCAGTTTTTGTTGTATGTGGGTATTTACCAACTTCAACATATGCGTGTACCGCCTCATGCGGCTATTAGCGAAACAGTAAATGCACTTCAGCAAATGCGCGCACTGGGTTTAAAAGGCCTGATCAACGCGATTTTACGTAGTTTTCAACGTGAACAAGCAGAGCTTGAAGAAAAAGCGCAGCAAATTCCTGTTTGCAAATTTAACCACCCAGGTTGGTTTATCAAACAACTAACTGCGGCTTACCCTGACAACTGGCAAGAGATCCTTGAAGCCAACCAACAACAAGCACCTATGTGGTTACGTGTAAACCAAGCGCAATACAGCACTCAAGAATACAGCGAGATGCTTAAAGCCAATGATATTGAGCACACCTTAAATCCTGACTTTCCTGATGGAATTAAACTCGCAAAACCGTGTGATGTATACGCACTGCCAGAATTTGATACCGGTGCCTGCTCAGTGCAAGATGCGGCAGCTCAGTTAGCGGCACGTTTTCTTGAGCCACAAAATGATGATGTTATTTTAGATGCGTGCGCGGCCCCTGGTGGCAAAACCTGCCATATTCTAGAGCTTGCCGATGCCGACGTATTAGCACTTGATAGCGATAGCGAACGTCTTGAACGCGTTAAACAAAATCTTGTACGCATTGGTTTAACTGCCGATCTACAATGTGCTGATGCTTCACAACCACATATTTGGTGGGATGAGCAGCAATTCGATCGTATATTACTTGATGTGCCTTGCTCAGCAACAGGTGTTATTCGTCGTCATCCTGATATTAAGTGGTTACGACGCGCATCTGATATTGAAGATCTGGCAAATTTACAAGGCGATATCCTCAATAGCATCTGGCCTCTACTTAAGCCTGGTGGTACGTTAGTTTACGCGACCTGCTCTGTATTACCGCAAGAGAACCAGCAACAAGTTGCTAAGTTCCTTGCTAATAATCCAAGTGCTGAACATGTACCTCTGCATGAAAACGACATCCCTACTTTACCTGGTCTGCAATTATTGCCTGGTGAAAGTGACGGTTTCTACTATGCAAAGCTAGTTAAAAAACACTAATAAGAACACGCTATGAAAATAATCATACTCGGTGCCGGACAAGTTGGTGGCACATTGGCAGAAAACCTCGTTGGTGAGCAAAATGAGATCACCGTTGTCGATATCGACGGTAACCGTTTGCGAGAGTTACAAGATAAGTACGACTTACAAGGTGTTACTGGCCACAGTGCGCATCCCGATGTATTGCGCCGTGCAGGTGCAGAAGACGCCGATATGATTATTGCCGTAACCAGTTCTGACGAAGTGAACATGGTCGCTTGCCAAGTCGCTTATAGTATTTTTAACACCCCAACCAAAATAGCCCGAATTCGCTCAGAGCAATACTTAAAGTATCGCGAAAAGCTATTCCATAACGATGACTTACCTGTTGATCACTATATTGCGCCTGAAGCGTTGGTTACTAAGTATATTCGTCGCTTAATCGATTATCCGGGCGCTTTACAGGTATTACAATTTGCCGATGGCATGTTATCGCTAGTTGCGGTGAAAGCGTATTACGGCGGTTTACTGGTTGGTTATGCTCTTTCAGCCTTGAAAGAACACATTCCGAATGTCGAAACTCGCGTAGCGGCTATTTATCGTCAAGGTAAAGCAATTAAACCGCTTGGCACAACCGTTATCGAAGCGGACGATGAAGTGTTCTTTATCGCTGCAACCAAGCATATTCGAGCGGTAATGAATGAGCTGCAAAAGCTCGAACGTTCATACAAAAAGATCATGATTGCCGGTGGTGGTAACATCGGTGCAGGACTTGCTCGTTCACTCGAGAAAAATCACAGTGTTAAATTACTTGAGCGGAATAAAGAGCGAGCTGCGCAGTTATCCGAAATGCTTGATAACACCGTGGTGTTTTGTGGCGATGCCTCTGATCAAGAGCTGTTATCAGAAGAACATATCGAGCAGGTTGATGTGTTCATTGCGGTAACTAACGACGATGAAGCAAATATTATGTCTGCGATGCTGGCAAAGCGTATGGGCGCACAAAAGACCATGGTGCTTATTCAGCGTGGTGCTTATGTCGACTTAGTACAAGGTGGTGAAATTGATATTGCTATTTCGCCTCAGCAAGCAACCATCTCGGCGCTGCTAACACACGTTCGTCGTGGTGACATCGTTAATGTTTATTCATTGCGTAAAGGCGCAGCAGAAGCCATTGAAGCGGTTGCTCATGGTGATGAGCATACTTCTAAAGTTGTTGGCCGCGCAATTGCTGATATCAAACTACCCGCAGGTACGACTATTGGCGCAATAGTACGTAACGACGACGTACTGATTGCCCATGACGATACGGTTATTCAGTCTGGTGACCACGTAATCATGTTCTTGATTGATAAAAAGCACATTACGGTTGTTGAAAAGCTGTTCCAAGTAAGTGCTATCTTCTTGTAAGTAAAAGCTTATAAACGAAAAAAGCAGCCATCACAGCTGCTTTACGACTCTTGAAGTGAAAGTACCTAACTTTTCTAAAAGATTCTATTGGATTTGAGCGAACTCTTCTTTTGATAGTTCGCCATTACCATCGCTGTCTAGCTCTGGGAATAACTTTTCAAGCTGTGTATTTGCAGATGCTTCTTCTTTACTGATCACACCATCGCCGTCAGTATCAAATGTTGCAAAGCTTACGCCCTGTGCAAAAGCTGCTGATGATGTTGCTAATGCTAAAATTGCGATTGTTGTGCTTAACTGTTTCATAATAACTACCTCAAAATTTGAAAAGAGTGAAATCCATTTCTGAGATCCCTGTTTAGTGGAAACTGGTATAACTGCGTATTAGTTCAGTTATTCGGCTTTAGAAAACTCTGCTTCAGTAAGAACGCCGTCGCCATCAACATCTAATGTTTTGAACTGCGACATGATGTTTGCATCAACGGCCGCTTCGCTTTTGCTGATCACGCCGTTACCGTCTACATCTAAGGTATCAAAGTCTGTTGCTGCAAATGCTGCCGATGAAGATACAAGTGCAATAAGTGCTAAGGTTTTATTAACTGTTTTCATAATCATATTCCTTCAATATTAAGTGTTAGCTGATCGCACTTCCGGTATTGTCCTTTTTCATGGATTCCCTTATCCATTTAGGCTGTCTTTGGCAGCACAGAACTGATCAGCTAAGTAAACTGTTATTTAATTGCATTAAGCTTTTGAGAACTCTTGTTTCGATAACTCGCCGTTACCGTCAGTGTCTAGTTCACTGAATTTGCTCATTAACTCTGCATCAACAGACGCTTCGCTTTGGCTGATTACACCATCGCCATCAACGTCTAGGGTATCGAAATCACTCATCGCAAATGCTGCTGATGAAGATACTAGTGCCATAAGTGCAAGTGTTTTATTTACTGTGTTCATAATGTCATTCCTTCAAAGTGTGTTGTCTGAGTTAGAAAGTCCTTTTCAGTGTGTCCTTACAATGAAATTAAGCTTTTGAATACTCTTCTTTAGAAAGCTCACCGTTACCATCTGTATCTAGCTCTTTAAATTGACTCATTAGTGCTTCGCTTACAGATGCTTCACTTTTGCTGATAGCGCCATCACCATTAACATCTAATGTGTCAAAATCTGCAGCAAACGCTGCTGAAGATGTTGCAAGAGCTACCAGTGCTAAAGTTTTATGTAATGTTTTCATAATCACTATTCCTTCAATGTTGTCTCAACTTTGATAAAGGATATATTCCTGAATCAGTTTTTCTCTGTGTTCGCTAGGACTATTTCAACTTCGATGCCAATGTTTAAAAAGCCATAAAAATCAATAACTTTCATGTTAAAACATGGTTTTTAATAAAAATTAGTCGATTTTTTTGTTGCTATTTTGCAACAGAGTGAATGGTAGTTTTTTTACATAATTTAGAATCAATAACTTACAAGATTTAAAATGGAGACAGTGGGTGTAATACAGGATCAGAAAAGCAAATTTTTCTGAGTTTGAATATAAACTCAATCTGAACGAAGAAATTAAAATAAAAAAACGAAAATAAAAACCACATTCAAAACATTGATTTTTAAGGTAAATTTAAGTTTATTATGAATTAATTTAGGTGTTGGCAGGATAAAAACATGAAAAGTCGCCACTTTGTTGCAAAATGGCGACTTCTGCTATTTTTCAAGTACAGACAAGTCGATTAAATGTTCTTTCATAAAGCCTTTCATTTCATCTTTACTCGAATCTAACTGAATACCTAAAATAAAACCTGCCGCTCTTTTACGTACTCGACATACAGTGCCATTAAACTCCCGTTTACTTAGCACAACCTTACACTCTTGCCCTTTGAGCTGGCTCAAGTCTTCTTTGCTGTCGATATCAAACTGCACGCCAGTGAGAGAAATATCTTTAATGAGGCCTTCGAGTGTTTGCTCTTTGATCAGTAAGTTTGCAGAAAATAGTGTGGGAATTCGCGTTTCACTTCTTAAACTATAAAGCTGCACTTGCTGTGGAAAGTTTAGAAAAATTAAGCGATGAGGATGCGATGAAATTGCACTAACCTGCTGACGAAACGCAATGACTTGACCACCACCCGTCTCAAGTACAGCACGTATTATAATCATTACAGCATCTTTAATGTATTCATGTGCATTCGCTATCCGCTTTATAGATGGGTAATTTAAGATTATATATTGATCATTTAACAAACCAATAAACTCTGTTTTTACGCGTTTACTATCAGTTGGTGTGGTGATTTCAATATCAACCAAACTACCAGCAGGAATGCAGCCCAGTTTTTCAAGATTAATTTGTTTTTGTGTCTTCGGCATTGTTTCGCCTCCACTAACAGAAAATCACATACTCGTTTTATCCACGCCAAAAGGTTGGAGTAAATAACACTAACAAGGTAAATATTTCTAGACGACCAAACACCATAGCTATCGTTAATAGCCATTTGGCTGAATCTGAAATGGCACCATAATGCGCAGCAACTTCACCTAACCCTGGGCCTAAGTTATTTAAGCACGCGGCCGTTGCAGAGAATGCACTTATATTGTCCATACCCGTCCCCATCAATGCCAGCATGATGATCACAAACACCAAAGCATAGGCAGAAAAGAACCCCCAAACGGCTTCGACTACTTTATCGGGCAACGCTTTTCGGCCCAGTTTAATAGAGTAAATAGCCCTAGGATGCACAAGTCGATTTAGCTCGCGAATACCTTGTAAATAAAGTAAGAACACACGTACTACTTTCATGCCGCCGCCAGTGGAACCTGCACAGCCACCAATAAAACTTGAAAAGATAAGTAGAATAGGTAAAAACAAAGGCCATGCCGAGAAATTATCGGTAGCAAAGCCCGCGGTGGTACTCATTGATACCGCTTGGAACATAGCTTGGTCGAGAGTCTCATCACCATCGGCATAAATGTTATTCGATGACAATACCGTAAAACAGACAATCACCAATGCTAATTGAATGAGTAAGAACACTTTAAATTCAGGGTCGCGTAAATAAACACGAATACTGCGTGATGATACCGCCGCATAGTGAAGTGAGAAGTTAATTGCTGCAATAAGCAAAAACACCACACAAATAAAATTAATGACAGGGCTATCAAACTGCCCCATTGACGCGTCATAAGTAGAAAAGCCACCAATCGCAATAGTAGAAAACGCATGACAAATCGCATCAAACCAATCCATACCCGCAGCCCAGTACGCTAAAGTACAGGCAATTGTTAGCGATACATAAATATACCAAAGATGCTTTGCTGTATCGGCAATACGCGGCGTCATTTTAGAGTCTTTAACAGGTCCTGGGGTTTCTGCACGATATAACTGCATACCACCGACCCCTAGCATAGGTAGTACCGCGACCGCGAGTACGATGATCCCCATACCACCTAACCACTGCAATTGTTGGCGATAAAAGAGTACAGACTTAGGCAGGTATTCAATTCCGGTTAGTACCGTAGCACCTGTGGTTGTTAGCCCTGAAAAGGCTTCAAATACGGAGTCAGCTAAGGAGAGGTTAGGCTCTTGTAAGAACACTAAAGGCACTGCTGCGAAGGTACCTAGTACCAGCCAGAACAAAACCACAATCAAGAAGCCTTCTCGGGCTTTTAGATCACCATGCTCATGACGGTTCGGATAGTAAGCCGCTAAACCAATCACAACACTAAAGATGAAAGCAAGAACGAATGGCACACCACCACCGTCTTTATAAATTAAAGACACCAGTGCCGGTGGCACCATGGTGATACTAAATAGTGCCACAAGTTGGCCGAGAATTTTAATTATGGTACGAAATTGCATCGAGGCGTATCGCTTTCTTATTTAATTGATTTAGCTAATACAGTTTATTGTCTTATAGGCTTAATTGTAAGTAAACGGAATGTATTATTTTTACATTTCAAACTTTTCTGAGTTTTAGCACCACTGCTCCATGAGTAAGCTCATGCACATCATTAATGGCTTGCTCAGCTTGCCGACTATCAATCTCTATTTGCCAAGTAATGTTTTCAGCAAATTGCTTATCAATATTAAGCACTTGATATTTACTTTTTAGTAACTGCTCTATTGCCCCTTGTGCGCTGTAGTCGCTGTGGCCAATTAACTCAATACTCGGAACTTTCGTGATGGTTTTAAGCTCACGCATAGCATTATTTAAACTACCGCCATAAGCACGTACTAGACCGCCTGTACCAAGCTTAATACCACCAAAATAACGTGTTACTACCGCCGTTATTTCACCGATACCCGATCCAGTTAACACATTAAGCATGGGCTTACCGGCAGTGCCATTTGGCTCTCCATCATCCGAAAAACCATAAACGTGACTACCACCTGGGTTGCCTGCAACATGCGCCCAACAATTATGTCGTGCATCACTGTATTTATCTTGGATTTCTTTAATAAAGGCTTTTGCAGCCGCTAGATCTGGGGTGTGGGCAATATGCACAATAAAGGTGCTTTTTTTAATTTCTTCTTGGTAAAAAACCGGCTCAGCCGGATATTGATATTCAGACATAATTGTTTATCTAAAAAAATGGGGCCAAGCGGCCCCGACATTCACTAACATGTAACGATTAATCTAAGTGTAGATCACGGGTCATGTTTTCTAAGCTATCTTCATGAACGATAATGTTATCTTCAATACGGATGCCGCCAAATGGCTTGAACTCTTCAACTTTTTCCCAGTTAATGAATTGCTTGTTATCAGTTTGCGCAAGGTCACCAAGTAATGATTCGATGAAGTATAAACCTGGTTCAATTGTAAACACTTGGTTTTTCTCGATTAAACGAGTACAACGAAGGAAAGGATGACCCTCTGGCGGTGCCTGATGCGTCCCCTTATCATCAGCCATAAAGCCGCCCATATCATGAACTTGCAAGCCTAAATGATGACCAAGACCATGTGGGAAGAAGGTTGAAGTAATACCACGCTCAACAATCTCAGCAGCTGGTAACTTCACAATATTAAAGTCGCTCAGTACTTGTGCTACACGTTGATGACAGTCTAAATGCAGTTCGCCATATAACAAACCTGGCTTTAAAGACTTACCTAAAGCAATTTGATGTTCAGTCATTACCTTGATTAAGTCACTAAATTCGCCTGACTTTTTAAAATCATAGGTACGCGTGATGTCTGCCGCATAACCATTAAAGTTAGCACCCGCATCAATTAAGAAAGAACGATGGCTTTGCGGTGCTTGAGGCTCAAAATGGGTGTAATGCAAAATCGCACAGTTTTCATTAAGCGCAACAATATTGCCGTATGGCATTTCGTTTTCACTCTGACGCGTTGCCATGAGATAAGCTTGCTGAATATCAAACTCTGAACCACCAGCAAAGAAAGTATCGCGTGCTGCTTTGTGACCCTCTACTGCGATACGGTTGGCTTGACGCAAACACTCAAGTTCGTATTGCGTTTTATAAGCACGATTGTAATGCAAGTAGTTCATTACTGGCTCAGGGTTCATAATGCTAAAGCCCAGCGCTTGAGCAACCTCTAAATATTCACCGATATAGGCAAATTTAGCCTTGTCGTAAGGAAGCAGTTTCTCTACCTGATCTGGCTGAACTAACAATTCAATATCAAAATACTCAGCCCAAAAATCACGAGGTTCATCGGGTACCTTGTGCCAAAAATCAACAGGACGATAAAAGATTAATTTAGGTTTTGCTGTACCATCCACCACAATCCAGCAGTGTGGATTATCAATCACCGGCAACCAGGCTTTAAATTGTGGATTCACTTTAAACGGATAATACATGTCATCTAAAAACTGGCGCTTAGCTTGACCTGAGTGAATCACCAACCCTTCTAAACCTTCACGCTCTGTAATAGTTCGAGTACGCTGTTGTAAGGTTGCAATGTGTTCGGCGTATAACACCGCTAATTTATCCATAGTAAACCCATTTTAGTAAATTTAACTTGTTGTCAGTCTATCATAGTCGGCTATATCCCCCAACAGAGGCAATTTAGCAACATATATAAACTAACCACCCATAGTCATATCAAGAATTGGCGCCAATACATTACCATCTCGACCAAGACGCGTATGGTATACCTGCCTATACGCAAAAACATTTTTTACATAGTTGCGCGTTTCTGTGTAAGGAATTAACTCTATCCATAACTCTGCTGGCATTGCTTGCTCTGGTATCCAGCGCTTAATTCTATGATAACCCGCATTATAAGAAGCCGTAGCTAAGATCTCATTGCCATGATTTTTCTTTTTCAAATACTGTAGATATTGACTACCTAAACGAATATTTGTTCGCGGTTGATATAACTGTTTTCGGGATACAGCGCTTTTATTCATATATTTCGCTGTACTTGGTAACAATTGCATCAAACCGTAAGCATTGGCATGAGAGCGAGCATCAGGAGCAAACGAACTTTCACGTCGTGAAATTGCAATACTCCACGCAACATCTATATGACTGCGATTACTGTAGTTTTCAAAAATATTTTTAAAGGCAAATGGAAAGCGCAGCTCGACATAATCCCACTCTTTTATTTGTGCCAAGGTATAAATAGTGCTGTCATACCAGTCAAGCTCTGCCGCGAGCATCGAAGCCGCGAGCTTTTCTTCTTTGGTTGATGTATCTGTCAAATAATTCCACTCACGACGCGCAGATGTGAAACGTTCAAGCTCATAAAGCGCTCGAGCCCGTTTAAAACCAGGTGCATTTGCAACCTCAAGCTTGAGTTGATCACTTACTTGTAATCCTTTGTTATTTAAGCTTACAGGGATACCTAACCGAGCAGATGCTAAAAACCCATAATAATCACGCTCTTTTGCCACTGTTTGCCATATAGCACGAGCTCGTTCGACTTCGCCACGCTGATTTAAGCTATATGCCAACCAATATTGCTGCCCTAAACTTAAATTTTCTTTACCGGTAAAAAAGGCAGCGATCCCTGACCAATCTTGTCTTTCAAGCATGTTAGCAAGCTGCCATTGCATAAGTTTACTTGTTTGCCGCTCTTTCGGTACTTTGTTAAGCCAAAAACGCGCTTGATTATGACCACTTGAAGCGAGCGATAAAGCAAAGCTGTAATACACATCCGCTTTTTGTTCATCCGTATAGGTGAACATTTTATCGAGTTTTTCCCACGCCCTTAGTGCTAAATCTTTATCTCGCCAAACTAAAAGCTTCACACCATAAAGTGCTATTTGTCCCTCTTTGGCTGTTTTATTTTTAAATCGATATAAGCCAGCTGATGCACTTGGGTCTCTTCGCACTGTTAAATATAAATCAGCTAAATATTGTTCATTGCGAGGAAGTAAGGTTTTTAAATAAGGAATTAAACTTGCTGATCCACCTTCAGCCGCTAATGTAATGCGTTGCCAAACTCGTTGCTGGGTTTGGTAGCCTTTTTTCTTCCATAAGGAAAAAAGCTGATCACATTCTTTCGGTTGTGAATCTCCCACCACCCATAAATCAGTCACCTGATTCATAATAGCTTTTTCAGGTGCACCCAAATCTAATTGAAAACTCAAGTATGGGCAGGTCAGTTCGTTATTACTGGTTTCTCGATAATTACGAATATACGCTGCTTTTTTATTATTCTGTCTTAAGTACTCAAGCCACGTTTTTCGCACAGGCCATTCTAAAGGCGTATTTTGATAAACGTTT
Organism: Pseudoalteromonas sp. PAR1; assembly: GCF_947311895.1. Taxonomy (NCBI): domain Bacteria; kingdom Pseudomonadati; phylum Pseudomonadota; class Gammaproteobacteria; order Alteromonadales; family Pseudoalteromonadaceae; genus Pseudoalteromonas; species Pseudoalteromonas sp. PAR1. Next base: position 39,625 of record NZ_CAMZMY010000026.1, on the reverse strand, counting down.
AAAAAGTTTTCGATTTCAGTTTGATGCTTAAGGCTTGGGTTACGCTGCCAATAAGCCATTTCAACATAAGGCTTTAATGGGTGATTAAGCCCATTAGCCGCCTCTTTCATGTCTTGATAATCACCGTAACGGGCCTTTTTTTCTGCTTTTAAGAAAGCGTCATGTTTATCGTTGGCGTCGGCTGCAAAAAAAGGAAAAAGTAATGCGGCAGCCGTCCAACCAAGGAGTTGTTTTTTCATGATGACCTTTAACAAAAATTAAAGAATAACTAACAATAAAGTTCCACTACACCTTAGCATCAAACCAGCTATATTTTAATCAATCGCGATAAAGCGTAGTAATTTTTTCGTTGCATTTTCATTTTAAAGCAAGCACACTGATTGAAATGCAAACTCATCGTACCAGTCTTAGTTAATAAACTAGGGAGAATAATAATGTTATATAAAAGCGATTCATTTGAAGTTGCTTTCATCAAGGACAACATCGCCGAGTTTAAGTTCTGTGCTGACGGCTCAGTAAACAAACTTTCGCAGCAAACCTTGCAAGATTGCGCTTTAGCATTAAAAGAATTGGCAACAAACTCAGATATCAAAGGCATGGTGTTCACCAGCGATAAAGATCATTTCATTATCGGCGCCGACATTTTCGAATTTTTACCTACTTTCACTAAACCTCAAGAAGAACTTGTTGCATGGATCAAAAATGCAACTGACGTTTTTGACGCTATTGAAGATTTACCTTTCCCAACGTTAAGTGCTGTAAACGGCATGGCACTTGGTGGTGGATGTGAGTGGGCACTTGCTACCGATTATCGCGTTGCTAGCTCTAACGCTAAAATTGGCCTACCTGAAGTGAAATTAGGCATTATGCCTGGTTTTGGTGGTACAGTTCGCCTTCCGCGCCTTATTGGTGCTGATAATGCGATGACGTGGATCACCACAGGCAAAGAAAACCGTGCTGAAGATGCCTTAAAAGTAGGCGTATTTGACGCGGTAGTTAGTGCTGACAAACTTTTAGAGTCAAGTATTGCAACACTTGAGCAAGCCATCGCTGGTAAGCTAGATTGGCAAGCAAAACGACAAGTAAAATTACAGCCACTGAAAATGAACCGTGTTGAGCAAGGTATGAGCTTTGCGATGGCTGAAGGCATGGTAATGGGTCAGACAAAAGGTCATTACCCAGCACCTGTTATGGCTGTAAAAACAATCAAAGCTGCTGCAAACTGTGAACGCGCTGAAGCAATGGCTATTGAAAACGCTAACTTTGCTAAACTTGCAGCAACAAGCGAAGCTGCCGCGCAAACCGGTATTTTCTTAGCTGACCAATACATTAAAGGTAAAGCGAAGAAGCAAGCTAAGCACAGTGAGCTTGAAATTAAACAAGCTGCTGTATTAGGTGCAGGTATTATGGGCGGTGGTATTGCATATCAGTCTGCTTATAAAGGCACACCTATTATCATGAAAGACATCAACCAAGAAGCTCTTGATTTAGGTATGGGCGAAGCATCTAAGCTACTTGGTAAAAAAGTACAACGTGGCCACATGACGATGGATAAGATGGTTGCTACTTTAGGTAAAATCAAACCAACGCTAAACGATGCAGACCTACAAAGTGCTGATATCGTTGTTGAAGCGGTTGTTGAAAACCCTAAAGTTAAGCAAGCCGTTCTTGCTGGTCTTGAAAAAGACTTACCTGCGGGCACTATCCTAACTTCAAACACATCTACTATTCGTATTGATGAATTAGCATCTGCTCTTGAAAAACCAGAAAACTTCTGCGGTATGCACTTCTTTAATCCAGTGCCAAAAATGCCATTAGTAGAAATCATTCGTGGTGAAAAAACATCAGAAGCAACAATTAATGCCGTTGTTGATTACGCATTAAAACTTGGTAAATCACCAATTGTTGTAAACGACTGCCCTGGTTTCTTTGTAAACCGCGTGCTATTCCCTTACTTTGCAGGCTTTAGCAAACTAGTTGTTGAAGGTGCTGACTTCGCAAAAGTTGATAAAGTGATGGAAAACGTATTTGGCTGGCCTATGGGTCCTGCTTATCTGCTTGATGTTGTGGGTATCGATACAGCTTACCACTGCACTGGCGTAATGGCTGATGGCTTCCCTGAGCGTATGGCTCGTCAAGACAAAGACCCAGTAACTGTATTTGCAAACGAAAAACGTTTTGGTCAGAAAAATGGCGCTGGTTTCTACCAATATGCACCTGACCGTCGCGGTCGTCTTAAAAAATCGCAAGATGCAACAGCAACTGAGCTACTAAGTGCTATCACTGATGCACCTAAAGATTTTGATAAACAAGAAATCATCGACCGTTGTATGGTACCTATGATCAACGAAGTGCTACTTTGTTTACAAGAAGGTATCGTAGCGTCACCACAAGAAGCTGATATGGCGCTAATTTACGGCATTGGTTTCCCTCCATTTAGAGGCGGTGCATTCCGTTACTTAGATCAAACTGGTTTAGCGAACTTTGTTGCAACAGCAGACAAGTATGCTCACTTAGGTGCGATTTACCAAGTATCAGATGAAACTCGCAAGTGGGCCGAAGAAGGCCGTGTATTCTATAAGGTGGAAGGATAAGAAACATGAATAATCCAGTAATCGTAGATTGTATCCGCACACCAATGGGTCGTTCAAAGAACGGCGTATTCAAAAACAAGCGTGCGGAAGATTTAAGTGCTCACTTAATGAAAGGTTTGTTAGACCGTAACCCAGCCGTTGATCCAGCATCAATTGATGATATTTACTGGGGCTGTGTACAACAAACTTTAGAGCAAGGCTTTAACATTGCTCGTAACGCAGCACTACTAGCCGGTATCCCACACTCAGTACCAGCAGTAACAGTTAACCGTTTATGTGGTTCATCAATGCAAGCATTACACGATGCGGCACGTGCAATTATGACAGGCGCTGGTGATACCTATATCATTGGTGGTGTTGAGCACATGGGTCACGTACCTATGACTCACGGTAATGATTTTCACCCTGGTTTATCAACGTCTGTAGCACAAGCTGCTGGCGTAATGGGTTTAACAGCAGAATACCTTGCAACGCTGCACGGCATTAGCCGTCAGCAACAAGACGAATTTGCTTACCGTTCACACCAACGTGCACACGCTGCAACTGTTGAAGGTCGTTTCCGTCGTGAAATCCTGCCAATGGAAGGTCACGATGCAGATGGTTCTTTAATCTTAGTTGAAGACGATGAAGTAATCCGTCCTGAGACAACTGTTGAAGGTTTATCGCAACTACGCCCAGTATTCAATCCAGCATCGGGTAGCGTAACTGCAGGTACTTCATCTGCTCTTTCTGACGGCGCATCAGCCATGCTTGTAATGAGCGAAGAGAAAGCTAAAGAACTTGGTTTACCAATTCGTGCGCGTATTAAAGCAATGGCTGTTGCAGGTTGCGATCCATCAATCATGGGTTATGGCCCTGTTCCTGCATCGCAAAAAGCACTTCAACAAGCTGGTATCACTATTGACGATATCGATGTTGCAGAGCTTAACGAAGCATTCGCAGCACAATCTCTACCTGTGTTAAAAGACCTAGGTCTGATGGACGTGGTAGATGAAAAAGTTAACCTAAATGGTGGTGCAATTGCACTTGGTCACCCACTTGGTTGTTCTGGTTCACGTATTAGCACAACGCTTGTTCACCTAATGGAAGACAAGAACGCTAAATACGGTCTAGCAACTATGTGTATTGGTTTAGGCCAAGGTATTGCAACTGTATTTGAGCGCGTAGAATAACGAGCTCACACCAAACATCTTGGTGATAAAAAGGCGCACTGATTTGCTCAGTGCGCCTTTTTTATTTGCTTTGCTTTCGCTTATTGAAACTGGCGGCAATAGAAAGTTAAAATAGCCGCTTATTAATCGTCTCTTTCATCCAAAAGGTCAGCCATGAGTTTTGATAATCCCGATCACCAATTAGATGCACTTGGCCTACGTTGTCCAGAACCTGTGATGATGGTGCGTGGCGCAGTACGTAAAATGAAAGATGGCGAAACTTTACTTATCATCGCCGATGACCCATCAACCACCCGCGATATCCCAAGCTTTTGTACTTTTATGGATCACACACTTGTGGCAAAAGATGTAGAGCAAGCACCGTATCGATACTTAGTGAAGAAAGGGTTGTAACGAGCTCGTAGGTTGGGTTGAGAGCAACGAAACCCAACGTGTTAGAGATACCTATCTGCTGCGATATATCGAACACTCCCGATCAATAATCCGTTGCAGAGTTAGATACCCCAGCTAACTTCAAAGTGAGTGTGTGTTGGGTATCGCTCCGCTCTACCCAAGCTACCAACTTTTACTTTCGAGTTACTATCACTTTTGGTTGATTACTATTGCGGTAATCAAAGCTCACTACATACACACCTTTTGCAGCGGGTTTAAAGCTGAAATAATTGTAGATGGTATTACAGTCAGCATTAGCAGCTTGGCCTAAAACCAATGATTGCCCTGCTGGGTCCATATCACTGTAACCACAGTTGTAGCCTTCACTAAAGTCAGCATCCGCTACTTTGAATTCATACACCTTACCAGGTGTTGAAAATTTTACTTCGGTTTGGAATATACCCGGTGCAACTTGCTCTAATTGATACTGAGGCTCAGCATCCCATAGAGTAAAGTCACCACGTAAATACATAGTACGGTCGAGGTCTTTACTTGGCAGAATATCGTCAATGCTTGGCATTTGTATTTGGCTAGAACAGGCAGTTAATAAGCCTGCTAATGCTAAAGTAATTATACGTTTCATTACTGTTCCTTATGCTACAAAAAAGCCAGCACTGAGCTGGCTTTTATAAATTGGCTACTGCTTACTTCTGAAGTACAGAAATATCAGCAATATCTAAAAACAGACGGCTTAGTTGGCTTAATAATGCTAAACGGTTTTGTTTAACCGCTTCGTCATCTGCCATTACCATGACGTTATCGAAGAAGTTATCAACACTCTCACGGATACCCGCAAGTTGTGATAATGCTTCTTGGTAATCGCCATTTGCATACAGAGGTGCAAGCTCAGTTGCAAACTTAGCAACGTGTGACGCTAATACTTTTTCTGCGTCATCGCTTAATAGGCTCTCATTTACATCACCTTGTGTTGTGATGTCATTTTTAGCCAAGATATTGCTTACACGTTTATTTGCTGCTGCAAGCGCTTCTGCTGCGTCTAATGTACGGAAGTGACTTACCGCTTTAACACGACGATCGAAATCAACTGGTTTAGTTGGACGACGTGCTAGTACAGCTTGGATCACATCAACTTCGATACCTTCATCTTGATACCATGCGCGGAAACGACCTAGCATAAACTCAAACACATCTGTTGATACGTTTAGGTTAGTTAGCTTTTCACCGAATAGCGTTTGTGATTTAGCAACAAGGTCTAAGATATCTAGCGGTAATGATTTTTCAACCATGATGCGAAGTGCACCAATTGCTGCACGGCGAAGTGCAAATGGGTCTTTATCACCTTTTGGCGCTTGACCAATACCGAAAATACCCACCAGCGTATCAAACTTATCAGCAATGGCGACAGCACAGCTGATCACATTTGTTGGTAAGTTATCACCCGCGAAGCGAGGCATATATTGTTCATTTTGCGCGAGTGCAACTTCTTCAGCTTCACCGTCGTGACGCGCGTAATGCATACCCATTACACCTTGTACGTCGGTAAATTCCATGACCATTTCGGTCATTAAGTCTGTTTTACTTAATAAACCTGCACGCTTAGCAAGCTCGGCATCGGCACCTAATTGCTCAGCAATGTAACCTGCAAGCTCACTAATACGCTCAGATTTATCTTTCAGCGTACCAAGTTGCTTTTGGAATAAAACAGTATCTAGCGACTCTAAACGGCTTTCTAGCGTTTTCTTCTTATCAGTTTCGTAGAAGAACTGCGCATCAGCTAAACGAGGACGAACAACTTTTTCGTTACCCGCAATTACTACGCTTGGATCTTTACTTTCGATATTAGAAACAAATAGGAACTTGTTAAGTAAGTTGCCATCTTGGTCTAATAACGGGAAGTACTTTTGATCGTCCTTCATAGTATAAATAAGCGCTTCAGAAGGAACGTCTAAGAATGCTTCTTCGAATGTTGCTGTTAGTGTTACAGGCCATTCAACCAACGATGTTACTTCTTCAAGTAAGTCTTCATCCATCGCTACTTTTGCATTTACAGCTGCAGCTGCTGCTTCAATCTGTTCACGAATTTGTGCTTTACGCGCTTCGAAGTCAGCAACAACATACGCAGATTTCAGAACATCAAACACATCATCAGCGTGGTTGATTGTTACTTTTTCTGGATGATGGAAACGGTGCCCTTGTAATTGGTTACCAACTTGCTTACCAAGGATCTCACCTTCGATTAGCGTGCTACCAAATAAAATAGTCGCTGTGTGTACAGGACGAATGAATTGCGTTTTACTCGCACCCCAACGCATTGGTTTAGGGATAGGTAATTTTGCAAGTGCCTTGTTTACAGCATCGCTCATAAGCGAAGTTGTTGCTTGACCTTCAACCTGTGCTTTATGTAATAACCAAGCACCTTTATCTGTTTCAATCGTTTCTGCATCGCTTACATCGATACCACAACCACGTGCCCAACCCATTGCTGCTTTAGTTGGGTTTCCATCGGCATCAAAAGCGGCAGCTACTGCAGGACCACGCTTTTCAACTACTTTGTCACTTTGCTTTGCTTCAAGTGCTGTTACACGTAAACCTAAACGACGTGGAGATGCGTACCAGTTAACACCTTGATGTGCTAATTCTAAGCTTGCAAGTTCTGCTGTTAAGTTCTCAGCAAATGACTCAGCAAGTTTACGAAGTGCTTTCGGTGGCAACTCTTCAGTGCCAATTTCTACTAATAAATTTTCTGCTGACATGCTAATTCTTAATCCTTACAAAGCGGGAAACCAAGTGCTTCACGGGCATCATAGTAACTTTGTGCACACGCTTTAGATAAAGCACGAACACGTAAGATATAACGTTGACGTTCTGTTACTGAGATAGCGTGACGAGCGTCTAATAAGTTAAACGCATGTGATGCTTTCATTACTTGCTCATAAGCTGGTAATGGTAAGCCTGCTTCGATTAGCTTTTCACTTTCTTTCTCACAGTGATCAAACTGTGCAAATAAGAACTCAACATCCGCTTGTTCGAAGTTATAAGCTGACTGCTCTACTTCGTTTTGATGGAACACATCACCGTATGTTACACGTCCCATAGGGCCGTCTGCCCATACTAGATCATAGATGCTATCTACGCCCTGTATATACATTGCTAAACGCTCTAGACCATATGTGATTTCACCCGTAACCGGTGAGCACTCTAAGCCACCTACTTGTTGGAAATAAGTGAATTGAGTTACTTCCATACCGTTTAGCCAGATTTCCCAACCTAGACCCCAAGCACCTAATGTAGGTGATTCCCAGTTGTCTTCTACAAAGCGAACTTCGTCAGTTAGCGTATCAATACCTACAGCAGCTAAAGAGCCTAAATAAAGCTCCTGGATGTTCTCTGGTGATGGTTTTAATACTACTTGAAATTGGTAGTAGTGTTGTAATCGGTTCGGGTTTTCACCATAACGACCATCAGTTGGACGGCGGCATGGTTGAACATACGCGCTCGACATTGGCTCTGGGCCAATCGACTTTAAGAACGTTAACGGATGAAATGTCCCTGCTCCCACTTCCATATCCAGTGGTTGAGCAATCACACAGCCTTGCTGTGCCCAATAGTCCTGTAAAGCCAGGATCAAACCTTGAAAGGTTTTAACGTCATATTTTTGCATATTTGGCTTATAGTATCTGGTGCGTTTAGTCTGAAAATTGCTCTCAGTATACCTTGTGTGCAGTAAGGTTTTAAGCAGTTTGTGCTTTTTCAGTAATAAAAAAAGGAGCCATGAGGCTCCTTCTTATGATTATCATTATTTGCTTATACGTCTAGGTTAACTACACGTAGCGCGTTCGTTTCGATGAAATCACGACGAGGCTCAACTTGGTCACCCATTAGTGTCGCAAACAATTGGTCAGCGGCAACAGCATCTTCGATTGTTACTTTCAACATGCGTCGTGCAGCTGGATCCATAGTTGTTTCCCAAAGCTGATCAGGGTTCATTTCACCCAATCCTTTATAGCGTTGGATATAAAGGCCACGCTTCGATTCATTGATTAACCACTCTAATGCATCCACAAAGTTATCAACAGCTAATGTTTTTTCACCACGTTGTATGTAAGCACCTTCTTCAAGTATGTTAGCAATGTTTACGCCCGTTGCTGCAATGCGTTTATAGTCACGCGATGTAATGAAGTCATGGTTTAGTACATGAGCTTTATCCACACCATGCTGACGAATATTCACAACAGGATAATACATGTTGCGCTCAGTATCGTGCTCAGTGCCGGCATGGAAGATAGTTGCATCTTCATCACGTGCAATTAAGTCGTCAACAAGGGTTTTAGTCCACTCTTTAACTTTTGCTTCATCAGCTAAATCAGCTTCGGTAATTTCGCTTTGATAGATTAAACGTTCCATAACCGAATTTGGATATTTACGTTTTAAGCGCTCAATAACTTTAACTGTATTTTGATAATCGTGAACGATTCTTTCTAAATCTTCGCCTTCAAGTGCAGATGCACCTTCGCTTGTATAAAGAGCAGCATTATTTAGAGCTAATGACGTTAAGTAATCCACAAGTGCTGGATCATCTTTAATGTAGCGTTCTTGCTTACCTTTTTTCACTTTATAAAGTGGTGGTTGCGCAATATAGATAAAGCCTTTTTCTACAATCTCTGGCATTTGACGATAGAAGAAAGTTAGCAATAATGTACGAATGTGAGAACCATCCACGTCCGCATCGGTCATGATAATGATACGATGATAACGAAGTTTTTCTGGGTCATATTCATCACGACCAATACCACAACCTAGCGCTGTGATTAATGTTGCTACTTCTTGAGAAGAAAGCATCTTATCAAAGCGTGCTTTTTCAACGTTAAGAATCTTACCTTTTAGTGGCAAGATAGCTTGGTTTTTACGGTTACGACCCTGCTTAGCTGAACCACCTGCAGAGTCACCCTCCACTATGTATAGTTCTGATAAAGCTGGATCTTTTTCTTGGCAGTCTGCCAGTTTACCTGGTAAACCCGCTAAATCCATTGCACCTTTACGGCGTGTCATTTCACGCGCTTTACGCGCTGCTTCACGAGCACGTGCTGCATCAATGATTTTACCTACAACCGTTTTAGCATCAACAGGGTTTTCTAATAAGAACTCTGTTAGTTTTTCTGCCATCGCTTGTTCTACAGCAGACTTAACTTCACTTGATACTAGTTTATCTTTGGTTTGTGATGAGAACTTAGGATCAGGAACTTTAACACTTACAACGGCAGTTAAGCCTTCACGAGCATCATCACCCGTTGCGTTGCTGGTTGTTTTCGCTTTTTTGTTAAAGCCTTCTTTTTCCATGTAGTTATTTAGCGTACGCGTCAATGCCGCTCTAAAGCCAGCTAAGTGCGTACCACCATCACGTTGTGGAATGTTGTTTGTGAAACAGTAAATGCTTTCTTGGAAACCATCGTTCCACTGCATTGAAACTTCAACACTAATACCGTCTTCTTCACGCTCATGGGTAAAGTGGAAAACACTTTTATGTACAGGTGTTTTATTACGGTTTAGATATTCTACGAACGCTTGAATACCACCTTCGTATTTAAAGTGATCTGTTTTAGTTTCTTCACGCTCATCAGTAAGAATGATACTTACACCTGAGTTTAAGAAAGAAAGCTCACGTAAGCGCTTCGCTAAAATGTCGTAGTGGAAATTCAGGTCAGTAAACGTTTCACCGCTTGGCCAAAAACGTAACTCAGTACCTGTGTCATTTGCTTCACCAATCACAGCTAATGGTGCATCTGGCACACCCATAGTGTAAGTTTGTTGGTGAATTTTTCCTTCACGACGAATAGTTAGTTGTAGTTTTTCAGAAAGTGCATTTACTACTGATACACCTACACCGTGTAAGCCACCAGATACTTTATATGAGTTATCATCGAACTTACCACCAGCGTGAAGTACCGTCATAATAACTTCGGCAGCTGATACACCTTCTTCTTCATGAATTGACGTAGGAATACCACGACCGTTATCTCTTACAGAGACAGAACCGTCTAAGTGAATCGTTACAAAAATATCATCACAATGACCAGCTAAGGCTTCATCGATAGAGTTATCAACAACCTCAAACACCATATGGTGTAAGCCTGTACCGTCATCGGTGTCCCCTATATACATTCCTGGACGCTTTCTTACTGCGTCTAATCCTTTTAGTACTTTAATACTCGACGAATCGTAATTCTCAGACATGGTTAATCCCACTTATCTTGTTATTAGGTTGCCATGTTTCACGTGGAACATTTTTAGTTCTCGTTGCATGGGTTCCACCACAGCAGAAATACTTTCAGATAAAATCGATGAGATAAAAAGTTGTGAATCGCAGTGTGTCAAAAGTTGACCCACTTTTTCTTTTGTATCTTCACCTAACTCTGAAGGTAAGTCATCTATTAGCAATATAGATTGCTTATTAGTTTCTGACTCAATTAAGCTATTTTGCGTCACTTTTAACGCATAAAGCAATAGCTTCAATTGACCGCGCGAAAATGTATTTTCTACGCTATTACCAGAAACGCTAAAACTAAAATCAGCTTTATGCGGGCCTTTACTTGTGAAACCTTGCTTGGCATCACGCTCAAAGCTTTGCTCAAGAGCTTCTGAGAGCATTTCACTCTCTTTCCAACCCGCATTGAAGTTAATTTGTAAATCGCTTACTAGCGTTAATTCTGCACACATTTTATCAAAAAATTGCTGCTTAAACCTACTTATATACGCGATTCTTAGATTATTTATTTGTTCAGCTAGTCTAACAAATTCTTTATCCCAAAACTTGATCTGTTGAAAATAATCTCGAGGCTTACTCTTTAGTAATGCATTGCGTTGCTTTAGTACTTTGTTAAAAGATTGCCACAAATAAAAGAAGTCATGTTCCACGTGGAACAATCCCAAATCGAGAAATTTTCTACGCTCTTTTGGGCCACCAAAAAACAAGGAATAACTTTCTGGCGTAATAACTTGAACAGGCATTAATTGAGCCAATTCAGATATTTTACGACTCGTTTTACCTTGAATTTTTAAAGATGTTTCACCCGCTTGGTTTTTGCTTATACCAATGGGAATAGACAAATCATGTAATGCTTTACGACCGTGGATCACAAACTTGTCTTGTTGATGCTGAATGATATTTTTGTGCTTGGCGGTACGAAATGATTTACCGTGAGAAAGGAAATAAATAGCCTCAAGGAGACTGGTTTTTCCGCTGCCATTCTCGCCGTAAATAATATTAATCCCATTTACTGGCTCGAGTGTCAGCGCCTCAATATTCCGAAAATTATTGAGGCTTAAATGACTTAAACTCATAAAGTCTATAAACGCATCGGCATAACAACATACATTGCTTCTTCGTCACCAGCACCTTCTATTAATGCACTACTATTTGAATCAGCAAGCGTGAAAACAACATCTTCTGTTTTTAGGGTATTTAAGACATCAAGAACATATGAAACGTTAAAACCAATTTCTAGCTCACCGCCTTGATACATTACTTCAACTACTTCCTCAGCTTGTTCTTGCTCAGGGTTGTTTGCCGTAATCTTTAATAAACCTTCAGACAAATTTAAACGTACACCACGAAATTTTTCATTTGATAAAATAGACACACGTTGGAAAGCACTGCGTAACCACTCACGATTAGCAGTAATCACTTTGTCACCACCACGCGGCAATACACGACGATAGTCAGGAAAACGACCATCAACAAGTTTACTGGTAAATGTGAACTCTGTATCAATAATACGAATATGGTTAGCACCAAATTGAATGGTTACTAACTCATCATCAGCTACCATTAGGCGCATAATTTCTTGCACACCCTTTCGTGGAATAATTAGCTGACGTTGTGTATTCAAAGATTGCGGTAATTGCTTTTGTGCAATCGCTAAACGGTGGCCATCTGTAGCAACCGTTTTTATGTCAGTGTTATCAACTTCAAATGACATACCATTTAAGTAATAACGTACGTCTTGATTCGCCATAGAAAAATGTGTGCTTTCAAGAAGCTTACGTAATTCTAAGCGAGTCAGTTGAAACTCAACTTCACCATCCCACTGCTCAAGATTAGGAAAGTCTTCTGCGGCAAGAGTTGTTAAAGAAAAGCGGCTTTTACCACTGGTTAGTAGCAATTGGTGATCTTGACTACTTAAAGTAAGGTCAGAGCCATCAGGTAAACTTTTACAAATATCGAGTAACTTTTTAGCCGGCAAGGTTAATTTTGTATCAGATGTGTCTTCACCGACAAACACACTCGCCACTAACTCAATTTCAAGATCGGTACCCGTCATCGAAAGTTGCCCGTTTTCTACAACTAACAGTACGTTCGATAAAATCGGTAAGGTGTGCTTACGCTCAATCGCACCAGACACTTGAACTAAAGGTTTTAAAAATTGCTCTCTTGATATTGTTATTTGCATAATAAAGTCGGCCTTAAGATGACAAGGTTCTTATTAAGTTTTGATAATCTTCTTTCACTTCGTGGCTTTCATCACGTAGTGATTTAACTTTACGACAAGCGTGTAATACAGTTGTGTGATCGCGACCACCAAAGGCGTCGCCAATCTCAGGTAAACTGTGATTTGTAAGTTCTTTTGATAATGCCATTGCTACTTGGCGTGGCCTTGCTACTGAACGACTACGGCGTTTCGATAGTAAATCTGACACACGAATACGATAATACTCAGCAACAGTGCGTTGAATATTATCTATCGTTACCAGTTTATCTTGCAGCGCAAGTAAGTCACGTAGGGCTTCTTTTACAAAGTCGATCGAAATTGGACGACCAGTAAAGTTTGCATTAGCAATAACGCGGTTTAACGCTCCTTCTAATTCACGCACATTTGAACGCAATTTCTTAGCGATGAAAAAAGCAACTTCATGGGGTAAGTTAATTTTACTTTGTTGGGCTTTTTTCATCAAAATGGCAACCCGCGTTTCAAGTTCTGGCGGCTCAATTGCAATGGTTAAGCCCCAGCCAAAACGTGATTTAAGGCGGTCTTCAACCCCTTCTATCTCTTTTGGATAGCGGTCTGAAGTTAATATAATCTGTTGATTTCCTTCAAGTAAAGCATTGAAGGTATGAAAGAACTCTTCTTGTGAGCGCTCTTTATTAGCGAAAAATTGAATGTCATCGATCATCAATGCATCAACACTTCGGTAATAACGTTTAAACTCTTCGATGGCATTATTTTGCAGCGCTTTAACCATGTCTTGCACAAATCGCTCTGAGTGCATGTAGACAATTTTCGCGTCTGGCTTATTAGCCATAATACCGTTACCAACAGCGTGTAATAAGTGAGTTTTACCTAAGCCCGTACCACCATATATAAATACAGGGTTAAATGCCGAACCTGGGTTATCTGCTACTTGAGTCGCTGCGGCTTTTGCTAATTGGTTTGATTTACCTTCAACAAAGCTATCAAAGGTGTAATTTTCTTTAATGTTTGATTTATAACCTGATTTTGGCGCAGGCTCTACCGCTGCTTTTTCAGGTTTTGGTTGGAGTTTTTCGGCAGTGTGCTGTGCACTCACTGGTGCGCTTGCTTCTGATGCAGCCGGTGCTGATGCCGCTTGGGCATTTAAAATTGGTTTACTACCTACATCAAAACGAAGTTCAGGCGCTTCATCACCACAAATTTCAACGAGTAGTTCATTAATACGGTTTAAGTACTTTTCTCTCACCCAATCTAAAACAAAACGGTTAGGTGCATATATAGTCAACGTATCTTCGGTACTTTCTGCTTGAAGTGGTCTTACCCACATACTGAACTGCTGTGAAGGCAATTCATCTTGCAATACATATAAACAACTTTGCCAAACCGACAGATACACTATTAAACTCCCAGAGATTTAATTATTATTCCCGTTCATCTTTAATGATGGAAAATCAAACATTTATAGCTAATATTTGACCAATATTTCTGGCCAAGACCGACTATTATGAAGGTACTTTATCCACAAGTACAAGATTGATTTTTATTTAAAATATGATCTCGCACAAAGAAAATAATAAACCATTGATTATTATATAAAATATTTTTTAACTCCGAATAGTGATCATAGCAAATTAAGGGGCAGATCGCGATCAAATTCTACGATCGAATTCGCTTTTCCCAAGCTTTTATTCACTTTTTATACAGAGGCTGTGGAAAACTTCTTATTTATGATGATCCTATATGATCACAAAATAAGATCCTTTATAATTACGGCCTCTGCAGCGTTTTAATGATTGACTTTTGTTGTCTTCATCTATAATATCTCGCGCTCGCAATGGCACCTGTGCCAGGATCGCGACCTGCATAGGATGTTTTAACCTTAACCGATCGGATGGAATTGTTATGAAAAGAACTTTTCAACCTAGCGTTTTAAAACGCAAACGTACACACGGTTTCCGTGCTCGTATGGCAACAGCAAATGGCCGTAAAGTATTAGCTCGTCGTCGTGCTAAAGGCCGTAAAGTTCTTTCTGCTTAATATATAAGTGGAAGACTTTAGCTTCAGCAGGGAGTTACGTCTGTTAACTCCCTCGCATTACTCTCGAATCTTTAATGAACCAGCACGCGCTGCGACTCCTTTCTTTACCCTATTAGCTAAACGCAATGACCAAACTAATCCTCGATTAGGTCTTACGGTCGCCAAAAAACGCGTTAAAAAAGCCTGTCAACGTAATCGAATTAAACGACTTGCTCGCGAAAGTTTCCGTTTAAATCAACATAAACTCGATAACATTGATATTGTGCTTATGGTTAAAAGTGGTATAGATGAACAGTCAAACGAAGAGCTGACAAAACAACTGAATAAATTGTGGCGAAAAATAAATGAGCGCTGCAAGCCAGGTGCGCCAAAACCACCACCATTCAAAAAACGCCCCAAGAAATCAGCTAATTCTAATAATCAAGCTTGATAGCAATAGAATTACAGGCTTAATTAAGGTATCTTTAGCTCACCTTTTAATCATGCATTTAAAATTCTTCGCTAGGAATTTAAATTCATGGTATCCATTGACTAAATTAACGCAGGGGCTGACACATCATGAGGTTACTTAAACCACTTGTTGCTATTCCAAAGCGCTGTTTAGTCATGTTAATTCGAGGCTATCAAAAATGGATAAGCCCGTTATTAGGCCCGCATTGTCGTTTTAATCCAACCTGCTCTAGTTACGCAATTCAAGCAATTAATTTGCACGGAAGTGTAAAAGGCAGTTGGTTAGCTGTTAAACGCATATTAAAATGCCATCCTTTACATGCTGGTGGGGATGATCCCGTACCGGCAAAAAATCATATTAACCACCAACACGAGAAATAAGAGCTGTTATGGAATCGCAACGCACGTTTTTATTAATCGGCTTGATGCTTGTTTCGTTTTTATTATTCCAAGAATGGAATAACGACTACAATGCACCAAAAGCTGATCCAAGTGCCACAACACAAACACTAGGCGCAACTACACCAGAATCTGATGACTTTATTCCAGCATCATCTGACGGTGAAGTACCTGCTGCTACAACAGCAAAGCGCTCAGTTATCGATGTAACAACTGATGTATACACTGTTAAAATTGACACCCGTGGTGGTGACATTATTGAAGCAGACCTACTTCAGTACGAAGAGACAAAAGGCAGTGATACCCCTTTCATGCTACTTGGTGAGTTTGATGGCAACCAATACTTCTCACAAAGTGGCTTAATTGGTTTAAATGGCCCAGATGCAACTGTTGCTGGTCGCCCTGTTTATAAAACCACTCAAAAAGCGTTCACTTTAAATGGTGATGAACTGCGTGTACCACTTGAGTTTACCGACAGCAAAGGTGTGACGTTTACTAAAACCTATATATTCAGAAAAGGCGACTACGCTGTAGGTTTAGAGTACACAGTAAACAACGTAACAGCTGATCCAATTCAAGTTCAGTTATACACGCAAGTAAAACGCACAGTACAAGAAAAAGGTAGCTTAGTAGATCAAAACTACTTAGGTGCAGCATACGGTACTGAAGAAGAGCCATACGAAAAGTATAGCTTCTCAGATATGGCTGATAAAAACCTTAACATCACCACAGCTGGTGGCTACATTGCATTTATTCAACACTACTTCGTAAGTGCATGGGTACCTAAGCAAGATCAACAAAATACCCTTTACAGCAAGTTAGTAGCTGGTAATGCGGCAATTATTGGTACTAAGGGTGAAGCAGTTAACGTACAAGCAGGTACGCAAGCGACACTTACTTCTACTTACTACATGGGCCCGAAAGAGTCTGATGTACTAGAAGCGATTCACCCAGACTTAGACCTAACTGTAGACTATGGTTGGTTGTGGTTTATCTCACAACCATTATTCGTACTACTTAAGTGGTTACACAGCATCCTAGGTAACTGGGGTCTAGCTATCATTGCAATCACGGTTATCGTTAAAACAGCAATGTACCCGCTTACTAAAGCACAATACACGTCAATGGCGAAGATGCGTGCCTTACAGCCTAAAATGGCTGCACTAAAAGAGAAGTATGGTGATGACCGTCAAAAATTCGGTCAAGCGATGATGGAAATGTACCGCAAAGAAAAAGTGAACCCTATGGGTGGCTGTTTCCCACTGTTACTACAAATGCCAATCTTCTTAGCATTATTCTACGTATTCTTAGAATCAACTGAGCTACGTCATGCTGAATTCATTTTATGGTTAAATGACTTATCAGCAATGGACCCATACTACGTATTACCGGTTTTATTTGGTTTAAGTATGTTCATCACTCAAAAGCTGCAACCTATGACAGTTACTGATCCTATGCAGCAAAAAATGATGACCTTTATGCCAGTAGTATTCTCAATTTTCTTCTTATGGTTCCCATCTGGCCTAGTACTTTACTGGTTAGTATCGAACCTTATCTCAATCGCACAGATGCTAATCATCTACCGCGGTATGGAGAAAAAAGGTATTAAGGTAAGAGGCTAAACTCTTAACCCAACAAAAAAGGCGCTAATTAGCGCCTTTTTTAATACCTGAAAAAATTTAACCGAGGATAGGAGAATAAACCTGATTAGGCACACTACGCTCAGTAAAGCTCAAACTTGTTGTTAGTAGCGAAGCAACCACCAAACCGATTGCAATCCCCCCAGATACTCCAAGCCACTTTACAGCTGTTGTTTTACGCTTAACCCTAAGCCAACTCATATAAATGCCAGCAGCACTTATAAAGCTCATCAACGCACCAAACAACCCCCAAATAAGTTTAGTACCAACTCCTGCAAAGTTACCAAAGTGCAGCGGATCAGCGGTATCTGAAATTCGGGCTACAATAGGTAATTGTTCGCCTATTTGTATACCTAGTAACTCACCCGAGCTTGGTTTTAAATAAACACGGTTAGCACGCAGACGCAGTAAAATATCATCGTTATAACCACGCACTTCAATAGGCTGATCCGCTTTATTTGGATAACGAATATAGCGAATATCAAGGCTCGGAAACGACTGTTGAGCGGCTTCATAAGCTGCAGTTAAGCTAATTGGCGGTATATCTTTACGAGGGCTTTGTTTTTTAAACTCACTTACCGCTTGTGGCGCAGAAACAGTATGCGACACTTTAGCTGTTTGCAGCCCATGCTCTACCAGATACCAAACACCTGTAATGGCCATCACTGCGATAAACCATAAACTCCAAAGCCCTAACAGTTTGTGCCAATCAGCCCAACTACTGCGTTTATCAAGACTAAGCGCAGCAGGCTTTTTCATAAAACCTTGCCACCAGCGCCGATACACATAAAAACTCGAAACCAATAAAATAACGAGTAACATACTCAAACTGGTAACGATTAATTTACCCGTCCAGCCCATCGACAAATTCATATGCCAATTACGTAAAAACCGCGATATCCGCGCCCACTCTCCTTCACCAAGTAAGCGGCCCGTTGCAGCATCTAAATAAACAAAACGAAATGAATCACCGACTTTAAGAGCCGCTTCAGTGGCAAAGTAATCTTGTTTATGACGTTGGATATAAAGTAATTGACCCTGTGGATAATGCTTATTTAGGGTGTTTTCGATAGCCTGATAGTTAGTCGAGGCTGAAGAAGATAAAGCACGATACTTAGCGTCTGTTAAGTATTCGAGTTCATGACTTAACGTAGCGAGTGTCCCCGATACGCAGGTAACAAAAAGCAGGACTCCTACAAAGAGTCCTGCCCAGGAATGTAAATTAAACCAACTTTTAGCGTTCACACGCCACCATTAAAAGCTGTATTTAGCACTTAAATAGACACGGCGTGGTTCACCAGGAAAGTGCCCTGTTCGCTCAATAAAGCCACTGCTTGCGTATTCTTTATCAAACAGGTTTTTAACTGATAATTGCCATTGCCAGTTATCAACGGTTGTTTGCCACGCCATGTTGTAAATCGTATAAGGTTTAACACGTTGACCGCCTAAACTAAGCTGTTCATCAACATAATCTAAGCCAGCAGAAATAGATGACGATAAGCTAGGTAACTCATAGCGTGTCCAGATACCTAGGGTATTTTGCGGCACGTTGGCAAATTTATCGCTATCAGGAGTTTGGTTACGAATGCTGTCGTTTGCTTTAGTAATACGGGTATCATTATAGGCATAGCTTGCAGTAACCACCCAACGCTCAGTGATGTCACCCACTACTTCGAGTTCAAAACCTTTACTTTGTACTTCACCAACGGCAACTAAGTCATCAACACCATCACCCGCAACATCACCTAATAAACTAGGTTGCAGGATATTTTCACGCACAATATCGTACATAGCCATATTAACAGCAAGCGTGTCATCTAATAATTTGGTTCTTAAACCTAACTCATTAATACGGCTAGTCTCTGGCGAGAAAGGGCCACCCTTCGCAGTTTCTTGATCACTGGCACTTTGCGGCACAAACCCTGTGCCATGCAGTGCATAAGGGAAGAACATATTGTTAATGTTATAGCTGGTACCAATACGGTAAGTTAAATCGCTATCAGAAAACTCGGTTTGATTTAACAGATCTTTATCTTCAAAACGGTCATATCTTAAGCCAGCTGTGATGCTCCAATTAGCGGTGATATCGAGCTGATCTTGCAAATACGCGCCAAAGCGGGTGCTATTCGTTTTCCCAAGCCTTGGTGTAATACTATCAAGATCATAATCATCGGCAGAGGTTAAACCATATTCAGGATCGTTAAGATCAAGACCAGGAACTGGACCACCTTTACTTTGCTGCATAGCTGTACGGTAAACACTTTCAAAATCATGTTCATACCAGTCACTACCAAACAGTACTTGATGCTGCATGTCGGCAAATGCAAACTCCGCAATCGCATTGGCAGTTAAACTAAAGCCGTTGTTCTCACGTACTTGATCACGAAACTCGCGATGACTCCAATCAACAATTCCATCACCGTTAGTATCTACTAGACCTCTTGGCTCATGGTAGTTTTGCACTTCTTTGTTATCAAAATAGCGTGCCGTGACATCTGTACGCCAAACATCATTAAAATCGTGTTTTAAAGTCGCCTGATAAACATGCGCTTCAACATTTTGAAAGTCTGTTGCCTCGTTATGGTTCCAGCTAATGTCAGTTAGAAAATTGCCATTATCATCAGCAGGGACACCACGTAAACGTGCCCCACCCAACTCCTGCTCTATATAGGTATACTGCGTGGTTAATTCAGTTGCACTATTTATAAGCCACGTATATCCAAGATCAACAATGGTATTATCGCTGCTAGTATTTGCACGGAATGGTTTTTCAGTATCACGGTAGATACCAACACGATAAGCATGGTTATCAAGTGATTCACTCAGCGTTCCAGTGCTTTCTAATGCACCACTGAAGAAATCATCATTACCCACTTCAACTTCAATACTGTGCTCACTGGTGAATTTAGGCTTCTTAGTTACATAGTTAATAATACCGCCCGGATTACCGCTACCATAAATAGCGCCAGCAGGGCCTTTTAAAACCGCAACTTGTTCGATATTAAATAACTGCGGCACAGCAAAACCATTGAAAGGGTCGCCCTTTACGCCATCATATAAAATCTCATCTTGGCGAAAACCACGAAATGTCACGCCGGAATAACTAAAGGCATTAACACCAGCAATATTGCTATAAAGGTCGGTAATTTGGCGAGCAGCCTGATCATTAATCAGCTCCTGCGGCAAAATTTGAATTGACTGAGGTATTTTTTCTAACGGTGTATTAGTACGAGTAGCAAAACTTGACTCAGTTGGTCGATATAAAGAAAACGCACGGCCAACAACTTCTATTTTTTCGATCTCTTTAGAATCGTTTTGATCAGTAGAAACTTCAGTTTGAGCATGGGCAACGCCCGAAAAACCAGCAGCAAGTGCAATAAAAACAGCAGAAAGACGCATAATAAAAAAGGACACAATTAAGAATGCCCAACATGGTAATGAATATAATTATCATTTGCAATGGCGATTTATTATTAATTAAAGCTAAATAAAGTATTACTTACATCAAACTTTTGCTATTTCATTACTCAAACAGCTATTCGCATGAAATTAAGCCATAGGTTACAATAGAGCCAGCATTCATTCTTTTAGTGGCATTATTTCATCGCATGATTAATCAAGACACAATTGCAGCACAAGCGACCGCACCAGGACGTGGTGGGGTTGGTATTATTCGCGTCTCTGGCAGCTTAGCTAAAACAGTGGCAGAGCACATTATTGGCCGTTGTCCTAAAACACGTTACGCAGACTATGTGCCATTTAAAAGCTTGAGCGGTGAACAGCTTGACCAAGGTATTGCTATTTACTTTCAAGGTCCAAATTCATTTACCGGTGAAGACGTACTTGAACTACAAGGTCATGGCGGCCCTGTTGTACTTGATATGCTATTAAAAGAAATTAGCCAAATTGACGGTGTACGTTTAGCAAAACCGGGTGAGTTCTCTGAGCGCGCATTTATGAATGACAAGCTTGATTTAACTCAAGCAGAGGCAATTGCTGACCTTATCAATGCAACCAGTGAACAGGCAGCAAAAAGCGCCCTACAATCACTGCAAGGTGAATTTTCTAAACATATCGAAACGCTGGTGGAAAAAGTCATTCACCTACGTATGTATGTAGAAGCCGCGATTGATTTTCCTGATGAAGAAATCGACTTTTTATCAGACGGTAAAGTTTCAGCAGATCTTGATGCCATTATTGAGCAACTCGATAATGTAACTCAGCAAGCTAAACAAGGTAGCATCATGCGTGAAGGTATGCGTGTTGTTATTGCGGGTCGCCCTAACGCTGGTAAATCAAGTCTACTCAATGCATTAGCTGGCCGTGATGCAGCCATCGTTACCGAAATAGCAGGTACAACACGTGACGTATTACGTGAACATATCCACATTGATGGTATGCCACTGCATATTATTGATACCGCAGGCCTACGTGAAAGCCCAGATAAAGTAGAGCAAATTGGTATTGAGCGCGCATGGGACGAAATTAACCAAGCCGATCGCGTACTATTTATGTTAGACGGCACAGATACATCAGCCACTGATCCCCATGATATTTGGCCAGAGTTTATGGCCAAGTTACCAGAGGGAATGGGTGTTACTGTGATCCGTAATAAAGCCGATATTTCCGGCGAAAGTGTCGGTATGGATGAGCATGATCAATATCCTGTGATCCGTTTAAGTGCTAAAAATGCTGAAGGTATAGAGTTAGTTCGTACTCACTTAAAGGCATGTATAGGTTTTCAAGGGGCAACTGAAGGTGGCTTTATGGCACGCCGTCGTCACTTAGATGCACTGGACCACGCAGCCTATCATTTAAACACCGGTAAAGAGCAACTAGAGATGCATATTGCTGGTGAGATCTTGGCTGAAGAGTTACGCCTAACTCAACAGTTCTTAAATGAGATAACGGGTGAATTTACTTCTGATGACTTGCTAGGGAAAATCTTTAGTTCGTTCTGTATCGGTAAATAAATTCCGGTCATCAATATTATAAAAAAGAGTCGCAAGGCTCTTTTTTATTTTTAATCCAGCAATCAATTATCGGTTCAGGGCCGAAACCAGCCAGTATTAAACTCAATTTCAATTAGTCTAGTGATGTCATTAAACGGAGGACATCATGGACAAATATCAACTCTTTCACCAATTACACCACCAGCAAAGCGGCTTTATACTTGCTAATGCGTGGGATCTTAGTTCAGCACAATTCATCCAAGCTGCGGGAGCTAAAGCTGTAGCAACAACTAGCTGGGGTATTGCGGCAAGTTTAGGATTAGCTGATGGTGAAAACATCTCTTTTAAAACTCAATTAGCACTGGTTAAAAGCTTAACCGAACACCTTCATATTCCACTCTCTGTCGATATAGAATCAGGCTACAGTAACGATCCGCTGCAAATTAGCGAAAACGTTTTAGCGTTAGCAAGATTAGGAGTTGTAGGCATCAACATAGAGGACTCAGATAAAGACACTAACGCACTGAGATCTATCGAACAGCAATGCACTATTATTAGTGAAATAAAGAAAGTACTTAACGAAAATGGCTTCGGTGGTTTATTTATAAACGCCAGAACCGATACCTACTTTGTTAGTGACTCCCCTTTTCAAGCAACATTAAAGCGAGCAAAAGCGTATCAAAATGCAGGTGCAGACGGTCTGTTTGTGCCCGGCTTAACTAACATAGAGCACATAACCAGCTTAACAAACGCGATAGATATGCCACTAAATGTGATGGCAATGAGCAATTTTAACTCAGCAAAAGCGGCTTTCGCTGGTGGCGCTAAACGTTTTTCATTGGGTAATTCGCTCTATGATCTAGTGGGTAATACAATTAAAAGCACCTTAATTCAGCTCGAAAGTTAACTTCGTAAACAAAAAAATCAGATCAAAACAGCTTTTAAGATCGAGTTTGTCTAAAAATGTTATCCACATTTGGGGTATTTTTAGATCTGAAAGCTGATTTGATCATAAAAAATCGCTGATATTTGAGCTCGCTGATGATCAACAGCCATTTTTTATAATTAATTTTCTTAAAAACGGCCTTTATATGTGCTGTTTTAAGTTTTTTTCGATCTATTTTATTGATCACAATTTACAAACCGATCGTTATCAACAAGCGATCTATCCACAAAACGATCACACTCAGCACGACTCACAGATCTAACCAACCTTTCTCTTTGCGACAGCTAAAGATCAATAACTTAGCAAAGTTATACAGTTTACAAAATCAAACTTGATCAGAACTTTCCCCAAAATTATTAACAGCTTGATCAAAGGGTTAAACTCGCTAAAAATTAAAAAAAACTATTAAAAACAGCAAATTGTAAAAACAAATAAGTTTAAGTACGTATTTTAACCATAAAAACTTATTCAGTTCGTAATTCAACGCTTTACTCACACCCTAACTTAGTTATCATGTGGCCACTTATTTCTATACATGATCAATCACATGCAATCAGTAAATATCATCGTTGGCAGCCAAATGGGATCTGCAGAATACGTGGCAGAGCAACTAGCAGAAGCCCTTGAACAACAAGGGATCCAAGTCCAGCTTCATGAACAGCCTGTATTTGATGATATTGATCAGCAAGATACTATTTGGTTGTTATGTACTTCTACATACGGCGCGGGAGACTACCCAGAGAACCTACTGCCATTTGTTGAGTCTATTAACCAACAAGTTGATCTAAAAGAATTAAACTACAGTGTGGTCGGTTTGGGTGACACCAGTTACGACACCTATAACTATGCAGCTCGTAACCTAGATGAGTTATTAGCAAGTAAAGGTGCAACACGCGTGGCAACGCGCTTAGAGCTTAATATTCTTGATGAAGAACTACCCGAGGACACAGCATTAGCTTGGTTGCCAAGCTGGATCGAAGCTGTGGGACTTAATTAAGCCGATCGATGATGATCGTGTTTTAAAAGTTATCAACAATTTACTGATAATTTAGATCGAATTGTGGATAAACACTGATCTAACTGCGATTTTAAGGTAGTTTATCCCTTGGATAAGATCCACCCGATATTGCCCTGTGTATAAATAGGCCTTTTGATCAAAGCTTGTTCCCCGTAAGATCCGATCATATTAACACCTTTAGATCTGCGTTAAGATCATGTTTTAAATAGTAAAGCAAACATTATCAACAGATCTAGCCGTTACTAGTAGTAAAAGTAATAAAAGATCTCTTTAAAAGATCCTTTATATTATTAGAGATCACCCACTTAGATCTTGAGTACTGTTTAATCATTTATCTTCTCTAAATTTCTAGGTAGAATACGCTCCCTTTACAAAGTTTTGCTGGTCGATTAAGTAGGATCCCATAAATGATTTTTCACGAACGTTTTGATGTTATTGTTGTAGGTGGTGGACATGCAGGTACTGAAGCTGCATTAGCATCTGCTCGCATGGGCATGAATACCCTATTGCTAACTCATAATATGGATACCCTTGGTCAAATGTCTTGTAACCCGGCAATTGGCGGTATTGGTAAAGGCCATTTAGTAAAAGAGATCGATGCTCTAGGTGGTGCTATGGCGCAAGCAATCGATAAAGGCGGTATTCAATTTCGTACTTTAAACTCATCTAAAGGCCCTGCTGTTCGTGCTACACGTGCACAAGCTGACCGTGCTTTGTATAAAGCCGCTATCCAACACACTTTACAACATCAAGAAAATTTAAAGATCTTCCAGCAATCATGTGACGATCTGATTGTTGAAGGCGATCGTGTAATGGGTGTGGTAACACAAATGGGTCTTCGTTTTAGTGCCCCATCAGTTGTACTTACTGTAGGTACTTTTTTAGGTGGTCAGATCCATATTGGTTTAGAGAATTTCAAAGGGGGTCGTGCTGGTGATCCACCTTCAATTGCACTTGCAGAGCGCTTGCGTGAATTACCATTTCGTGTTGATCGCTTAAAAACAGGCACGCCTCCTCGTATTGATGCACGCACTGTTGATTTTAGCAAGATGCAAGAACAGCCAGGTGATACTCCAACGCCGGTATTCTCGTTTATGGGTAAACAGTCAGATCACCCACAGCAGATCCCGTGCTACATCACCTATACAAATGAAAAAACTCATGATGTGATCCGCAACAACCTACATCGTTCACCTATGTATTCAGGTGTTATTGAAGGTATTGGTCCTCGTTACTGCCCTTCAATTGAAGATAAGATCGTACGTTTTGCTGATAAAGACAAACATCAAATCTTTGTTGAACCAGAAGGTTTAACATCATACGAATTATATCCAAATGGTATCTCGACGAGTTTACCGTTTGATGTACAACTTGAAATTGTGCAATCAATCACTGGTTTTGAAAATGCACATATTTGTCGTCCTGGTTACGCAATTGAATATGATTTCTTTGATCCGCGCGACTTAAAACAGTCATTAGAAACTAAGTTTATTAATGGTTTATTCTTCGCAGGCCAAATCAATGGTACAACGGGTTATGAAGAAGCTGGCGCACAAGGCTTAATTGCTGGTATGAACGCGGCATTACAAGTACAAGGTAAAGAGTCTTGGACACCACGCCGTGATGAAGCATACACAGGTGTACTAATTGACGATCTAGCAACATTAGGTACTAAAGAACCGTACCGTATGTTTACTAGCCGTGCTGAATACCGTTTATTACTTCGTGAAGACAATGCTGATATTCGTTTAACTGCAAAAGGTCGTGAACTTGGTTTAGTTGATGATGCTCGTTGGGCTGCCTTTAACGAAAAAATGGAAATCATCGAAAAAGAAACGCAACGTTTAAAAGAAACGTGGATCCACAAAGATCACGTTGCTGTCGATCAAGTAAATGCGTTATTAAAAACGCCACTGACTCGTGAAGCGAGCCTTGAAGATCTGATCCGCCGTCCTGAAATTCGTTATACCGATTTAATGGCGATCGATGGTTTAGGTTCTGAGTTTGATAACCAAGCTGCACTTGAGCAAGTTGAAATTCATACTAAATACGCAGGTTACATTGCTCGCCAACAAGACGAGATCAATAAGCAATTGCGTCATGAACAAACTGTATTACCAAAAGACTTTGATTATTCTACTGTTTCTGGTTTATCAAATGAGGTTATTGCGAAGCTTACTGATAGTCGTCCAGATACAATTGGCCAAGCATCGCGTATTTCAGGTATCACCCCTGCTGCTATTTCGCTATTATTAGTCTATCTGAAAAAGCAAGGCTTACTGCGCAAGACTGCGTAGTTGGTGAGGAATACAGTGTTACAACAACAATTAACTTCACTGTTAGCGCAAACTGAAATTGCGCTAACAGAAAAACAGCAACAACAACTTGTGCAATATGTTGAATTATTAGACAAGTGGAACAAAGCGTATAATTTAACCTCTGTTCGTTTACCTGAAGAGATGATGGTTAAGCACATTATGGATAGCTTAGTTGTTGCACCACACCTTAAAGGCAAACATTACATCGATGTAGGAACGGGTCCTGGTTTACCGGGTATCGTATTAGCTATCGCCCTACCTGATACACAATTTATTTTGTTAGATAGTTTAGGTAAGCGCGTACGCTTTTTGATGCAGGTAAAACATGCACTTGGCCTTGAAAATGTAACCCCAGTGCAGTCTAGAGTTGAAGAATATCAACCAAGTGTTAAATTAGATGGTGTATTAAGTCGTGCATTCGCCTCTTTACAAGATATGGTTGACTGGTGTGCGCACTTGATTGATCATTCAGGCAAATTTATCGCTTTAAAAGGCGTATTTCCGAGCGAAGAACTAGACTCATTACCTAAAGGTATTAAGTTTGACGAAAAAATCAGCTTGGAAGTACCTGAGTTAGATGCGCAAAGACATCTAATCATTCTATCTAAAGACTAGGGATCAGAGCACTGTGGCAAAAGTCATCGCATTAGCAAACCAAAAAGGTGGTGTTGGTAAAACAACCACCGCTGTGAATCTCGCGGCATCGATGGCCGCGACGAAGCGTAAAGTGTTATTAATCGATCTTGATCCGCAAGGTAACGCAACCATGGGGAGCGGTGTCGATAAATATGGTGATGTTGCGACTATTTACGATTTATTGATTGAAGAGACACCAATCGAAGAAGTCATCAATAAAGAAACCTCTGGTGAGTACCACTTAATTGCTGCTAATGGTGATGTGACTGCCGCTGAAGTTAAATTAATGGAATTGTTTGCTCGCGAAGTACGTTTACGTAATGCGTTAGAAAAAATTCAAGATCAATACGACTTCATTTTTATTGACTGCCCGCCTTCACTAAATATGCTGACTGTTAATGCAATGGCTGCCGCAGATTCAATTTTAGTTCCAATGCAATGTGAGTACTATGCCCTTGAAGGTTTAACGGCGTTAATGGATACCATTACGCAACTTTCTAAGTTAGTAAATCCAGCGTTAACAATTGAAGGGATTTTGCGCACCATGTATGATCCGCGCAATCGCCTTGCAAATGACGTATCTGAACAACTAAAACAACATTTTGGCGATAAAGTATATCGTACCGTTATCCCACGTAATGTCCGTTTAGCAGAAGCGCCGAGCTTTGGTGCCCCTGCCATGTATTATGACCGTGCATCAAGTGGCGCTAAAGCATACTTAGCCCTAGCCGGCGAAATGTTACGTAGAAAAGAGAAAACATCTTCAGCAGTAGCCTAACTTCGAGGTAAAAAAATAACATGTCTGCTAAAAAACGCGGTTTAGGCCGAGGACTCGACGCTTTATTAAGTTCATCAAAACCAGCCCAAAGTGCAAATAATCAGCAACAAGCGACAACCACACCAGAGCAAGTCTCTGAGGTAGTTGCTGAGCAAAAAAATGGTGAACTGCAAAAGCTAGCGATAGAGTTTTTACAATCGGGTAAATATCAACCACGTAAAGACATGTCTGAAGAAGCACTTGAAGAGTTAGCCAGCTCAATTCGTGCCCAAGGTATTATTCAGCCAATCGTTGTGCGCCAAATTGGTGCAGATAAATACGAAATTATTGCAGGTGAGCGTCGTTGGCGTGCTGCACAATTAGCAAAATTAGACACCGTACCGTGTATCATCAAAGATGTACCCGATGAAGCTGCGGTAGCTATTGCACTTATTGAAAATATTCAACGTGAAGACTTAAATGCGATGGAAGAAGCGATTGCATTAAATCGTTTGCTAAATGAGTTTGAACTTACCCATCAACAGGTCGCCGAAGCGGTTGGCAAGTCTCGTACAACAGTAACAAATTTGCTTCGCTTAAATAATTTAAATGAAGATGTAAAAATATTGTTAGAACATGGTGATATTGAAATGGGCCATGCACGCTGTTTATTAGGCCTTGAAGGTGAAGCGCAATCAGATGCAGCACGACTAGCAGTAGCTAAAGCGTTAACTGTTCGCGAAACCGAAAAGCTAGTGCGTTCTATTTTAGAACCAGCGCCAAAAAAAGAAGTGCAAGAAAAAGATCCTGATGTCAAACAGTTAGAACAAAAACTTGCTGAAAATTTAGGCGCAAAAGTAGAAATAAACTACAATAAAAAAGGCAAGGGAAAGCTGGTTATTTCGTATACAACACTTGATGAGCTAGATGGCATTTTAAGCCGTATAAATTAAGACTATTCCCGTCATTAATTAATAACATGTCCAAAAAGAGACATTTGTGGTGTTTTTGCACTACAAAGGGTCGACTCAAGTTGCAAAACTGGTAGGAATCAGTATAATTTCGCCAGTTTTCATACCCTGACAATTTGAACGTTTACAAGGTTAATAAAACGTGACTAATAAGTTAGCAAAGCCTTATAGGCTTGCCGCATTTAAATTAATTTGTCTTCAGGGTATCGTAGCGCTCATCGCTGCAGTAGTTGTTTTTATAGGTTGGGGAGTCAATGCCGGCCAGTCAGCAGTTGCTGGCGGGGCTGTAGCAATACTCCCTAATTTTGTATTTGCCGTCTATGCATTCAGATATGTGGGTGCAAGTCGAGTAAATCAAGTGTATGCCTCGCTAAAGCGCGGCAACGGATTAAAATTTATGCTAACAATCGTGTTGTTCGCACTGATACTGAAGTCTTACACGGTCATTTTGTTACCGTTTTTCTGTGTTTATGTATTGGTGTTATTTTGCGGATTGTTTGCGCCCGTTTTTTTTAATCATTAACTTTTGGGATATAACATGGCTGCAGAAGAAGTAACTCTATCAAGCCATATTCAGCACCACTTAACTAACGCTAAGATGTGCTCGACCGACGCTGGTCTTGCCTTCAACAAAGCGTGTGCAGACAGTGGTTTCTGGACATGGAATATAGATACCCTCGCATGGTCAATCGGTTTAGGTCTTGTATTTTTATGGATCTTCCGTAGTGCCGCTAAAAAAGCAAATACCGGTGTACCTGGTAAATTTCAGTGTTTCATTGAAATGATCGTTGAGTTCGTTGGCGACAACGTACGCGATACTTACCACGGTAAAAGTGCCCTAATCGCTCCATTAGCTCTAACGATTTTCGTTTGGGTGTTCTTAATGAACTTAATGGACTTAATTCCGGTTGATTTCCTACCTGCATTCGCTGGCTTCGTTGGTGAACAAGCATTCGGTATGGATTCTCACGACGTTTACATGAAGATTGTACCAACAACAGACATCAACATGACTGCTGCACTTGCTATTGGCGTATTCATTCTGATGATCGGTTACGCAATCAAAATCAAAGGGATTGGCGGTTTCTTAGCAGAACTTACGCTTCACCCATTCAGCTCAAATAACAAGCTAGCGATGGTGTTTTTAATCCCGTGTAACTTATTACTAGAAACAATCGCTTTAGTAGCTAAGCCGTTCTCGTTAGCGCTGCGTTTATTCGGTAACTTATATGCTGGTGAGTTGATTTTCATCTTGATCGGCGCAGTTGGTTTAATGCAACTACCGTTGCACTTTATTTGGGCTGTATTCCACATCTTAGTAATCGTACTGCAAGCATTCGTATTCATGATGCTAACAATCGTTTACCTAAGCATGGCAAGCTCAGATAATCACTAATTTTATACACTTTTAAATTTTAACTTTAATTTACAATTGAAACTTTGGAGAAAAAAATGGAACTAATGATTGGTCTTAAGTATATCGCTGTTGCTCTACTTATCGGCTTCGGTGCAATCGGTACTGCTATCGGCTTCGGTAACATGGGTGGTAAATTCCTAGAAGCTTGTGCTCGTCAACCTGAACTTGCACCTTCATTACAAGTTAAGATGTTCATCCTTGCTGGTCTAATCGATGCTGTAGCTATGATCGGTGTTGGTATCGCAATGGTATTGTTGTTCGTACTTTAATATTATTTTTTGAACAGCTTACTATTTTAAGGAGGAGCGGTCGTGAACTTAACAGCCACTCTTATCGGTGAATTAATTGCATTTACGGTTTTCGTACTTTTCTGTATGAAATACGTATGGCCACCACTAAATGGTGCAATTGAAGCTCGCCAGAAGAAAATCGAAGATGGTTTAGCTGCCTCTGATAGAGCCGAAAAAGACTTAGAACTTGCGCAAAAGAAAGCTGCTGAGCAGCTTAAAGAGGCAAAAGCTCAAGCGGCTGATATCATTGAACAAGCTAAAAAGCGTGCCACGCTTATCGTTGACGAAGAAACTGTTCGTGGTCAACAAGAGCGTGAAAAAATTATTGCTCAAGGGCACTCTGAAATCGAAGCAGAGCGTAACCGTGTAACAGAAGAACTACGTAAACAAGTAGCGACGCTGGCCGTGGTTGGTGCTGAGAAGATTTTAGAGCGCGAAATCAATCAAGCCGCACACAGTGACATCGTTGAAAAACTTGTCGCTGAGCTGTAATTAGGAGGGTATGAGCATGTCTGAATTGGCTACTATCGCTCGCCCATACGCTAAAGCGGCTTTTGAACTTGCCGTTGAAAAAGGCACTGTTGAAAGTTGGAACGACATGCTGTTCTTTGCTGGCCAAGTTGCCAGCAATGAGCAAGCCGCTGCCGCGCTAGCTGGATTGCCTACTGCTACTGAAAAAGCAGATCTGTTTATCAAGATCTGTGCAGAGCAGCTCAACGAACAAGGTCAGAACCTAATCAAGGTGATGGCTGAAAATGGACGTTTAGTTGCACTGCCAGCTGTTGCAGAGTTATTCGCTGAATTAAAAGCGGACTACGACAAAGAAATCGACGTTGATGTGGTTTCTGCAACACCGCTTGCTGCTGAGCAGCAAGTATCATTGGTAGCGGCACTTGAAAAACGTTTCGCACGCAAAGTTAAGCTGAATTGTAGTGAAGATACTACAGTGGTTGGCGGCCTTATTATCAAGGCGGGTGACACTGTAATCGACGGCTCAGTACGTGGCAAATTAGCCCGCTTAGCTACATCACTACAATCGTAATTGGGAAAAAGAGCATGCAACTTAATTCCACTGAAATTTCAGATCTGATCAAACAACGTATTGAACAGTTCGAAGTTGTAAGTGAAGCTCGTAACGAAGGTACTATTGTATCTGTTACTGACGGTATCATCCGCATCCACGGTCTTGCTGACTGTATGCAAGGTGAAATGATTGAGCTTCCTGGCAACCGTTATGCTATCGCACTAAACCTTGAGCGTGACTCAGTAGGTGCAGTAGTAATGGGTCCTTACGCTGACCTTAAAGAAGGCGTAAAAGTTAAATCAACTGGTCGTATCTTAGAGGTTCCTGTTGGTCGTGGTCTACTTGGTCGTGTTGTTAACACACTAGGTGCACCTATCGATGGTAAAGGCGCTTTAGACAACGACGGTTTTGAACCTGTTGAGAAAATCGCACCAGGCGTTATCGAACGTCAATCAGTAGATGAGCCAGTACAAACTGGTTATAAATCTATCGATGCGATGATCCCAGTAGGTCGTGGTCAACGTGAGCTTGTGATCGGTGACCGCCAAACTGGTAAAACTGCATTAGCAATCGATGCTATCATCAACCAAAAAGGTACAGGCGTTAAGTGTGTGTACGTTGCAGTTGGTCAAAAAGCATCTACAATCGCTAACGTAGTACGTAAATTAGAAGAGCACGGTGCATTAGAAAACACTATCGTTGTTGTTGCATCTGCTTCTGAATCTGCGGCACTTCAGTACTTAGCACCATTCTCTGGTTGTACTATGGGTGAATACTTCCGTGACCGTGGTGAAGACGCGCTAATCGTATATGATGATTTATCTAAGCAAGCTGTTGCTTACCGTCAAATCTCATTACTACTTAAGCGTCCACCAGGTCGTGAAGCATACCCAGGTGACGTATTCTACCTTCACTCACGTCTTCTAGAGCGTGCATCACGTGTAAACGCTGATTACGTTGAGAAGTTCACTAATGGTGAAGTGAAAGGTAAAACAGGTTCATTGACGGCATTGCCAATCATTGAAACTCAAGGCGGCGACGTTTCTGCGTTCGTACCGACAAACGTTATCTCTATCACCGATGGTCAGATCTTCTTAGAAACTGACTTATTCAACTCAGGCATCCGTCCAGCTGTTAACGCTGGTATCTCGGTATCTCGTGTTGGTGGTGCAGCGCAAACTAAAATCGTTAAGAAACTAGGTGGTGGTATCCGTCTAGCGTTAGCTCAGTACCGTGAATTAGCTGCGTTCTCGCAGTTCGCGTCTGACCTTGACGATGCAACACGTGCTCAATTAGAGCATGGTGAGCGCGTAACAGAGTTAATGAAGCAGAAACAGTACGCACCAATGTCTGTTGCTGAAATGTCTCTGTCGCTATTTGCTGCTGAAAAAGGCTACCTAAAAGACATCGAAATCGCGAAAATCATGGATTTCGAAGCTGGCCTAATTTCTTATGCAAACAGCACATACGCAGAGCTAATGGCTCAAATCAATGAAACTGGTAACTACAACGCTGAGATTGAAGCTCAACTTAAAGAACTTCTAGAGAAGTTCAAGTCGACGCAAACTTGGTAATTTAGTTATGAATGGTGAGCTTTAGGCAACTAAAGCCCACCTGATTCGGAGAGAGAGTCATGGCCAGCGGAAAAGAGATTAAAAGCAAGATCGGGAGTATCAAGAATACTCAAAAGATCACCAGCGCAATGGAAATGGTTGCTGCGTCTAAAATGAAAAAAGCGCAGGAACGTGTGGCGTCAAGCCGTCCATACGCTGAAAACTTACGCCAAGTGATTGGTCGTGTTGCTCAAGCAAATCTTGATTTTACTCACCCTTTCTTAGAAGAGCGTGAAGTAAAACGAGTTGGTTATATTGTTATCTCTACTGACCGTGGTCTATGTGGTGGCTTGAACTCAAACGAGTTCAAAAAAGTTGCCCTAGACGTTAAAGCGTGGAAAGAAAAAGGCGTTGAAGCTGAATTTACTACTTTAGGTAGCAAAGCAGCTGGCTTTTTCCAACGTTTCGGCGGTAAGTTAGTCGCTAAAAAAGCGAGCTTAGGAGATACACCTTCACTACAAGACGTTATTGGTCCTGTAAAGACAATGCTAGATGCATACTCTGAAGGTAAAATTGACCGCTTATACGTAGTATTTAACAAGTTCGTTAATACTATGAAGCAAGAGCCAACAATCGATCAGTTACTCCCTTTGCCAAAAGCTGAAGAAGAAGTATCTCAACATTCTTGGGATTACTTATATGAGCCAAACCCAGATGCGATTTTAGAAGCTCTGTTAGTACGCTTTATTGAGTCTCAAGTATACCAAGGTGTAGTTGAGAACGCTGCCTCTGAACAGGCTGCCCGTATGGTTGCAATGAAAGCTGCAACTGATAACGCAGGCGACCTTATGGATGAGTTACAGCTTGTTTATAACAAGGCTCGTCAAGCTGCAATCACACAAGAAATTAGTGAGATTGTTGGCGGTTCGGCAGCAGTTTAACGCTTCGGCAAAGTTTAATGAGAGGAATAGACATGAGTTTAGGTAAGGTCGTCCAAATTATCGGCGCCGTTGTGGATATCGAATTTCCACAAGACAACGTGCCAGCCGTATATGACGCACTAAAAGTAACAGATGGCGACTTAGCGGGTTTAACTTTAGAAGTTCAACAACAGCTAGGTGGCGGTGTGGTACGTGGTATCGCACTTGGTACTACTGACGGTTTACGTCGTGGTACTTCAGTAGAAGGTACAGGTCAGCCAATTCACGTTCCAGTAGGTACGAAGACACTAGGTCGTATCATGGACGTATTAGGTAACCCTATTGATGAAGCTGGTCCAATTGGTGAAGAAGAGCGTATGTCTATTCACCGTGCAGCACCTTCTTACGAAGAGCAATCAAATTCAGTAGAACTTTTAGAGACTGGTATCAAGGTAATCGACCTTGTATGTCCATTCGCTAAAGGTGGTAAAGTTGGTCTATTCGGTGGTGCCGGTGTTGGTAAAACCGTAAACATGATGGAACTTATCCGTAACATCGCAATCGAGCACAGCGGTTACTCAGTATTCGCAGGTGTTGGTGAGCGTACGCGTGAGGGTAATGACTTCTACCATGAGATGAACGACTCAAACGTACTAGACAAAGTATCTCTAGTATACGGTCAAATGAATGAGCCACCGGGTAACCGTTTACGCGTAGCGTTAACAGGTCTTACTATGGCTGAGAAGTTCCGTGACGAAGGTCGTGACGTACTTTTCTTCGTTGATAACATCTACCGTTATACTCTAGCGGGTACAGAGGTATCAGCACTTCTAGGTCGTATGCCTTCAGCAGTAGGTTACCAACCAACTCTTGCTGAAGAAATGGGTGTACTTCAAGAGCGTATCGCATCTACTAAGACGGGTTCAATCACTTCAATCCAAGCGGTATACGTACCTGCGGATGACTTAACTGACCCATCTCCAGCAACAACGTTTGCTCACTTAGATGCAACAGTAGTACTTTCTCGTGATATCGCTTCACTTGGTATCTACCCTGCGGTAGACCCACTTGATTCATCTTCACGTCAACTTGACCCACTAGTAATCGGTCAAGAGCACTATGATACAGCGCGTGGCGTTCAAACAGTTCTTCAACGTTATAAAGAACTTAAAGACATCATCGCAATCCTAGGTATGGACGAGCTTTCTGACGAAGATAAGCAAGTTGTATCTCGTGCACGTAAAATCCAGCGTTTCCTATCTCAGCCGTTCTTCGTTGCTGAGGTATTCACAGGCGCGCCTGGTAAATACGTGTCACTTAAAGACACAATTGCTGGCTTCAAAGGTATCTTAAACGGTGAGTTTGATGATATGCCAGAGCAAGCGTTCTACATGGTTGGCTCTATTGAAGAAGCTCAAGAAAAAGCCAAAAGCATGTAATTAGGAGGGTAGTATGGCGGCTATGACTGTACATCTTGACGTAGTAAGCGCAGAAGAGAGCTTGTTCTCTGGTCTGGTTGAATCGATTCAAGTGAGTGGTAGTGAAGGTGACCTTGGTGTTAACTATGGCCACGCTCCATTATTAACTGCCCTAAAACCTGGTATGGTACGTTTAGTTAAGCAATTTGGTCACGAAGACGTGATGTATATTGCTGGCGGCACGCTAGAAGTTCAACCGGATCGCATCACAATTCTTGCAGATACTGCAGTACGTGGTGAAGATCTAGATGAACAAGCGGCTGAAAAAGCGAAACGTGATGCTGAAGAGCAAATGGCGAACACGTCAGCTGCTGAGTTAGATTACCAACAAGCTGCAGTACAGCTTGCTGAAGCAATCGCTCAACTTCGCGTAATTCAACAATTACGCAAAAAGTAAGCCTACTCGGTTTTCGAAAAGCCCACTTAACGTGGGCTTTTTTGTGCCTGAAATGTGATGCTTTGCACCCTATTCTATTTTTATACTTATATCCTTCATCAAAGCTCGCTACAATAGTGTGAATTAATAGTGAATAGCTGTTTCATTCAAGGTTCAGTCCTACACATTAGGATTGCGTATTTACACATGATGTGACTTACATTACTTTGTTTGTTTTTTCAGATCTCACAACATCATGCACACCTAAAACAAAGAAAGAAGGATATTGTTTTAATGTCTCTGACTACTGTTATTCTAGCAGCGGGTAAAGGTACCCGAATGCGCTCTGCTCTACCAAAGGTACTTCACAAAGTTGCGGGTAAACCTATGGTGCAGCACGTTATTGATAATGCCACTGCACTTGGTGCTCGCGAAACAAACCTTGTTTATGGTCATGGTCGTGAACAGCTACAAGCTGCCCTATCGCACAATCAAGTAAATTGGGTATTACAAGAAGAGCAACTTGGTACCGGCCATGCAGTCGCTGTTGCCAAAGAACATATTGCCGATGACGATACCGTATTGATTCTCTACGGTGATGTGCCACTAACAAAACGCGCCACTTTAGAAAAGCTACTTGCTGTGACACCTAAAAAAGGCCTAGCTGTATTGACCGTGACTTTAGATGACCCATCAGGTTATGGTCGTATGCTTCGTGAAAATGGCAAGCTGGTAGGTATCATTGAGCAAAAAGATGCCTCACCTGAGCAACTTGAAATTAAAGAAATCAACACCGGCATTATGGCTGCTAATGGTGAGTTACTAAAACGTTGGTTAGGTAACTTATCTAACAACAATGCCCAAGGTGAGTACTACCTTACAGATATCGTTGCGATGGCACACAGTGAAGGTGTTGAAATCACCTCGGCACAGCCTGAGCATCCGATGGAAGTTGAAGGCGCTAATAATCGCGTACAACTTTCAGCGCTTGAACGTGCATATCAAGCATGGCAAGCAGAAGAGTTAATGCTAAACGGCGCAACACTTGCTGATCCGGCTCGTATCGATGTGCGTGGTGAAGTAACGACTGGTGAAGATGTACTAATCGACGTTAATGTTATCTTCGAAGGCAAAGTAACAATCGGCAATAATGTTCAGATTGGTCCTAACTGCGTACTTAAAGACTGTACTATTGGCGATAACGTTGTTATCAAAGCTAACTCACTTGTTGAAGAAGCCAGTGTTGCGGCTAAATGTACTTTAGGGCCTTACGCTCGTCTTCGCCCTGGTGCGATTATGGAAGAAGACTCGCATATCGGTAACTTCGTTGAGATGAAAAAAACTCGCTTAGGTAAAGGCTCAAAAGCAAATCATCTAACCTACTTAGGCGACACTGAAGTTGGTGAAAAAGTAAATATTGGCGCAGGGACTATTACCTGTAACTATGATGGCGTAAATAAATCAAAAACCATTATCGGTGATAACGCCTTTATCGGTTCAAACTCATCACTAGTCGCACCAGTAAATATTGGCTCAATGGCAACCATTGGCGCAGGTTCTGTTATCACTAATACAGTTGAAGACGAACAGCTTGCAGTCGCTCGTGGTAAACAACGTAATTTAACTGGTTGGAAACGTCCAACTAAAAAATAGTGAGCTACCCTACTAATATTATATAGAAAGCGAGTTTATACTCGCTTTTTTTATGGCTCAATTTAGTGCTCATCAAAGTGCCATATAGTTGTAATGCCTGCGTGTTGTAATTGCGTTAATACAATACGAAGGAAAATAATAATGTTAAAAAGATCAATTATTGCGCTATCACTTTTAACCATTCTTACAGGTTGCTCATTAGACGGTGACGACGGCAAAGATGGTATGCAAGGTGAGCAAGGTCCTGCAGGGCAAGATGGAGCGAGTGGTGAAGACGCAAATTCAGCGTTAAGTATAAATCTTATCGGCCGTGCGGTGCTCAACGCAGAAAGCCCAGAAGGTGCAGCAGAGATTGTTGCCTATCAACCATCAAAAAAAAGAATTTTCGCTATTAATAGTTCGGGTGATTCGGCCGTTGTGAATATCATAAAAGCCAATAGTTTTGACCGTGCAGCTTTAGTTAAAGATAACGAAGGAGTAATAAACGGCACTAACTTAGA
Source organism: Pseudoalteromonas sp. PAR1 (assembly GCF_947311895.1). NCBI lineage: Bacteria > Pseudomonadati > Pseudomonadota > Gammaproteobacteria > Alteromonadales > Pseudoalteromonadaceae > Pseudoalteromonas > Pseudoalteromonas sp. PAR1. The sequence goes on along the minus strand of NZ_CAMZMY010000026.1, from coordinate 1,666 downwards.
TTCAGACATTACCCTTGCACTTAATGAGCACACTGCTGGCGATGCAAACAGTATCGCTATTGATATTAATAATGAACTTTTAGCTGTAGCAATGGCAGCTAGTAATACGGGTGATAAAGGATTAATCGCATTTTATGATATTAGTGGCGAAGAGCCTCAGTTTATTAAGAATGTTACTGTAGGTGCCCTACCCGATATGGTTACCTTTAGCCATGATGGTAATAAAGTACTTGTTGCTAATGAAGGTGAACCTAATGGGGATTACAGTATTGACCCTGAAGGCTCAATTAGCATGATAAACATCAATGATGGTGTGATTGCTGATACCGCGATTAGCATCACCTTTTCTGCCTACAACGATAAACAAGCAGAGCTTGAAGAGCGAGGGATTATATTTGCTAATCCGGCTGGCCGTACAATCAACGGTAATTTAATTAATACAACCGTAGCTATGGATTTAGAGCCTGAATACATCAGTATTTCTAAAGACAATAAGTTTGCATACGTGTCACTACAAGAAAATAACGCCCTTGCTATCGTCAATCTTGAAGATAATAGTCTAGAGCTTAAAGGCTTAGGTTTTAAAGATTGGTCTAATTTATTGATTGACGCATCAGATAAAGACGGTGGCGTTAATTTTAAATCATACCCAGGCCTCTATGGCATGTATCAACCTGATACGATTTCAAGCTTTACCTGGAAAGGTGCAAACTTCATTGTTACTGCCAATGAAGGTGATGCACGAGAATATTTCTTTAACACAACCGACGAAGCTGATTGTTTAGCAAAAGGTGGTTTAGATTACGATAAAGATGACGGCTGTTTATCATATATAGATGAGACCAGAGCGAAAGACTTAACTCTAGCAAGTAATTTTGATTACCTTAACAATGACAATAATGATATTGGCCGTTTAAAAGTGACCACTGTTAAAGGTGATGAAGATAACGATGGTGAATACGAGTCACTCTATGCATACGGCGCTCGCTCTTTTACTATCTGGGATAGTAACGGCATGGTGGTTTTTGATTCAGGCGATCAAATCTCACGTATTACCGCTTCAGTCCACGGAGCAGCATTTAACAATAACGAAGATGAAAATGCCGGTGATAGTCGCTCTGATGACAAAGGTGCAGAGCCAGAAGCATTAGCACTGGGTACAATTGGTGAGCGTACATTTGCATTTATTGGTCTAGAGCGTATGGGCGGCATCATGGTGTTTGATATCACTAATCCATACAACGTGACATTCCAAGACTACTTTTTTAATCGTGGTTTAGAAGCCGATGCAGATATAACCGGTGATCTTGCTCCTGAAGGTATGGCATTTATACCTGCAGAGCAAAGTGCAACGAATGAAGCATTGCTCGTTGTTGGCAATGAAATTTCGGGTTCAATCGCTGTTTGGGAAATTTCTACTAACTAATCTCACCCATAAAGATAAAAAGCGACATAGCTAATTTAAAGCATGTCGCTTTTTCTACACCATTCCATCCTCAAAAAATGACTGCTTTTTAAGCTAAAACCCCTCTGTAGCCCTTTATTTGTATAGTTATTGTACTAATTTGAAAATAATCAAAAAAACCTTAAAAAAGTGCTTGCGTTAATTCTTCGCATCCCTATAATGCGCATCCACTGACACGGCGGGCAGCAATGAAAAGCGCTG
>NZ_CAMZMY010000025.1:0-61839 GCF_947311895.1 Pseudoalteromonas sp. PAR1 | reverse complement strand
TTAAGCTAAAACTTACCCCAAACTACTATGGCGCATTATGACGCCGTTGGGGAGTGGAGAGAGTCCATTCCATTAATCCGCTTAATTAAGTAGACTATTTTGAGGCAATAAAACCTCGTTGATAACAAGGCAAAAATTTCGTTATTTAGTTGTTCTAAATGAGAAATTTTTAACGCAGTTAGCGACAGGTTTAATCCCTCAAAATGATTAAGTATTATTGCGGGTTGGTATTAAGGCACAAACTTAATAGGCACGCTGTCTTTGTTGGCTTCGTGCTCTGTGACTCTGGCTTGATATTGTTGCCAAAGCGCATCATGATTTGCTTGTAGATCAGCTAAGTAATGCCAGCTAAACAAGCCACTATTATGATTATCGCTAAATATCAGTCGAATTGCATAATGGCCAACCGGCTCAATTTTACTAATTCCTACTTGCTGTTTGCCAAGCACCAGTTTCATCTGCTCATTACCGTGGCCTTGTACTTCAGCAGATGGTGAGTGAACACGCAGAAATTCAGCACTAAATTGGGCAATAGTCTGATCATCAAAATGAACATCTAATACTTTACTAACGCTGTGATAATGCACTTTAGTGACTTCTTTCATGTGAGCCTCGAATCTACGATTTATATACTAAAAAGCCTCCAACTGGAGGCTTTTTAGTATAACGCTAATTTGTTGATTAAAGAATGAAACGGCTTAAGTCTTCATCTTCAACAAGTGCACCTAAATGCTGTTCAACGTAATTGGCATCAATTGTTAGTGTTGAACCTGCTTTTTCTGAGGCATCAAATGAAATTTCTTCCATTAGTTTTTCCATCACTGTGTGTAAGCGACGCGCACCGATGTTTTCGGTTTTTTCATTTACCTGCCAAGCCGCTTTCGCGATACGCTCAATTGCATCATCGGTAAACTCAACCTCAACTTGCTCTGTTTTTAACAGCTCACGTTGTTGCTCAGTTAATGAAGCATGAGGCTCAGTTAAGATACGTTTAAAGTCATCAGCACTTAGTGCTTCAAGCTCAACGCGGATTGGTAAACGACCTTGTAGCTCTGGGATCATGTCTGATGGTTTAGCCATTTGGAATGCGCCAGATGCAATAAACAACATGTGGTCAGTTTTAACCATGCCGTGTTTAGTGCTTACTGTTGAGCCTTCGATTAATGGTAGTAAGTCGCGTTGTACACCTTCGCGGCTAACATCAGGGCCAGACGCTTCACCACGTTTACAGATTTTATCGATCTCATCGATAAACACGATACCGTTTTGCTCTACCGCGAAGATAGCTTGTTCTTTTAACTCTTCAGGGTTAACAAGTTTTGCAGCTTCTTCTTCAACTAATAGTTTGAAGGCTTCTTTAATTTTTAACTTACGCTTACTGCGCTTGTCGCCACCCATGTTTTGGAACATGCTCTGAAGCTGGTTGGTCATTTCTTCCATACCTGGAGGAGCCATGATCTCAACATTTGGCTGAGCTTGTGCAACATCGATATCGATTTCTTTATCGTCTAATTGGCCTTCACGTAATTTCTTACGGAAAGATTGACGAGTCGAAGAGTTTTCTTCAGTTTTTGATTCACCAAAGGTGTCGCGCGCTGGTGGTAGTAGGGCATCTAAAATGCGCTCTTCTGCCGCTTCTTCAGCACGGTGCTTAAATTTCTTAGTTTGCTGTTCGCGGGTCATTTTAATTGAAATATCCACTAAATCACGGATGATAGTTTCAACTTCTTTACCAACATAGCCCACTTCTGTGAATTTGGTTGCTTCAACCTTAATGAAAGGCGCATTAGCAAGTTTTGCAAGGCGGCGAGCAATTTCAGTTTTACCCACACCAGTAGGACCAATCATTAAAATGTTTTTTGGTGTTACTTCGGCGCGTAGCTCGTCGCTTAGTTGCATACGGCGCCAGCGATTACGAAGCGCGATTGAAACTGCTTTTTTAGCTTTAGCTTGGCCGATAATGTGTTGATCTAGCTCGTGAACGATTTCTCTTGGCGTCATCTCAGACATGGCAGTTCCTATTACAATTCTTCAATAGTTTGGAAATTATTCGTGAATACGCAGATGTTGCCGGCAATAGTTAGGCTTTTCTCTACAATTTCACGTGCACTTAGGTCGGTGTTTTCAAGAAGCGCTGTGGCTGCTGATTGTGCGAAGTTACCACCACTGCCAATCGCAATTAGGTCATTTTCTGGCTGCACAACATCACCGTTACCTGTGATGATCAATGACGCAGTTTCGTCTGCAACTGCTAAGAGTGCTTCGAGTTTTCGAAGTGCACGGTCACTACGCCAATCTTTGGCCATTTCAACGGCTGCCTTAGTCAGGTTACCTTGGTGCATTTCTAGTTTGCTTTCAAATCGTTCGAAAAGGGTGAAGGCATCAGCAGTACCGCCAGCGAAACCAGCGATTACTTTGCCATTATAAAGACGTCGAACTTTGCGGGCGTTGCCCTTCATTACGGTATTACCAAGTGAAACTTGGCCGTCGCCACCAATTACGACCTTGTCGTCGCGGCGTACACTTACAATAGTGGTCATGATTATTCCTCATCATCGAGCGGCAAAGCCGCTCGTAAAAAGCGATTGATGAGGTGTTTATATGGGTGAATGAACTAAAATCAAGTCCAAAGCCAAATTCCGCAGCCCATTATTTTGATACGTTTAAGTTTATTTTTATCGCTTTCGGCCAAACGTTTGGTTTCGTAAGGGCCTAAACGCACTTTATACCAAACACCATTGCTGCCTTGGGTTTTCTTTACCTCGGCAACCAAGCCGGCAAAAGCGATTTTAGCTTTTAATGTTTGTGCTTGCTCTAAGGTTCTAAAAGAACCGCATTGCATTACATACGGGCCCTTTTGTTCAATCTCTTTTACTTCAACCTGAACTTCGTGCTCTTTAATCTCTTTGATAAATTCAGGTGTTTTAGGTGGCGGAATAACAGTTTCTTCTTGTTTAGTCGGATTGGCTTGTTGTTCCACAAGTTCAGGGTCAGCATTATGTTTGATATACCATAAGCCATAGCTAAACCCGCCTACTAAAATAAGCGCGATTAAAATTAGAATAATAGGAAATGGCTTTTTCGCCGGAGCCTGCTTTTTATTTCTATTTGCTGGTTTTTTATTAATGTAATCGTGTTGTGCCATGACTCTTTTATTGGCCTTTAAATCATATCTATCGGATCAACGTCTAGGCTCCAACGCACTTTTTGCGCTAATTTGCTGGTGCTTATGTAGTCGACCATTTGCGCTAAATATTGGTGCAAGTGGGAGCGTTCCTGCGCCTGAATATGTAATTGAAAGCGATACTTACCAGCCACACGTTCCAGTGGCGCAGGTATCGGACCGAGCAATTGTATACCAGATACGTTCTGGACAGGAACCAAATCAGTTAAAAAATCGACCACTTGATTAATGTTATGTCCTTCGGCGCGCACCATAGCCATATTGGTAATGGGTGGAAGCTGAGCCTCTTCGCGCTCTGTCAGGGCATAGCGGGCAAAATCCTGATAGCCATTGTTGACTAAATCTTGTAGTAATGGATGCTCAGGAAAATGGGTTTGCAATAATACTTGCCCAGGTTCACCACTTCGACCAGCACGGCCTGCCACTTGCGTGACAAGTTGCGCTAAATGCTCGGTAGCGCGAAAGTCGCACGAATATAAACCGCTGTCGACGTCTAAGATTAAAACCAGGCTAACATCAGCAAAGTGGTGGCCTTTTGCTAACATTTGCGTACCAACGAGGATACGCGCACCGCCTTGGTTAATATCATCAAGGGCCTTTTCTAAGCTGCCTTTACGACGAGTTGAATCTCGGTCGATACGACTAATCGGAATATCAGGAAAGGTTTGTGTTAAAAACTCTTCGATTTGTTCAGTACCTTTACCATTTGGAAAAATCTGCGTGCTGCCGCAATCGGGGCATTGATGAGGCACCTGATGTTGCTCACCACAGTGGTGACAAATCATCTGGCCAATGGCTTTATGAAAGGTTGCACTGGTGCTACAACGTGAGCACTCACTTAGCCAGCCACACTCATGGCATATAAGGGTAGGCGAAAAACCGCGACGGTTTAAAAACACCATTACTTGTTTGCCACGCTCTAAATGTTGGCGCATATAGGCAAGGCTTGCATGGGCAATTCCGGCTTGCTCTGGCTGACCTTTCATGTCCATTAGTTGAAACTGGTTATCGGTGCTGGTTTGGGCGCGCTCAGTGAGGCTCAACAGCTGATATTTGTTATTAATTGCTTTATGTAAGGTCTCAAGTGCCGGTGTGGCACTACCTAGAACGAGCACAATATTATGCTGGTATGCTCTATAAGCGGCTAGGTCTCTAGCATGATAGCGCAATGTATCTTGTTGCTTAAACGAGCTGTCGTGCTCTTCATCAACGATGATCATGCCAAGTGATAAAAAAGGTAAGAAAATACTCGAACGTGTGCCGATCACTATGGCGCAGCTGCCTTTTTCACAGAAACGCCAGGTCTGTAAGCGTTCGTTATCTGTCAGTGCGGAGTGCCAGAGCATAATCGGTGTATCAGGAAAGCGACGACGAAAACGATTAACCGTTTGTGGTGTTAAGCCAATTTCAGGCACTAATACTAGGGCTTGTTGGCCCTTTTTAAGTACTTCTTCTAGGCATTGCAAATACACTTCGGTTTTACCACTTCCGGTAACCCCTTCAAGTAAAAAGCTGGTAAAGCCGTTAGCTTGATTAATGCTGGTACACGCCACAGCTTGTTCTTTATTAAGTACAGGTTTGCTACCTACTGTCGGCGGGCGTTGCTGCCACTGGTTATCATGTTCGATAAACTGAGTGATCAGTTGTTTGTCGAGCAGGCTATCGATGGTTTTTTTTGTAAATCCGAGTGCTTTTAATTCTGTAACCGATGATTTGCCCGATTCGGCTAGCTGCTTTAATAAACTTAACTGGGTTTTTGCTTTTAGCGACGGCAGCTTTGCACCTTTTTCGGTCAGCTCAACCATGTTAATGCTGGTTTTATCAGGGCATTCGCCTTGTCTTAATGCAGCCGGAAGTGCCGTATGAATGGTTTCACCCAATGGATAACAGTAGTAGCGTGCAGTGAATTTCAGAAGCGCTAAATGTTGCTCAGATAAAACTGGCGTGTCGTCTATTACGTCTATAATCGGCTTTATTTTGTCAGCGGGAACATCGGTTGATGTTTTTAGAGCCAACACCACTGCAACCTTTTTTTGACTACCAAATGGCACGCGAACGCGCATGCCTGGCTTTAACTCAGGGCTGTGCAGCAGCTGTTCAACTTTATAATCGAAGGTACGCTGTAAAGGGACTTTTATGGCAACTTCTACAAAGTGCATAACAACTCTACTGAAACAAAGACGGAAAGATAATGTACTAAAATTACGGTTAAAAACCTACCAACAAATACTGAACAACAAGCCACTTGATTATTTTTTTAGCGAAATATGTATTTAAAGCTTGTCGCAAGGTCACTTGAGCTATAAAATACGCGGCCTATTAATTGTATTAACTGCGTATGGTGCCAGACTTCGGGTTTGGAGAGCGATACGGCCTTAACTAGAGGTTCCCTATGAAAGAAGGTATTCACCCTAAGTACGAAGCTATCACTGCAACTTGTTCATGTGGTAACAAATTCGAAACTAGCTCAACTCTTTGTAAAGACATCCACTTAGACGTATGTTCTGAGTGTCACCCGTTTTACACTGGTAAGCAAAAGATTTTAGACACTGGCGGCCGTGTTGATCGTTTCAACAAGCGCTTCGGTGCACTTAGCAGCAAGAAGTAATTTCTGCTGTTTAGTTAAAGGAAGCACCTTAGGGTGCTTTTTTTATGGCTAAAATTCACAAAATTCGTTATTAACGCTGACACTTACTTATCATCTTCACTCATTTCCTTTGCATAACTATTTCTGGCTGTTATGCCCATTATGTCGTTAATTGTAGAGACAAAGTGCCACCCCTTGGCTATATTCTTTTTTGTATAAATGAGTATACCAATCCGCAATAATACTTAATCATTTTGAGGGATTAAACCTGTCGCTACCTGCGTTAAAAATTTCTGATTTAGAACACAACTAAATAACGAAATTTTTGCCTTGCTATCAACAAGGTTTCATTGCCTCAAAATAGACTACTTAATTAAGCGTATTGGTATCTAAAAGCTATTAAAAATAATAAATTTAAATAATTTCGTGAGTAAATGCTGTGAACTTCGTTGAAATGGCTGTTTTGGGCTAATTTCGGCTATTTGCAGTGTTCGTGCATATAAAATACAAAAACACGCGCTTAAAAGGCCATAAATAGGTTAATTTTTATGTTTGATTAATCGCAACTATGCACAGAAATTGTTGGGAAATCCTTTAAAATTAAGCGATATAGCTTATAACAGGATAGACCTGATAATACTTGGAATTTTTATACATTACAGGTATCGTACTGATGCAAGCTCTCTCACTTTTTAACTTTTTGCAGGATACTATCGCGTTATGTCAGATTTTCGTGAAAAAGCATTACATTACCACGCTCACCCCGTTCCAGGTAAAATTAGTGTTGAACTAACTAAGCCAGCCGAAACGGTTAACGATCTCGCTTTAGCTTATAGCCCAGGTGTGGCTGAACCAGTCCGCGAAATTGCTGCTGATCCAGCAAATGCCTATAAGTACACAGGTAAAGGTAACATGGTTGCGGTTATTTCAAACGGTACCGCAATTCTAGGATTAGGTAACTTAGGCCCGCTTGCATCAAAACCTGTAATGGAAGGTAAAGCGTTACTATTCAAACGTTTTGCTGGCCTTGATTCAATTGATATTGAAGTAAAACACCGCACAACAGAAGACTTCATTAATACGGTTGCTAACATCGCTGATACGTTTGGTGGTATCAATCTAGAAGATATTAAAGCGCCAGAGTGTTTTGAAATCGAAAAAGCGCTTATCGAGCGTTGCGATATTCCAGTTTTCCACGATGACCAACATGGCACTGCTATTGTTACCGCTGCTGGTATGCTTAATGCCCTTGAAGTACAAGGTAAAGACATCGAAGATGCAATTATCGTATGTTTAGGTGCCGGTGCAGCTGCAGTTGCTTGTATGGAGCTATTAATAAAATGTGGCGCACTGCGTGAGCACATCTATATGCTTGACCGTAAAGGTGTGATCCACACTCGTCGTGATGACTTAAATGAGTATAAGCAATTATTTGCTAACAATACTGATAAGCGTACATTACAAGACGTTATTGCTGATGCTGATGTGTTTGTAGGTGTATCTGGTCCTAATCTATTAACTGCCGATGATCTTAAACTGATGGCAGATAAGCCTGTGGTGTTTGCGTGTTCAAACCCAGATCCTGAGATTGCCCCAGAAGTTGCACACAGTGCACGTAACGATTTAATTATGGCAACGGGGCGTTCAGACTTCCCTAACCAAGTGAATAACGTGCTTTGTTTCCCGTTTATTTTCCGTGGTGCGCTAGATGTGCGAGCAACGGCAATTAATGATGAAATGAAAATTGCAGCTGTGCATGCTATTCGAAGCATTGCAAAAGAGCCTGTACCAAGCGAAGTATTAAAAGCGGCTGGCGTTGAGTCACTAGAGTTTGGTGCCGAGTACATCATTCCTAAGCCAATGGACCCGCGTTTATTACCTCGTATTGCTCGTGCTGTTGCTGAGGCGGCAGTAGAGTCAGGGGTTGCGCAAATTGAGATGCCAGAAGATTACATGCGTTAAACTTAATTAACGCTAATAAAAAAACTCAGCCTAAGCTGAGTTTTTTTATGCCTGTGGCTATCGGCGGTGATCCGATGGCCGAAATACTTACTCTGAATCAAGAACAGGGATATCTAACCCCATTTCTTGCATAATCTTTTTAACTTCTTCTGGCACCTTTTCAGGGTTGTCTTTACGAAGGTCATCGTCATTTGGTAATGGTTGACCTGTAAAAGCATGTAGGAAAGCTTCACACAATAACTCACTATTCGTCGCATGACGTAAGTTATTGATCTGACGACGTGTACGTTCATCAGTTAATACTTTTAATACATTAAGTGGGATCGATACGGTAATCTTTTTTACTTGTTCTGATTTTTTACCGTGTTCTGCATATGGGTGAATGTATTCACCGTTCCATTTAGCCATAAGTTATTTCGTTGCCTCGGTTGTCAGTTATTTACGCGAGATACCAATTCAAAATAGAACACTTCGTAAAGGTAATTAGTATTTCTCATCGCGCAAGATGCGGAAATTCTATCTCTTTAAAAAAGATAGTCAAATACTAGTTATTTAGCCATCTAGTAGTGTAAATGTATAAACTTCTATTGTGAGCTATAAATACTTTGACTTCTCATAGTCGATCATCTAACCTTTTAGACGTCTAAACATCCAATTTATGAATAGGTGATGAAATGAGTGAAAAAAATAAAGCGACGATAGCGGTTCGTCACGGCATCGAAGCCGATAAGCATCATGGTGCGGTTGTGCCACCTCTATACTTATCAACCACCTATTCATTTGCTGACTTTGATACTAAACGCCAGTATGACTATGGCCGCAGTGGTAATCCGAATCGCGATATCTTAGCTGAAACTTTAGCTGAGCTTGAAGGGGGTGCAAGAGGCATTATTACTGCAACAGGTATGTCTGCAGTGCATTTAGCAACTCAGCTGTTAAACAGTGATGACACACTGGTTATTCCACATGACTGTTATGGCGGTAGTTACCGTTTATTCACCTCGCTTGAAAAACGTGGCCTGTTAAAACTAAAAGTTTTGGATTTAACTAAAACTGAAAATCTCCAAGAAATTTTAGCGATTAAACCTAAGTTGATTTGGATTGAAACGCCAAGTAACCCAATCTTGCGTTTAACAGATATTAAAGTAATTACTAGTATTGCTAAGCAGTGTGGTGCTTTGGTTGCGGCTGACAACACCTTCTTATCACCTGCATTACAAAACCCCATTGAGTTTGGTGTTGATATTGTTGTGCACTCAACCACTAAATATATTAATGGTCACTCTGATGTAGTGGGCGGTGCAGTGATTGCTGCAACGCAAGAGCTAGGCGATGAGCTTGCTTGGTGGGCGAATAACATTGGTATTACTGGTGCACCATTTGATAGCTACTTAACCCTTCGTGGTTTACGTACTTTAAATGTACGTTTGAAGCAGCACCAAGAAAATGCCTTTGCAATTGCTGAGTATTTAGAAAACTCACCTTATGTAAGCCAAGTTTATTATCCAGGCCTTTCTTCACACCCACAGCATGAGCTTGCTAAAGCACAGCAACGCGGTTTTGGTGGCATGGTGAGCTTTGATATTAAAGGCGACATTAACGATGCCGCAGCGTTTTTAACAAGCCTTAAAGACTTTAGCCTTGCTGAGTCGCTTGGTGGGGTAGAGAGCTTGATTTGTCACCCTGCAACGATGACACACGCAGGTATGGAGCCTAAAGCCCGTCTTGAAGCTGGTGTCGGTGATACCCTTATTCGTATTTCTGTAGGCATTGAAGACGTAAAAGACCTTATTGCCGATTTAGACCGTGTTTTTAATTTAGTAAAACCAGGTCAAGGCCAGCAAGTTACAAAAGCTGAAGTTAAGCAAACACAGCAAGATACACAACAAAACGCGTCATTTAAGTTAACGCCAGCACATACGGCATTGTGGTAGAAAAATGGTAAATATTGTTCATAAATTTGGTGGCTCAAGCTTAAGCTCGGCAGAACGCTATCATGCGGTGGCTAACATTGTTTTAGCGAATACGGAGCAGGGCGATTGCGTAGTTGTATCGGCATCGGGTAAAACAACCGATACTTTAGTAAAGCTTTGGCAAAGTTACCAGCAGCAAGATAGCCAAGCTGTTAGCGATATTCTACTGCTTATTGATAATAATCAACGTGCGCTTATTGAGCAGTTACTTACAGGCCAAAATAAACAACAGGCGTTGGCACAGTTAAAAGATGAACTTGCTGTATTAAACGAATTAATTAGTCAGCAACAGTTACTTGAAGCACCTTTACTTGCACATGGTGAAGTGTGGTCGGCGCGCTTATTGGCGGCTTACTTAAATCAGTTGGGTATTGCTGCACAAGATGTTGATGCAAGGCAGCTATTTACTTTAAATGATGGTCAGCTTTTACATCAAAAAAACCAGCAGCAATGCAGCGATACTATTAGCAAATCACATATCAACGTAGTAACGGGCTTTATTGCCGCAGATTGCCAAGGTAATACGGTTACTTTAGGCCGTAATGGCAGTGATTACAGCGCCACATTACTGGCCAGTTATACTTTTGCTAAACAAGTGTCTATTTGGACAGACACACAAGGGGTATTTAGCACTGACCCTCGTAAGGTTAAAAATGCGGTTAAATACGCCAAGGTATGTCGTGAGCAAGCAAACTTATTAGCGCGCTTAGGCAACCCAGTACTGCATGCAAAGACGTTATCGCCGTTAAAAGACTCAGAAATCAAACTCGTAGTTAGAAGTAGTTTTGATTGCGATGCCACGCCAACCGAAGTGGTAAAAGAAGGCTATAGCAAAGCAAAACGTTTTATTACTACCTTAGATAACATCGATTTATTACGCGTTGATAAACTAAGTAGTGGTGAAGTAGGTGAGCTAAGCCAATTAATTCAACACAGCTTGCATCACTTTGTTAAAGAAGGTGATACCTACTTGTTAGTGCCTGGTCAAAGTACTCATCAGATTGTCAGCCATTTAGCGGGTCGCGCCAATATTGTAGAGTCTAATTTAAGCGGTTGTGCGGTAGTTGCACCGACTGCTGATATCGGTGCTCTTGCAGAGCAAGCAACAGCGCTTTTAAAAGAGCAGAGCATTCATCCTCGTTTTGTACAGCAAGACGATAACTATGTGTTGATCTTAAATGATCAAGCAATTGATAGTGATGTTTTAACTCTTCTACATGACAAGTTGGTAAACAAAGGCCAAGAGCTGGCCATTATAGTTGCTGGCCTTGGTAATGTGGGTGAAGTGTTCTTATCGCAACTTCAAGCTCAGTTTGCTCGTTTATCTGCCCATTATAAAGTAAAGGTGGTTGCTCTTCTTCGCTCTAAGCAAATGCTATTTAGTGCCAGTGGTTTAAATACTGAAACATGGCAAGAGCAGTGGCACAATGAAGCGCAAAGCTACGACAAAGCTGAATTATTAGCGCGTATCAATGAGCTTGATTATGAGCATAAAGTGATAATTGATATCACAGCGAGTGAGGCTTTTAGTCAGTTGTATCCTGATTTTGTAGAGCTTAACTGTCATCTGATCAGTGCAAATAAATATGCGGGTACCGCTGCAAACGATTGGTATCAAGCACTGCGTAGTCAATTAGCTGAGCGAAATCTGTTATGGCGTTATAACACCAGTGTTGGCGCAGGTTTACCGATTAACTTTGCTTTGGCTGATTTACAAAATAGTGGTGACAGCATTAACCGTATTGAAGGGGTATTCTCGGGTACTTTATCGTGGTTATGTAGCAGTTATGATGGCAAGGTGCCGTTTTCTGATTTAGTGCTACAAGCACAGCAAATGGGTTACACAGAGCCTGATCCTCGAGAAGATTTATCTGGCCGCGATATGCAGCGTAAACTGCTTATTTTAGCGCGAGATTTAGGGCTAGATTTAGAGCTTGATGACATTGCTCTAACACCACTTATGCCAGCAGCACTGGCAGCAGGTAGCTGGCAAGATTTTCTTGCAAACAAACAGCTGCTCGATGAATTCATGACAGAAAAAGCAGCTCAAGCTGCGGCAGAAGATAAAGTAGTGCGCTACACAGGTGCTATCACACTTGTTGATGGCAAGGTTCAGGCACAGGTAGGTTTAGTCTATGTTAGCAAAGATGATGTGCTAGCAAGTCTTAAACCGGGCGATAACATCTTTGTGATTAATTCACAGTGGTATACAGACAATGCATTAGTGATCCAAGGGCCTGGAGCGGGTAAAGAAGTTACCGCGGCAGGGGTTCATTCAGATCTGTATTGGCTGGTGAATAACTTAAAATAATTTTGCTGATCTTAGTTTTAATGGCTAAGCAAAAAGCGCCCCATGGGCGCTTTTTTATTGTCTAAAACTAATATAGTAATTAGAACAGTTCTTCTTCTGTACTCAGTTTTTCTTCAAATACATCTGCTGGCTCTTCTGTAACATACTTTGTAGGTGCAGTGCCTTTAATAAAGTATTCGAAGCGGCTGGTATAGTCATTCTTGTGGCTTAATAAGCCCGTTGCTAAATCAATACGAACCGAGACTAAGCCTTCAGGAAGTTCAATAGGAGCTTCTGGCATACCGTCAAGCGCTGCGCGCATAAAGTCGACCCACGCTGGTTGTGCGGTTTTTGCACCTGACTCAGCCCCAGAAATTTGTGAATTATCTAAGTTTTTATTTCTAGCACTACGGCCAAGTGTAATGCCAGGATTGTCAAAACCTACCCATACGGAGGTTAGTACATTGCGATTAAAACCACTGAACCAAGTATCAACAGAATCATTAGTGGTACCTGTTTTACCAGCTAGGTCGCGTCGGTCTAAAGCTTGAGCACGCCAACCGGTACCACTCCAGCCTGTTTTATGACTCCAACTACCGCCGCCCCAAATGGCGCTGTGCATAGCTTGCGAGATTAAGAATGCATTTTGCTTTGAAATAATACGCGGGGCACAACGCTGGACTGGTGTTTGCTCTGTTTCAGTGATGCTAAGTTGGCTCGAATCGCGCGCTGCAAGCTCAACAGTGGCAGCCGGTTTTGGGCTATCACAAGCCAATTGAGGATTTGCCTTAAATAATGTATTGCCTGCTGAATCTTGGATTTCAGTAATAAAATAAGGCTTAATTAGGTGGCCACCGTTTGCAAAAGCGCTCATACCGCGTGCAAGTTCAAGCGGGGTAATCGAGGCACTACCAAGGGCTAACGACTCACTGCGATTAATATCACTATTTAAAAACCCAAACTTAAGCAAGTGATCTGCAGTGCGCTCTAGGCCAACACCACGCAGTAAACGAACAGAAATTACGTTTTTTGATTGTGCCAGTGCTCTGCGAATACGAATAGGGCCATTATAAACAGCTGGGCTGTTTTTAGGTCGCCATGCAACGCCTTGGCTTTTATCCCACTGATTAATAGGTGCATCATTCAAAATAGAAGCGAGTGTATAACCATTCTCAAGAGCTGCTGAATAAATGAATGGTTTAATGTTTGAACCCACTTGGCGTTTTGCTTGCACTGCACGGTTGTATTGGCTTTGTTCAAAGCTGTAACCACCTACAATAGCTTTAATTCGACCATCTTGCGGATCAAGCGAAACTAATGCACTCGATGCTTCAGGTATTTGGCTTAATATATAGCTATTGTCTGGATTTTTACGTAACCAAATTTGAGCGCCTGCTGTGAGAATGTCGCCAGCTGTTTCTGGTGCAAAACTTTGGCGGTAGCGCGTAATATATTTACGAGCCCACTTTAAACCATCCCATTCAACATTAACTTGTTCGCCACTTTTTAATAAAACAGAGATTGATTGCTCAGCTACTTGAGTGACAACACCAGCTAATAAAGGGCCAAACTCTTTTACATCTTTAAGTTTGTTTAAAATCGCGTCTCGAGTTAATGGCGTGTCGGTTTCACTATCCCATAAATGAGCGGTTGCTCCTCTATAGCCATGGCGCATATCGTAGGCATGTAAGTTGTTTACAAGCGCATCTTGTGCCGCCTGTTGGATATTTGAATCTACACTGGTGTAAACCTTGAAGCCTGTATTATAAGCTCGTTCATGGCCATAACGCTCAACCATTTCGGCGCGAACCATCTCAGAAATATAAGGCGCATATACTTCAATTTCAGCACCGTGAAATTTTGCCGTAATAGGCGCGTTAACGGCGTCTTGATACTCTGACTGACTAATATATTTTTCAGTTAGCATACGACCAAGTACCACATTACGACGTGCCTTGGCTCTCACAGGGTTACGAATTGGGTTTAGTGCAGAAGGTGCTTTAGGTAAACCAGCAATCATTGCCATTTGGGCTAACGTAAGTTCATTTAATTCTTTGCCATAATAAACTTGGGCTGCTGCACCAATACCAAAAGCACGATTCCCCAATTCAATTTTATTTAAATATAATTCGAGTATTTCATCTTTAGTTAATATACTTTCAATATGCAATGCGATGAATATCTCTTTGACTTTACGGATATAAGCCTTTTCTCGGGTTAAGAAAAAGTTACGGGCAAGCTGCATAGTTATGGTACTTGCGCCTTGTTTCTTTTCACCTGTAGATATGAGTACAATGGCTGACCGAACGATACCAATTGGGTCTATACCAATGTGTTCGTAAAAACGATTGTCTTCGGTCGCTAAAATCGCATCGATTAACGGTTGGGGGATTTGATCTATTGTGACGGGAATGCGGCGTTTTTCACCAAATTGATTAATCAATAAACCATCGCGTGAAAAAACTTGCATAGGTGTCTGTAATTGAACGTCTTTTAAAACCTGTACGCTAGGAATGTCAGGTTTAACGTAATAGTATAGACCAACTAAAGTGATTAGCCCTAAGAATGAGCAAATGATAAAAAATTGTAAAGTTCGTTTTAATAAAATCACTTATATTTTCCCTAAATGGACTCCCAATTAGAATCGGAGACTGCTAGTATATATTGATTAAAAAATGAATAATATTTTTTCAGATAAAAATTATAACTTGTTTATTATTAAAACAAAGGCAAAGTTGCAATCATGCTAAGTCAGCTATTAAAAAAGCCTTCATCTATGATGGTAGGGATCGACATCGGATCTCACTGCATTAAAGCAGTGTTGTTGCAAGAGACAGACGCAGGTTTGCGGCTTGAGGCATTAGCTATTGAACCTATGCCAAAAGGGGCTATGTCTGAACGCTCAATTCAAGACATTGAAGCTATCGGCAACGTTGTTGCTAAATTAAAACGAAAATTGCCTAAAACAGTCCAAAGTGCCGCCGTTGCAGTGTCTGGGCAAACTGTGATCACAAAAGTTATTTTTATGGATGTATCATTAACTGATGCTGAATTAGAATCGCAAATAGCCATTGAAGCAGACAGCTTAATTCCATACCCACTCGACGAAGTGAACATAGACTTTGAAAAGCTCGCCATTAATGAAGCCGATCCGAGTAAAGTTAATGTACTTTTATCTGCAGCACGCACAGAAAGTGTTGAGGCTCGCATTGGTGTATTAGAAGCTGCAAATCTAACTGCTAAAGTAGTTGATGTTGAAAGCTACGCGTTGAGCCGCTCGTTAGATGTGTACTACCAACAATTGCCTAGCGATGCCTATGATAAGTGTGTGGCAATTGTAGATATTGGTGCTGTGCTAATGCTTGTGAGTGTGGTTCAAGCCGGTGAGACTATTTACACTCGGGATCAGGTTTTTGGTGGCGACCAATACACAAACAGTATTGTCGCTTATTACAACAAAAGCTTCGATGAAGCAGAAATAGGTAAAACCACAGGCGACTTACCTCCTAATTATACGTTTGAAGTACTTGCACCTTTTCAGACTTCGCTGCTACAACAAGTAAGACGTGCCGTACAAATGTTCTTAACGACGAGCGGTAAAGACCAAGTCGATTATATTGTTTTAACCGGTGGCACAGCCATGATTGAAGGCTTAGACCGATTGTTAATTGAAGAGTTAGGGATACATACAGTGGTTGCTGAACCCTTTGCAAATATAGAAATTGCTCCAAAGGTAGACCGTAATATTTTACAGCGTCATAGAACACAGTTCGCGATAGCCACAGGATTGGCGTTGAGGAGCTTTTCATCATGCCACATATAAATCTACTGCCTTGGCGCGAACAAAAACGAAAAGAATCGCAAAATAAATTTGTTACTTTGCTGTTCGCTGTTGTTGTAGTGAGTTTTTTAAGTATGTATATGTTGAGTTCTTTCTATTCGGGATTGCGTGAAGGACAAAATGTAAAAAATAACTTTTTAAGCAACGAAATTGCACTACTTGATCAACGCATACGTGAAATCAACGAATTGGATAAAAAGAAAGAAAACCTGCAACAGCGAATGCGCTTAATTGAGGAGCTACAAAGCAATCGAAATCTTGGTACACAAATTATGGATGAGGTTGCGAAGATTGTGCCTTCAGGTGTTTATTTAACTAAGCTAGAACGTCGTGATGACCGCATACATGTATCGGGACGTAGTGAATCTAATAATCGACTATCGACTATGTTGCGCCAAGTTCAGGGCTCTTATCTTCTAGAGCGACCTGTTATGCAAGGTATCGTGGCTGGTGAGCAAACGTCGAGGTTACTAAGTGACTTTAATATGGATTTTTATGTTAAACCATTTGATAAAATAGGTGAGGTACGCAATGAACCTTGATATCAAATCGTTAACTGAAATAGATTGGAACGAAATAGAGCTCGAAAATATGGGCGATTGGCCCATTGCTGTAAAAGTAATGTGTTGTACTTTTGTTGCTGCAATCGTGCTTTATTTTAGTTATAGCTTGCTAGTGTCTGATGAAATAGCTAATTATCACAGTTCAGTAGCCAAAGAGACTGAGCTGAGAAATACTTACAAAGCTAAATATGCTGTTGCGAGTAACCTAGATTTATATCGCCAGCAAATGATTGAGATGGAAGATAAGTTTTCGCAACTATTAAAGCGCTTACCCACCTCTAATGAAACACCAGGTTTACTTGACGATTTGTCTTATGTTGGCACGACAAGTGGTTTAACGTTTTTAAAAATTGGCTGGTTACCAGAGATAGAAAAAGAGTTTTACACTGAGCTGCCAATTAAGATAGAAGTTGTGGGCTCATATCATGAGTTTGGTGAGTTTGTTGGTAAAGTTGCACAATTACCGCGTATCGTAAGTTTGCATGACTTTACTATTCAAACCCTTGATGATGGTGAACTTACTTTTAGCGTTGTTGCTAAAACCTATCGTTATGAGGGAGGCACTCAGAAATGATGAGAAAGCTTCCGTTAGTTATTATTATGACTTTTGCACTGAGTGCATGTAACGATGATACATCAGAGCAAAAAGAATTTATCGATCAGGTAAAGGCAAGTACTACACCCAAAGTAGAGCCTATTCCTCAGATCGCAAAGTTTGAATATTTTGAATACAGTGCCAGTAAGTTGCGTAGCCCATTTGTTGCACCAAGACCTGAAATTATTCAAAACAACTTAGTACAAGTTAAAAACTGCTTACATCCAGATCCTAGCCGAGTTCGCCAGCCTCTAGAGAAGTACCCGCTTGAAAATTTATTAATGAAAGGGACTATCGGTCAAGCTGATAATAGCTGGGCATTGATTAAAGCGGCAGACGATACACTTTATCGTGTCACAGTAGGTAATTATCTTGGTTTGTATCATGGTGAGATTAAAGAAGTGCATGACAACTACATTGAATTATTAGAATTAATCCCTGATGGGGCTGGTTGCTGGAAAGAGCGCCTGACCAAGCTAGAAATGTTAGAGGCAGGTACAAATGGTGCAGATTAATCATATAAAAGGTAAAAATAAAATGCATAAAGGAATGGCTTGGTTAAAGCACATGCGAAAATACATGTTCGCTGCATTAACCTTACTGGTAGCGCAGTCGGTAGTCGCTGCACCTGTACTTTATGATGTGCGTTACAATCCAATCATGAAGGATGAAACGCAGCTGCAGCTAGTCTTTGATGAAGCCCTTACATTTGAGCCTAAAGTTCAGGTTTATAACGCACCAGCTCGGATAGAAATGTTATTTGACGATGTTGGTGTTGATAAAGAAGTTCAGACTGTAAATATAAACCAAGCAGGTATTCAGCAAGTCACTAGCACAATGACAACGGACGGTTTAAAAGTTGTTGTTATGTTGGATAAATTGAAAATTTATAAAACAACAGCTAAAGACAATGTTTACACGCTGCATGTTTCAGATAACCCAATTGCCAGTGATGAATCGACTGATCCATTATCAGCCTCAAGTAACTTTATAAATACTGTACAATCCATTGATTTTCGTCGTACTGAAAAAGATGAAGCTCGCTTATTGGTGTTTTTGCAAGGTACTCAAGCTGCGATTGATGTACATGAAAGCGGTGGTAAAATTATTGCAGAATTCCATCATACGGATATTTTAGACGAGCTTCTGTATGAACTTGACGTTATTGACTTTGGTACCGTTGTAAGCAAAATCGAGACCTTCAAAGAAGGAACAATGACTCGTATAGTGGTAGAGCCAAATGCTGCGTTTAAATTTACTCACCAACAAATAGAGAACATCTTTACCTTAACAGTTGAAAAAGATGATACTCAACGTGCATACCTAGACGGCGGTATTGAATATCAAGGTCGTCCTATGAGCCTTAACTTCCAAGATATTCCAATTCGCTCTGTGCTACAGATTATTGCGGGCTATAACGAGTTTAACTTAGTAACAAGCGACTCTGTAACAGGCAATATTACGCTTCGTCTAGAAGGTGTTCCTTGGGATCAGGCTTTGGATGTTGTGCTTAAAATTAAAGGTTTGGATAAACGCATGGATGGTTCTATTTTGATGGTTGCACCATCTGAAGAACTGGCAGCGCGTGAAGCCAAAGAGCTCAAAGCTAAACAGCAAGTCGAAGATTTAGAGCCTTTATACAGTGAATATATTCGCCTTAATTATGCCAAAGCTGAAGAGTTTGCTGATTTATTAAAAACCGATACCAACAGCATTATTTCTTCACGAGGCAGTGTTTCGGTTGATAAACGTACTAACACATTATTAATTAAAGATACTTCTAAAAGTATTGATAGTGTTCGCCGTATGGTTGAAACCCTTGATATTCCAGTAAAGCAAGTGGTGATTGAATCACGTATGGTTACTGTGAATGATAACGTGCAAGAAGACTTAGGCGTACGTTGGGGCATAAGCGATGTCGGCAGTGACGGTGCTATTTCTGGGACTCTTGAAGGCGCTGGAGGCATGTTTGGTGCTGGCTCTTACAATAACATTCCAAGTTTAGCTGACCGATTAAATGTAAACTTACCAATTTCAAGCCCTGCGGGAAGTATTGGTGTACAAGTTGCCAAATTAGCTAACGGCACCATTTTAGATTTAGAGCTCAGTGCTTTAGAAGAGGAAAACCGAGGTGAGATCATCGCGAGTCCGCGCATCACTACGGCTAACCAACAAAAAGCACGTATTGAGCAAGGTACCGAAATTCCTTATGTTGAAGCTGCATCAAGTGGTGCAACAACGGTTACCTTTAAAAAAGCGGTATTAAGCTTAGAAGTAACGCCACACATTACGCCTGACAATAAGGTGATTTTAGACCTAGTTATCACACAAGATACACGCGGTGATACGGTGCAAACACCAACGGGTTCAGCGGTGGCGATTAATACTCAAGAAATCCAAACACAAGTGTTAGTAGAGAATGGCCAAACAGTTGTTCTTGGTGGTATCTTCCAACAGCAAATTGTTAACTCAACGAAGAAAGTTCCTGTACTTGGAGACATTCCATATTTAGGAACCTTATTCAAAAGCACCAGTGAGTTTAATGAAAAGAAAGAGCTGTTAATCTTTGTAACACCAAAAATTCAATTGGATTAAGTGATTTTTTCTTAAGCAACGAGCAATTAGCATGTTTAATTGCTCGTTATATGGCTTTTTATGCTAATTGACTTGAAATACCCAAGCAATTACTGAGATAATCCCCTCCTTAATTTTGGGGCCAGGTCGTTAGGCGGGGTTTTATTTCAAATTTTAGAGTTCGTTTGTACTAAAAAGATATGGCTGAGAAACGTAATATATTTCTAGTGGGCCCTATGGGGGCTGGCAAAAGCACAATTGGTCGTCACATTGCTGACCAATTACACCTTGAATTTTTCGATTCAGATCAAGAGATCGAGCGACGCACAGGAGCAGATATTGCTTGGGTGTTCGACCTTGAGGGTGAAGAGGGCTTCCGACTTCGTGAAGAAACTGTTATTTCAGACCTAACTGAGATGCAAGGTATTGTACTTGCAACAGGTGGTGGTTCTGTGATCAGTAAAGAAGTACGTAATAAGCTTTCTGCTCGTGGTATTGTTGTATACCTAGAGACACCTATCGAAAAGCAAGTTGCACGCACGCAGCGCGACAAGCGTCGCCCATTATTGCAAACAGAAGAAGCACCGCGTGATGTATTAGAGCGCTTAGCTGAAGAACGCGAACCGTTATACAAAGAAGTGGCTGATTTTGTTGTCCGCACTGATGAGCAAAGCGCTAAAGTTGTTGCTAATCAAATCATTGAGAAATTAGATTTTTAAAACCAATAATTAAAAAAGGAAACTAGCGATGCTTGAATTAACTGTTAATTTGGACGAGCGAAGTTATCCTATTTATATTGGTCAATCTGCTCTTAAAGACACAGGTCGATTACGCGAACACATTGGCGATTGTCGACCTATCATTATCACCAACGACACCATTGCACCTCTATACCTTGATGATGTAATGGCGTCATTGGCTGATCTTAACCCGTTATCTTTTTCTATACCTGATGGTGAACAATATAAGTCACTAGAGTGGTTTGAGAAAATTTCGGCATTCTTACTCGAACATAACTGTGGTCGTGACACCTGCCTTATTGCATTAGGTGGTGGTGTTGTGGGCGACTTAACCGGTTTTGTTGCTGCTTGTTATCAACGCGGTGTGCCTTTTATTCAAGTGCCTACTACCTTGCTATCACAAGTTGATTCATCAGTTGGTGGTAAAACCGCTGTTAATCATCCGCTTGGCAAAAACATGATTGGTGCGTTTTACCAACCGCAAGCCGTTTTTATCGATACCCAATCACTACATACTTTACCTGAGCGAGAGTTCGCAGCAGGCATGGCTGAAGTGATCAAGTACGGTTTAATCTATGACACAGAACTATTTGCTTATTTAGAGCAAAATATCGCTAATCTAAAATCACTCGATGAGCAAACATTACAGCATGTTATTTATCGTTGCTGTGAAATCAAAGCCTTGATTGTTGCGCAAGATGAAAAAGAAGCAGGTTTGCGTGCGCTACTAAACCTGGGTCATACTTTTGGTCACGCTATTGAAGCGCAAATGGGCTATGGTAATTGGTTACACGGCGAAGCTGTTGCTGCTGGTATGGTGTTAGCAGCACGTTTAGCGCAAACTCGCGGTGATTTAACTGCAGCTGAAGTTGAGCGCATAGTGCAATTGATTGCTCATTACGATTTACCTGTTGATATTCCAGCTGAAATGACTAGCGAGCAGTTTTTAACGCATATGCGTAAAGATAAGAAAAACAAGAAAGGCACGATCCGGTTTATTCTTCCTACCCAATTTGGTCAGTGCGCGCTGGTAAGCGATGTTACCGATCAGCAGGTTTGTGATTTAATAGCGCGCTAATGCAATCGCAAATATTGCCTAGCCGTGCTGCGCTAGTTGATCGAATCGCTCTGCAGTTTGAATATGGGCAGAATTTAATTTGCTTACTTGGCCCTTCAGGGCTAGGTAAAAGTTACTTACTAGAAACATTCATCACTGATAAGTACGCTGAGTTTAACAAAGCATTTGTACAATTGTCTGGCAAAATGACAGATCAACAGCTGCTTACAGAGCTACTCGAACAAAGCTTTAGTAACCCACTTATCGATCATACCCAAACGTTATCAGAAAACTTTTATAACCTGTATAGGCAGCAACCTTGTGGTGATTGCTTGTGGGTGATTGATGGCGGGCGTCATTTATCTGAGGAGATGGTTCATCAACTCGAGATACTGGCAAAGAAAAGCCCAAGTACCTTATATATTTTGATAGCATCTCAGTCTGTTGGGCAATTCACACAAGCTGTTGAAATTCACCTAGAGGCACTTAATCTTAGTGAAAGTAAGCAGTTGATGCGTTGGTTTTTCGATAGCCTTCCGGTAGAAGAAGATCCTGTTTTTCGAACCTTTTTGCAAGAAGCTCATGGTAATCCTGCATTATTACTTGCATGGCAACCAGATCAACAAACTGCAGATATTCGCCCTCCAGAAAAGAGCTACAAACCGTTGTATTTAACCCTGTTGTTAATAACAACTATGTTATTAATTATTGGCTTTTTGTACAAAGCAGATATGACCCAATGGTGGAAAGCACATTATCAACAAGAGGAGAGTGCCACTATTGCTACGGCTCTCCCAGCAGAAAAGGTGACTGCGGCTCAACAGAACAGCGATGAAACGCTATCAGAGCCGAGCAGTGCGTCAGTAGAGCTTGATAATAATACTGTGACAGTTCAACAGTCAGAAGCTCCAGCAGTAAGCCATGAAAATAATATTGCTGCAATTGTTGATAGTCTTGCTAGTGCACAACCTGAAGAGCAACAGGCCAAACCAAGTAGCGAAGAAATTGCTGCAGTATTGACTGACGACGCTTTAAATCCTCCTCCAGCTGATATTGAGGCCGTTAATACAGAAACAGTTGAAAAAGCGCCGACAGTGAGTGCAAATGCATGGTATTTAGCAGAGCCAGACGAGCATTTTGTAATACAGCTGTTAGCTGTTACTAAAAAAGAAATCACTGATAAGTTTATTACAGAGAACTCATTAGAAGGGCAAGTTAATACGTATCAAACTTTGCGAGGTGGCAAAGTGTGGTGGATTGTAACTTATGGTAGCTATGCCACCTTAAACGACGCGAAAAATGCGTTATCGACACTACCGAATAAAGTGCGTAAAAATCAGCCTTTTTATAAAAAAATAAGTAAAATTAAGCAAGAAATTGCTTCACAGGATCAGTAAATTAAAACTGATTAGTGTAGAATCGCGCAATATCGAATTGAAGTTAAGAGCAGATGCAGCAAAAGACCAGAGCCTTCCTTAAATGGGCAGGTGGAAAATACAGCCTAGTTGAAGATATTCATGCCCGCTTAAAACAAGCGAGTTTGGATGCTGATACTTTAGTTGAACCTTTTGTTGGCGCTGGCTCTGTATTCCTCAATACTGACTTTAAGCATTATATTTTAAATGATATCAATGCTGATTTGATCAACCTGTACACAGAGCTTAAACGCACGCCGGATGAATTTATTAGCGATGCAAAAAAGTTATTTGTTGAGCTAAATAATCACCCAGAAGCTTACTACGAATACCGTGTTCAATTTAATCAAAGCAGTGATGTATATGAACGTGCAATTTTGTTCTTATACATGAACCGTCACGGGTACAACGGCCTATGTCGTTATAACCTAAAAGGGATTTTTAATGTTCCTTTTGGAAAATATAAGCGCCCATACTTTCCAGAGAAAGAAATGAATTTCTTTGCTGAGAAAGCGCAACAAGCAACTTTTACCTGCTTAGGTTATGACGAAGTGTTTAAGCTTATTCCTGAAAACGCAGTAGTGTATTGTGATCCACCCTATGTACCACTCAGTAAAACGGCGTCGTTTACTTCTTACGCTAAAGGCGGCTTTAATTTAGATGACCAAGCTAACTTGGCTAATTTAGCTGAGCAGGCTGCATTCGAAAATAATACGCCCGTACTTATTTCTAATCACGATACAGTGTGGACTCGCAAAATTTACAGCCAAGCATCACTTGATGAGATTAAGGTGAAGCGGACAATAAGCCCTAAGGGTGGTTCACGAAATAAAGTGAATGAATTGATGGCTATGTATTTAGCACCAAAGAAACCGCGAAATAAATAGCAGCAATAAAAATAATAAACAAAATGACTGCAATCACAATGATAGCCAGTGGTGAATGCTCTTTGAAGTCAGCTTGACGTTTTTGCTCTGACTGCACACCAAAAAATGCCGCAAAGACACTTTGTAATGCACTAATAAAGCTGCTCATGTAATTAGAATTTTGAGCTTAAACTACTAACGTTCTTTGACTCTTCGCTACTTGTTAAAAGCTCAAGTAAATCGAGGTAATGGAATTGTGCGCTACGGCTGTCACCAGTCAACCAAGAAAACCATCCAGTTTCTTGTTCTGCTTTCATACATTGAGCAGAAGATGATGATGCGTTTAGCGTATTGCATGAGCAACCAGACGCCGTTGCTAAAAACTCGTCTTCATCGGCAGATGAAAAAGATACAAACGTAGCAACAGTAAGTGCGGACGCGATTAAGATCCCTATTTTAAAAGCACGCATGAGAATAACCCTTGTTTGTGTTATTTAAACAAGCATACCTAATAATTGCTCAAATAACAAACTTAATTCATGCTGAATTGATTAAAAAATTAATAAAATTAGCGTGTTAAAGTTAATTTTATGTTTAATTTTTGTTTTATTTTTTGGTGCTTTTGACACGTTTAATCGGTTTAGGTAGCAGGTCAGCTAGTTAATAGTTCTTATATTCGAATGATCTTAAAGGTTTTCTACTATTCAGCTAAGTATTTACCCTGTGTCGTACTGTTTTAATCAGTAAGCGATTAGGTTACATTAAGCGCTCCTTTAGCGTAGCAAATTATTATTGGATCACTCATGTTAGAAACCTTACAAAAGTATTTAATAGCCCCTTCAATTTTATCGGCTGACTTTGCTCGCTTAGGTGACGATGTCGATCGTGTTCTTGCAAGTGGTGCTGACGTTATACATTTTGATGTAATGGATAACCATTACGTGCCTAACCTCACATTTGGACCAATGATTTGTAAAGCGCTGCGAGATTACGGCATCACAGCACCAATTGATGTACATCTTATGGTAAAGCCAGTTGACCGCATTATTCCTGATTTTGCTGAAGCAGGGGCGTCGATTATCAGTTTTCACCCTGAAGCCAGTGAGCATATAGACCGCACTTTGCAATTAATTAAAGATAACGGCTGCCAAGCAGGACTCGTATTTAACCCTGCAACAAGTTTAAGTTACCTTGAACATGTGCTTGAAAAAGTTGATGTAGTGCTATTAATGTCGGTTAACCCTGGCTTTGGTGGCCAAAGTTTTATTCCACATACTCTCGAAAAGCTCCGCCAAGCACGTAAAATTATTGATGCTTCAGGTCGCAATATTCGTTTAGAAGTTGATGGTGGTGTCGGTGTTGATAATATTGCCGAAATAGCAGAAGCGGGCGCTGATATGTTTGTATCAGGCTCAGCAATTTTTAATCAACCAGATTACAAAGCGGTCATCGATGCGATGCGCAGCGAACTTGCGAAGGTTGAATAATGAAATACGATGCGGCATTTTTCGATTTAGATGGCACCTTGGTCGATAGCGTTTATGATTTATACATTGCGATGAACCTGACTTTAACCGATTTAGCGTTTCCGGTTGTTACACAAAAGCTAGTAGAAAGCTGGGTCGGCAATGGTATTGAAACCTTAGTTAAGCGTGCTTTGAGCGGCGACATGCAAGTAAGCGAGCATTTGGATGAAGCCCTTGCAGAGCGTGCTATTAATTTGTTTTATCAGCACTATGACCAGGTTGTGGGTGACTATAGTGCGCTTTATCAACATGTTGAAACGGGGCTTGCTGCACTTGCTGGTGTTCCTAAGGTGGTGATCACCAATAAGGCACGCCGTTTTACCGAAAAGCTACTTGATAAACTCTCATTGACCAGTCATTTTCAGTTTATTGTCTGTGGCGATGATATGGCAAAAAAACCATCACCTGAGCCATTGCAATATGCTTGTCAGCAACTCGATGTCAGCCCTGAAAAAGCGGTTATGATCGGCGACTCAAAAAGTGATATTTTGGCAGCAAAAGCTGCGAATGTTGACGTTGTTGCACTCGGTTATGGCTATAACCAAGGTGAAAACCTCGCTGATTTCAATCCAGAGTACCTATGCGAGAATTTCTTAGATATAATACCCGTTCTTACCCAAAGGTAAGTGCATTTTAAATTCGTCTTTTTAGTTTAGTAAAAAATATAAAGGAACATCATGAGTAAACCAGTAGTGTTAAGTGGCATTCAGCCAACCGGTGGTATGACAATAGGCAACTATGTTGGCGCTATTAACCAGTGGCTTAAGCTACAGGAAGACCACGAAAGTTTCTTTATGTTAGTAGATTTGCACGCTATTACAGTTCGCCAAGATCCAGAGCAATTACGCTCGCGTGTGCTGGACGGTATTGCGCTATATGCTGCATGCGGTATCGACCCAGAGAAAGCTGCGTTATTCGTGCAATCTCAAGTGCCAGAACATGCACAGCTGAGCTGGGTATTAAACTGTTACGCGCAAATGGGTGAGCTTAATCGTATGACGCAGTTCAAAGACAAGTCATCTAAGCATGCGAATAACGTCAATGTGGGTTTATTCTCTTACCCAGTGCTGCAAGCAGCTGATATCTTGTTATACCAAGCAGATCAAGTGCCAGTGGGTGAAGATCAAAAGCAACACCTTGAATTAACGCGTGATATCGCAACACGTTTTAACAACCTATACGGTGACGTGTTCAAACTACCTGAGCCGTATATTCCTGAGTTCGGCGCACGTGTAATGAGCTTACAAGATCCGCTGAAGAAAATGTCTAAGTCAGATGAAAATCCAAACGGTTACATCATGTTATTGGATGAGCCGAAGAAGATTGAAAAGAAACTGAAAAAAGCAGTAACCGATTCAGACGAACAAGCACGTATTTACTTTGATCGTGACGAAAAACCAGGTGTATCTAACCTACTTACTTTATTATCAGTTGCAACTAAGCGCTCAATCGAAGACTTAGTTCCTGAATATGAAGACAAAATGTATGGTCACCTGAAAAAAGACACCTCAGCAGCGGTTGTTAATATGATTGAGCCAATTCAAGCGCGCTTTAAAGAGATACGTGAAGATCAATCACTACTTGATAGCATTATGAAATCAGGTGCTGAAAAGGCGAGTATTCGCGCTGAAAAAACATTAAAAGCTGTGTATGATGCGGTAGGTTTTATTCCTCGCCCGTAAGCTTGCAACAAATAATTGAAATAAAAATACCGCTTAACGGCGGTATTTTTTTATCCATTAAAAGCTCAGCACAATTAAAACAGTAAAAAAACACATCAGCGCGGCAGCAGTTTTGTCTGTTTTTTCCATTTTTTTATTCCTCATCTGTGTTCAACTGTTTAATTGCATAGCCTTTATTTTTTAATAGGCCTAACAAGCTATCTTCACCAGCCAAGTGGGCTGCACCAACGAGCACCAGCTCTTTTTGATGATTAGTAAAATAGCGCTCTATCTTGCTAAGCCAGGTTAAATTACGCTGCTTAATTAGCATGTTATAGGTGAGTAGATCATGCTCTTTGAGCGGCATAATAGTGAGTGTATTCATTGCCTGCATATCGCCATGTCGCCATGCATCAAGCAGGGCAGCATAATGATGCTGATAGTGAGATATTTGCGCTAATTGTGATTCAATAAAGGCACTTTCGTCTTGGCTACCTAATTGCTTAAATAGGTGTAATTGAAACGCTAAGGTTTCAAGGAAAGCCAACTCTTTATCATCTTGTTTTGCTAATTTAGTTAGGTAGCTGTCGACACCTTCACCTAGTAGTGATTGCTTTTGTAATTCTAATGACGTCATTAACAAACTTACCAAAAATGGGCGAAAGCTATCGAACTCACTCAGTTTCATACCGTAACGGTTTAGCTGCTCTTCTAACTGCTGCTTCACTTTTGCTGTTAGCTTGCTACTTAATGTTTCACCTGCTTGGTAGCTAAGCGTTTTTAGCATTGTGAGCTGTGCCGAACTATCGCATGGTGCAGGTACATCGGCTTCAAGTACTAAGGTATCTACTTGTTTATAAGCCTGATTAAATTCTACTGGGAGTGGTAGCTCTTTTGGAGGCAAAATATGAATTGAACCTGCAATGTAAATATAGTCATCGCCTTTATTTACCTGCCAAACAGCACTTTTAGCAGCGCCAAACCCACTTGTTAATAAGCCAGATGCAGCAACTGATGAGATGAGAAAGTGTCGAGTCAGTGTTTTCATTATTTTAGCCTGTTAATTGATGAGGTTTGCCCAGCATGCTGGGCAAACTAGCTGTTAGTTATTGAGCTGTTGTTCAATTTGGTGATCAATTTTATTGTTCATTTGCTCAATAGAGGCGGCTATAGATGTCTCTAACTGTTGATCTAGTTTTTGAGCACCTTGATTATTTAGTAAAGTATTCGGTGCAGTAATAACGAGTGCAGCGACTGCTAGTAGTGGCATCATTTTTAAAATTGAATTGCTCATAATGTAATTCCCTTAATTGGTTGATTGGTTTTATCAACGAGGCAAAAGTGGTTGGTAGCCCGTTGATGGAAACTACAATAGCGAGGAATTCGGATAGGGTCGCTTATCTAGTTCTAAGCGATTTATTTATAAGGTTTTGAAAATTTAATTTGTATAATTTCAGTATCTTATGTCTAATTCTTACGGAGTCAAATAAGGTTTTAAAGCCTATTATTTTGAGGTTGTGTATTTTGATGCTAGTGTAGGTGTATCAAAATAGGAACTGGTAGGTTTTGGTATGGGCTTTAAAGTAAAACATTATGCGACTAAAACAGTGACTGCGAATAGCTCATTAGAATGGGAACTAATTTTAACTGAGCTTATTATTGGTAGCCTTTGCGCAGCTTTCGCAAAGGTCGGCTATGACGCAACAATGCTGCTTATTTTTATACCCAACTTAGTAATCGCCTTAGTTTGCTTTGGCTTTATTGGGCTTTCCATATTTCATTTCATCAGAGAAAAGCGCAGTAAGCCAAGCGAGTAGTATTGATTGCTGCGTTACTTTGCTACTGGAGTGACACCAGGTGAGTCACACGCAATCACTTCAAATCGATAGCCATATTCGGCATTGTGATCAGGGGTTAGTTGCACTATTTCGTAATCATTCAACTCAACAGCTTTACTGTTTTCTGCTTTTAAACAGCGTGAATAACTATCGGCTTCAAAGCTGTAAGCAAACATGGCAATTAAACGTTTGCTGCGCTCAAAATAACCTTTGGTATCTAGAAACTGACGTAAGTTTTCGGCGGTTTCGCTGTCACCTTCTATATTAACGTCTTGGCTTGGAGCAAAGCTTTCTTCATTACCAGGAAGTTGTTGCTCGAGCCTTTCACCGAGTTCTTCAACCGCTTTTTGCTGCTCTTCACCTGACTCTTTGGCAATGACTTTGCTATCGATAAAGGTACTGACCATGTTGTCGAGCACTTCTTCAGGTGGCTTGTCATCAAGAAACGAAATTAAGTTAATAAATACTACGGTTGCTAAAATAAAACGCACGATGGCGGTTAATAGCGGCGAATAGCTTTGACTAATAAACTTAACTCGCTCAGAGCCAAAGGGTTTTATTAGCAATAAAACAAAGATATAGAAGGGTAAAAAAAGTTGAAATAACAATAATGTACCTAGTGTTATTCCCAGCGCCCAAGGCGGTAAATATAACAGTGTGGCAAAGTTATGTGTGTAGTTAAAATGATTGGCAGAAACATGGGTTACATCATTTACTATGCCGCTTGCACCTGCCAACACAAAGTTAGCGATACTAGCATAGAAGATTAAAATCAGTGCCTTGCCGGCAAGTGAATGCCAAAGTTGATTAAACTTAGGCCAAAACTCAATAACAAGTGCAATAATGGTGATGGTGGCACTTAACCAGCCTGATGGCACAACAATCAGGCTGCTTAATGCCAAAAGATAGAGCTTTTGTGCGGTACTTAAGTTAAACCAAATGGCTTGTAAACGTTCAACCAACCTTGTTTTATGAGGTTGCCAGCTACGTTGCTGTTGTTGAAACTGTTTATTAGCGCGCCATTTTGCAATTTTTAAATACCTACGCACGCAATATCCTTTTTATAGTAGTGGTTTTAAGTACCTGCCTGTGTGTGAACGCTCACAATCTGCGACGTCTTCAGGTGTACCAGAAATTAAAATTTCACCACCGCCAGAGCCACCTTCAGGGCCTAAATCGACAATCCAGTCAGCAGTTTTGATCACATCAAGGTTATGCTCAATAACAACAATGGTATTACCGTGATCGCGTAAGCGGTGCAGTACTACTAATAATTGCTGAATATCAGCAAAGTGTAAACCCGTAGTTGGTTCATCAAGAATATACAGTGTTTTACCGGTATCGCGTTTTGAAAGTTCACGAGCCAGTTTCACACGCTGTGCTTCACCACCTGAGAGGGTTGTTGCAGCTTGACCTAAGCGAATATACGACAAGCCAACATCCATTAACGTTTGCAGTTTACGTGCAATGGCCGGGATTTTATCAAAGTAGTCACGGGCATCTTCAACGGTCATTTCGAGTACTTGGTGAATGTTTTTACCTTTGTACTGTACTTCTAGGGTTTCACGGTTGTAGCGCTGACCTTTACATACATCACAAGGCACATATACATCCGGTAAAAAGTGCATTTCTACCTTGATCACGCCATCGCCTTGGCAAGCCTCACAACGGCCACCTTTAACGTTAAAGCTAAAGCGACCGACTTTATAACCACGCGAACGGGCTTCTTGAGTGCCTGCAAATAGCTCACGAATACCGGTAAAAATACCAGTGTAAGTTGCAGGGTTTGAGCGCGGAGTACGGCCAATTGGGCTTTGGTCAATATCAATCACTTTATCAAAATGATCCAATCCCTTAATTGACTTATACGGTGCTGCTTCTGCGGTCGTTGCGCCATTTAACTCGGTATGAGCCAGCTTAAATAAAGTGTCGTTGATAAGTGTCGATTTACCTGAGCCCGATACACCTGTGATACAGGTCATTAAGCCAAATGGAATACGTAAATCAACGTTCTTTAAGTTGTTACCTGTGGCACCAAATAGCTCAAGCCATTTGTCGTTGGTTTGATGGCGAGCCGCCGGTACTTCGATTTTCTTTTCACCAGAGAGATACTGACCGGTGATAGAATCTTTACTTGCTAGAATATCGTCATGGGTACCTTGTGCAATAACATGGCCGCCATGAACACCAGCACCTGGGCCGATATCGATAATATGATCGGCAGCGCGAATGGCATCTTCGTCATGCTCAACCACAATGACGGTGTTGCCTAAATCACGTAAGTGAATAAGGGTTTTTAGTAAGCGGTCGTTATCGCGTTGGTGCAAACCAATTGATGGTTCATCCAGTACGTACATAACACCAACAAGGCCTGCACCAATTTGGCTTGCTAAACGAATACGCTGAGCTTCACCACCAGACAGGGTGTCGGCACTTCGCTCAAGTGATAAGTAATTAAGGCCTACATTAATTAAGAAAGATAAACGGTCGCGAATTTCTTTGAGGATTTTATCGGCAATTTGGGCACGCTGACCAGTTAGGCTTAAGCTATCAAAAAATGCCATGCTTTCACCAATACTCATTGTGGTGATGGCAGGTAGATTGGTTTGGCCAATAAATACATGGCGAGCTTCTTCGCGTAATCGAGAGCCATGACAGCTTGGACACGCTTGGCTCGTTTGGTATTTAGTCAGCTCTTCGCGCACCGAGTTTGATTCTGTTTCGCGGTAGCGGCGGTTCATATTATTTAAAACGCCTTCAAACTCGTGGTTACGCGTAATTAAATCGCCACGGTCATTGCGATAATTAAAAGCAATTTTAGTCTTGCCTGAACCTTCAAGAATAACTTTTTGTGCTTCTTTACTCAGATTTTGAAACGGCGCTTCTAAATCAAACTTGTAATGCTCCGCGACGGCTTGCAGCATTTGGAAATAATAAAAGCTGCGTTTGTCCCATCCTTTAATTGCGCCGCCAGACAAGCTTAGCTCTGGGTTTTGCACTACACGGTTTGGATCAAAATACTGACGTACACCTAAACCATCACAGCTTTGGCATGCACCTGCTGGGTTATTAAACGAGAATAAACGCGGTTCAAGCTCGCCCATTGCATAGCCACAGGTTGGGCAAGCAAAGTTAGCCGAAAACAACATGTCTTCGCTAAGAGAGTCATCCATTGCCGCTACATGAGCTATACCGCTTGAAAGCTCAAGCGCCGTTTCGAATGATTCAGCTAAACGCTGTTGTTGGCCATCTTTTACTTTAAAGCGGTCAACCACAACTTCGATAGTGTGCTTTTTATGAAGCTCAAGGGTTGGTGGATCTGATAAGTCACAAACCTCGCCATCAATACGGGCACGAATAAAGCCTTGGCTTGCAAGTTGCTCAAGCAGCTTAACATGTTCACCTTTTCGGTCTTTCACAACTGGTGCCAATAGCATTAGCTTGCTACCTTCAGGTAGCGCTAAAACCGTATCGACCATTTGGCTGATAGTTTGTGCTGCAAGCGGTAAGTCGTGAGTAGGACAGCGTGGCTCACCTACACGGGCAAATAATAAACGTAGGTAATCGTAAATTTCGGTGATGGTTCCGACTGTTGAGCGCGGGTTATGCGAGGTTGATTTTTGCTCAATAGAGATTGCAGGCGATAAACCTTCGATGTGATCCACATCGGGTTTTTCCATCAGCGATAAAAACTGCCTTGCATATGCAGAGAGTGATTCAACATAACGACGTTGCCCTTCTGCATAAAGCGTATCAAACGCTAAAGACGATTTTCCTGAACCAGATAGGCCAGTGATAACTATCAGCTTATCACGGGGAATGGTTAGGCTGATGTCTTTTAAATTGTGCGTACGGGCGCCTCGGACTTCAATGTTTTCCATGCTATCTCGTTTTGTTACCTAATTATTTTTTCAGTATCTCACAATACGCGATAAGATTAATCCTTGATCAAAGAAAAAATCATCACTCACAGGTGATTATTTAGTTTTTGCTTGTGGTAGAATCCACGCTCACATTTTAACAGACAGCAAGATCAGTAATTCATGACAGCATCTTCACTCAACTCTCGAGAAAAACGCGCTGCCGTTTCGTTGGCGAGCGTATTTGCATTTCGCATGCTTGGCCTATTTATGCTGATGCCAGTATTGGCAATTTATGGTCAGCAGCTAGAAGGGTTTTCGCCACTATGGATTGGCTTTGCTATCGGTGCTTATGGTTTAACGCAAGCTGTATTACAGATACCTATGGGCTGGTTATCGGACAAAATTGGTCGTAAAAAAGTCATTATTGGTGGTCTTTGTGTGTTCGCGCTTGGTTCTGTAATAGCGGCAACAGCTGAGTCAGTACAAATGGTGACGTTAGGGCGTGCATTACAAGGCATGGGCGCAATAGCCAGTGCATTGTTAGCACTTGCTTCTGATCTAAGTCGTGATGAACAGCGTCCAAAAGTAATGGCCGTCATTGGTATGTGTATTGGTATGAGCTTTGCCGTTGCTATGTTACTTGGGCCAATAGTTGCCGCATCGTGGGGTGTTGCAGGAGTATTTTGGCTTACCGCAGGGCTGGCGCTTTTAGGTATTTTTATCGTGTTGTTTTTAGTGCCCAATGCAGTTAGTAAAGCCCCAAAAGGCGACACGCTTGCAACACTTGATGACATTAAGCAACTTATTAAACACCCACAATTAGCGCGCCTTGATTTTGGGGTGATGCTGCTTCATCTTACATTAACTACCGTATTTGTAGCATTACCAGGTCAGCTTATTAAAGATGGATTGATTGCAGATCATCATTGGTATTTATACATACCTGTATTATTTTTAGCATTTTTCTTGATGGCACCTATGATGATAGTGGCGATTCGCAAAGAAAAAGAAAAACAAGCATTCATTGGCTCAATCGCACTGCTGGTGTTAAGCATGTTAGCCATGTCGCTATGGGTTGATTCGGTGATTGGCATTGGTATTTGTATGTTGGTTTACTTTATTGCTTTTAATTTTTTAGAAGCCACCATGCCAGCTCTTGTTTCGCGTATTGCCCCTGCAAATCAGAAAGGTTCTGCAATGGGGGTGTTCTCATCAACGCAGTTTTTTGGTGCCTTTTTAGGCGGTTTATTGGGTGGCTATGTTGCCCAAGCATTAAGTGCGCAAGCAGTGTTTGCGGCAGCGGCACTTGTTGGGGTAATATGGCTTATCATTGCTTGGAATATGCAAGTCCCACCAAGAAGTAAAATAATTAGCTTAATGACCGAATTAAGTTCAGAGCAGCAAGCACAGGCACTTGCTTCTCGTCTTGTTGCTTTACCGGGCGTCATTGAAGCAACGGTTGTTTGTGATGAAAATCGCAGCTATTTAAAGATTAATGACAAAGAATTTGACCTAGACCAAGCACGTAAAGTTGCTGGTTTAATCTAACGTTTTATAGGAGAAGTTCCATGGCACGCGGTGTGAACAAAGTTATCTTGGTTGGTAATTTAGGCCAAGATCCAGAAGTACGTTATATGCCTAATGGCAATGGTGTAGCGAATATCAGCATTGCTACGACTGATAGCTGGAAAGATAAAAACACAGGGCAAATGCAAGAGCGTACTGAATGGCACCGTGTTGTGTTATTTGGCAAACTAGCTGAAGTTGCTGGTGAGTATCTTCGCAAGGGCTCACAAGTTTATATTGAAGGCCGTTTACAAACGCGTAAATGGACTGATCAATCAGGCCAAGAAAAATACACCACAGAAATCGTGGTAGATATGGGTGGTCAAATGCAAATGTTAGGTGGCCGTGGTGGCGATCAACAGGGTGGCGGCTATCAAGGTGGTCAATCACAAGGCGGTTACCAAGGTGGTCAACAGCAAGGCGGCGGTTACGGTGGTGGCTCACAACAAGCACAAAGCAATAATAGCTATGCACCACAGCAACAGTCTGCACCAGCACCACAGCAACAACGTCCACAGCAGTCAGCGCCGCAACAACAAAACAATAACCAATACGGTGGCGGTTATGGTGCTCCACAGCAAAGCAGTGCACCACAACAAGGCGGTTTTGCTCCTAAGCCACAAAATGCACCACAAGGCGGCGCATCAAACCCAATGGAACCACCAATCGACTTTGATGACGATATCCCGTTCTAGACAAAGATAAAATTAGAAATGTATAAGAGAGCCGCTAAATAGCGGCTCTTTTTTTAACTAAAAATAATGTTGAAAAATAACTTAGAATGCATGCTGGCCGCACAAATTTACCCACTCATTTTGTTCTTTACTTTGCATTGAATCGTTTATCTTTTAATTGAGTCTGTGAAGCTAGGATTAGAGCTTACGTTCTTTTTTATGGCTGCAAGTATGCCTAGAGCAGAGTTATAAATACTGGCGATATCAATCGTATGGTCTAAGTTTAATAAAAAATTTTATTCCTACACCCATGAAAATACTTAGTAAGATAAGCTTTCAACAAGCGCTAGCAGCAGTGATTGCATTTGCTTTGGTTGTGATGCTTACAACATCTTATATTGTTATTGATGCGTCCCTGCAAAAAAAGCAGCTTGTGAGTCAAGATGCTGAATTTATCAGCGAAGTATTGATGATAGATAAAATAGCGCATGAAACGGCAGTCGAAAGGGGATTAACTGCTGGCTTTATTGGTTCAGGGTATCGCAAAAACGGTGACAAAGTTGCTAAGCAACGCTTGATTGTTGATAAAGTTTTTAACGAATTTTCTAATTATACTCAAACGAAAAAACACTCAATAGCCCTATTTACTGCAGTGTTAGAAAAGCACAAAAATATAAAAGCGTTAAGAGAAAATATCGATAGGCAGCAAGGAAAATCAGCGTTTGCCGTTTATTCTAATGCCAACCAGTTTATGTTGGATGTTGCTAACAGCCGGGTTTCACACATTAGACAATCCGAAGCAATCTCTTCAGGTTTAGCTATTATCAGAATGTCTTTGTTAAAGGAGAGATTAGGCCAGATTAGAGGAAAGGTGAATGGTATTTTATCATTACAATCAATATCTAAAGATAGTCAGGTTCAAGTTGCTGGCTATTTTAATAATATTGAAGAAAGTTTGGCTATGCTCGCTTTAACACTCACCGCAAAAGAAGATAAAGCATGGCTATCAGAATTGACTAATTCACAAGCCTTTAAAGATATTAAGGCAATTATCGAAAACCTAAATCAAGAAAGTGGCAAGCTGGCTTTGTCTTACCCAGAACCTTCGGACTGGTTTAGTTTGTCAACGGACTTAATTGGCAAAATTCACAAGCGTATTACTGAAAAACAAAGCGCGTTAGAGTCGCTTATCGAGGAAAAGCGCGTTGATGCTAAAATGGAGGCTGTGGTAACGGTAGGTCTTGCGATATTTTTTATTACTTTTTTTATCGCCTTCGGTTTATTTGTAATCAAGGCACTTGCTAAAAAAGTTAGAAAAGTACGAGATTTAATTGGAAAAATTGCTTCAAGCCATGATTTAACAGTGAGGATTGATGACCAATCGAGTGATGAAATAGGTGCAATTTCTAGAAGTGTTGATGAGTTGGTAGATACCCTCACTAAGTTGATACGGCAAGTGCAACAAGCAAACAGCAGTAGCGAATCCAGTGTTAAATCATTAATCACTTTTGCAACAGAACTCTCAGAATTAGTTGAGAGTGTTAATTCAACCACATCGGTGCTTCAAGATAGCTTCGCGAGGCTATCTAACCAGATCGAGCAAATTGCACTGTCAGCAGATGAAAGCTCTAAAAATACAGCAAAGGCAAATGACTTATCGAATAATACAAAGCAAATAATTGGCACAAATAAAGTGAGCATTAACTCACTATCTACGCTGATTCAGCAGGCTCATCAGCAATCAGATTCGTTAAGTGCAAAAACGAACAGTATTCAATCAGTGCTTGATACAATTTCGAGTATTGCTGAACAAACTAATTTACTAGCCCTTAATGCTGCTATCGAAGCTGCTCGAGCGGGTGAACAAGGCCGTGGTTTTGCTGTTGTTGCAGACGAAGTGCGGGGTTTAGCAACGCGTAGCCAAGATTCAACATCAGAAATATCTTCAGTGCTTGATGACATAAAGCAGCAAGTGCAACAACTTCAGGCGTATATGGAAAATACCTCTGAATCAACGCAGAAGGTGAGTGAAAATAGTGAAAATGCCCTCAAGAATATCGATATTTTGACAACTAATATCACTGAGGTGAGCGGCCAAACAAACATGGTGTCATCAGCGATTGAATCACAAAATCAGTTAGCTGAAGAAGCGAGTAAGGCAAGCCAAAATATCACTGAAAATATGCAGGAAGTACAAGCCGAATTGGCGCTATTATCTAAATTGATAAAAGATTTAGAACAAGCTCAATATAAGACATCAAATGCTATAAATGTATTTAGAGTAAATACATCTTCATGAGCCTGGTGTGCATCAGCTACGCTGTCATGATGGCGCTTATTTTTGCGGGTAATGCGCATCTACGAAGGCTAAATAATAATGCCTTTCATCATTACAAACAGTTATCTTGGGATTGATTACAGGTTACTGTAAAAGTTTGCGTATCTTTATTTAACTCTGTTGCAGAGATTTAGTTGTGACCTTTTGAATTGTTGATTACAAAATAATTCTCATTACCAATAAATGCTAGGTTGTTAAATTTACGGAATTTTTGACAGCGTTGGTATTAGGATTCTTCTGAAATTACTTTTAATCAGCCTGTAGCCTTGTATTTATGGGGTTCTTGAACAACACTTTGTATATCTTTGGGCAACAAAATTGTGAAATGAAAAAAGACTTTGCTTCACAGATCAAGCGACCAGTGGTCATTTATGTGACGATTGTGCTTTTGCTTGTGGTTGTTTTTAACATTTTTCTTAATGATGTACTTCATGACAAGGTTCATCATACTGGTACTGAGCTGGCTAAAGAAGTATATGAATTAAACTTAGATCCTATCACCTCGCAAGACATCATCGCGTCTATTGTAAAAAGTCAGGGTTTTGTCTTGGATGTAGCTGATTTGCCGCAAAACTTTGCAAATTTTATTGATGTAGAGCAAGAAGTATTTAGTTATAAAACAGTCAGTTTACGTTTGTTTCATTGGCCAGCTTGGTTACTAGAAAGCCACTTATTTATACTATTAAACCTTATTTTACTAGCAACAGGCTATTGGGCTGGGCGTTGGTGGCGAAGTATGGCTAAGTCTACGGCTATTAAAGAGCAACCTGTTATCAAACCGCAAGCATCAGCAGATGCACAAATTGAACCCCAATTTAAATCACAAAAGCTAGCATCGCCAAGGCCTTTACCGCGACAAGACCTCAATATTCTTTATGGGGTGCCAACAAGTTATAACCATTTATTTGCTTTGTTCTTTTGGAAAACACCTTTTCCATCGAACCTGGATGTTGATAACTACTTTAAATTAGTGATTGCGAAAGGTTTTGGTGAGTTGGTTAATCGCTCCGTTAAGTTGCTTCCTTCAGGTGGCATCGCGGTTACTTTAAATAACATCCCTGCAACTGAGCTTGATAAATATACCAAACGGCTTCATCAAGTTATTTACCAAGCGTGCTTAAACTATCGCAGTGATTTATCACGTGCTGATGTCAAGATCGGTGTTTGTAATTACCGAACAGGAGCAGACCAAGCTGTTGTATATCAGCTAACTAAATCAGCATTGGCTATGGCTAAACAAAGTGCATGGCAACATATTCATCGCTTGCCGTTCGGGCATACCCAATCAAGCATGTTAGCAGACAGTAAAGAGCACTTGTTTGAGTACATTAAAAACAAACATTTTATGTTGTTTTTTCAACCATTGTTCGATTTACAAACAGGTGAAATTTTACAGCATGAAGCGTTAATTCGCATTCGTCATAAAAATTTGGGGCTATTGGCAGCTCGGCATTTTATTCCCCACATGAGCAGTAAAAATGACGTGTTGTTTTTAGATAAAATCGTTATTACTCAAGTGAAGAGAATACTCTCTAACGAAGCTGGTGCAATCACAGTCAGTATAAACTTACATGCTATGAACTGGTTCAATGACAAGTTTTGGGTTTGGTTTAAAGAACATATGAGTGACTATGAGGGAATTAGTAAACTTCAATTTGAACTCAGTGAAGATGATTATCTACGCCAACATAAAAAATTAATCTCACAGTTTAAGTGCTTAGAGAAACTGTCGGCTGGTGTGGTAATTGATAACGTGAGAAGTGCAGAGCACCTAGCTACTTATGCGCAGCTTAATAATATACGCAGTATTAAACTGGCCTATGAGCTAATACATAATATAGATACAAATGCTCAACAGCAGAAGATCGTAAAACAGATTATCAATAAGGGCAGCGAATTAAGCTTTCCTGTTTATGCGGTGGGGGTCGAGACGCAAAATGAACTTGCGACCCTCAAAAATTTAGGGGTGGTTGCAGCTCAAGGCTTTTACTTTGCTGAGCCCTTACAAAAGTTAGCAGATATAACACCGCATAGCTAATACAGCTAATTAGTCGATTAAATTGCGGTATCGCAAGCCATCTAAACCTTGTAGCCCACCTGTATGAATCGCAATAATGTGTGTGTGTGGAGCAAAAAAGCCCTGCTCAATGAGTTGCCATAGTGCATATATCATTTTGCCACTGTAAATAGGTTCAAGAGGAATGTCGTGCTGGTGGTTAAATGCTTGACAAAACTGCCACAAATTAGCACTAAACTTGCCATAACCGCCATCATGAAAGTCACATAACAGCTGCCAGTTTTGTTGTTGTTTGGCGCGGTTGCTCAATTGTTTAATGTCAGTTATTAAATACTCAGCTTGCTTAATTACAGCCACCCCTAATACTGTTGTACTTTGTGATGCGCCCTCAATTAAACCTGCTAATGTTCCGCCACTTCCCGTAGGGCATATAATATAGTCTGCTGGGGGAAGGCTTTCGGCCAACTCTTTGCAGCCTAGAAGGGCTGCTGAATTAGTGCCGCCTTCAGGTAAAATATAAGCATTAGGAAATTGATGTTGTAATTCAGCTAAGTAATTTTGATCATGCCTCAACCGGTAAGTAACACGGTCAACTGGATGTAAATTCATGCCACATTGCTTTGCATAGCGCAGTGTTGGATTTTCGCTATCAAGTTCGGGACCCCGAATTATACCATGAGTAGTAAAACCAAATAGTTTCCCCGCAGCAGCGCTGGCATGGATATGATTTGAAAAAGCACCACCAAAAGTGAGTAATTCAGATTTTCCAAGTTGTTGCATTGCGGCTAAATTAAACTTTAGTTTACGCCACTTATTGCCACTAATTTGCGGGTGAATAAGATCATCTCGCTTTATGGTGAGCTGAATTTTACGAGCAGCCAATAAGGGATGGTTTATGGTTTGTAAAGGTGACTCAAAAGAACTATACACAGCAGCAATTTTAATAAAAAACACGCTCTATTGTAGCAAACTGATCATCAACTAAGAAATTAAACTAAAATGATTTTGTTATTTACTGGCATCAACTAAGGTAATAGTTGTAAACTCAGATAATAATTGAACAAAGCTTGTGTTTTGCTTTCCAAGTACATAGCATAAGAGTTTAATTATAAAAAAATAATAATGACCAAATAATTGCCGCTTTTTGGGAATGGAATATATGCGAATCGCTCCTTTATCTCTATTTATTTCAGTTAGTTTGCTAGCAACTAGTGCATTTGCACAAGATACTGCTACGGTAACTGGTATAGAGTCAGAGATCAGTAAAAAACAAGCCGAGTACGATAACTCGACTGTTATCCTTGAAAAACACCTAAAAGAAGAAAGTCAGTTACAGAAGCAACTCGAATTATTGCGCGCACGCTCGACAGAGTTAGACAAAGAAAAAAACCAAGCGCTAGATGCAATGAACGAGATGTATCGCCGACTTATTGATGATCCAACAATAGACATTAGCAATGCACAAGCACGCTATCAAAAAGCAGTTGTTGATCACAAACAGAATAAAGATGATATTTCGATGCAATTGGCGGCAATTGCATCGCATAGAAAAGACATTGAGCAAATTCGCGTAGCTAAACATACCCAACTCAATACATTAGAAAGTTTAAAAGAACAACTCGCAACGGCGCGTGTTGAGCGTTTACGTAATGAGTTTACACGTGAAGGTACATTAGAAGTTAATCACACCATCAATTGTAAACGCACCGAAACGCTTGCTGCCTGTGAGCAGCGCGGTCAGCAAATGGGCTTGCAAAAAGCAACTAAACGTTTTGTTGATCAAATTTTTGCTAACTTAACTGAAGAGCGATTGGTTGAACCAAAACGCAATCTTGCGGGTGCGCAAGTTAAGGTGTTAAGTAGCCATGTTGTCAACAGTGCATTTAGCGGTCAAGGTAACTATAACGTCAACTTAAGCGTGACCATGCGCGGTGATGTAAATAGCAGCCGCTTATGTAGTTTACTTAATTTAGATAACCGATTCTGCGCTGATTATGGCTCGCCACTTGCAGGCAACTATCAGTCTAATTACTCGGCATCTTACCCTGATAGTCAGTTAACATTCAGTGACCCTTTGGATAATAGTCAGGTGGTATCGGTATCACGTATGACTAATGAGCCTGTTAGCGATTATTCATCAAAAAAGCCAGTAAAGGTTGAACCGTTACCTGATTTGAAAAAATCTAAAATGGTTGAGCTAACACTTCGTTCTAATGTGTATGACGATGAAGTGTTTATCGATGGCGTGAGTTTTGGTGCGACAAAACTAACCACTTCGTTGCCTGTAGGTTTTCATGAAGTTGAAATTCGCAAGCGTGGTTATAAAAGCTATAAAGCGCGTATTGATCTTCGCAAAGCGCAAACAATTCATGCAAATTTGGTAAAAGAACCAGAGCCAGTTGTTGCAGCGGTTACAGCAGCTGAAAAACCAGCAACGTCTTCACCAGTTGCAAGTATCGTCAATAAAAACAATTCAGCAGGTATCGTTGTTATTCCTGCAGGCAAATTTAAGATGGGCGATATTAACGGCAATGGTTTAGCCAACGAGCGTCCAGTGGTAGAAAAGACCATTGCTAATTCGTTTGCAATGCAAAGCAAGGAAGTGACTGTTGCAGAGTATGAGCGTTTTGTTGCAAATACAGGTTACAAAACAGAAGCTGAAAAAAATCGTGGTTGTGCTTATTACTTAAATGGTGAACCAGTATGGGAAGCTACGTTAAATTGGCGTAACCCAGGTTTCGAGCAAGAAAGTGATTTTCCGGCGGTATGTTTAACCTATAACGATGCAAAAGCATACGCAGATTGGTTATCGGGGCAAACGGGTCAGTTATTTCGCTTACCAAACGAGGTTGAGTGGGAGTATGCTGCGCGAGCTGGTACTGAAACCGAGTACCCTTGGGGTAACGAAATCGGTAAAAACTTAGCGAACTGTGGCTGGTGTGGGAGCGAATGGTCAAATAAAAGCGCTGCACCGACAGGGTCGTTTTCTCCTAATGCATTTGGCCTATTTGATACAGTAGGTAATGTATGGGAATGGACATATAAAAAGCCAGGACAGTCTGATGTAACGGTTCGTGGTGGTGCTTGGAACTTTGCGCCTAGCTTAGCCCGCGTATCAACACGCCTAATTTTAGCGCCAGACTTTCGTGCAAACTATATCGGCTTTCGTTTAGTACGCGAGCGATAAATATTTAAAAAGGAAGCGCTATAAGCTTCCTTTTTTAGCAATTAATTTAAGGCAGTTGCGCTTTTTCATGATTAGCATGATAGAGTGAGAGCAGCTAGTATAAGAACGTATTTTCAAAGGTCATCCAGCCTCATGTTTAAAAAACTCCGTGGTATTTTTTCAAACGATCTATCGATCGACTTGGGTACAGCCAATACCCTAATTTATGTAAAAGAAGAAGGTATTGTATTAAATGAACCTTCTGTAGTTGCTATTCGCCAAGAGCGAGCTGGTGGCCCGAAAAGTGTGGCATCAGTGGGTACAGAAGCAAAGCAAATGTTAGGCCGTACACCGGGTAACATTAAAGCGATTCGTCCTATGAAAGACGGCGTTATTGCTGATTTCTACGTGACCGAAAAAATGCTGCAACACTTTATCAAGCAAGTACATAACAACAACTTTATGCGTCCAAGCCCGCGTGTTCTTATTTGTGTGCCTTGTGGTGCTACACAAGTAGAA
The DNA here is from genome assembly GCF_947311895.1 of Pseudoalteromonas sp. PAR1. NCBI lineage: Bacteria > Pseudomonadati > Pseudomonadota > Gammaproteobacteria > Alteromonadales > Pseudoalteromonadaceae > Pseudoalteromonas > Pseudoalteromonas sp. PAR1. The sequence continues at coordinate 19,024 of NZ_CAMZMY010000025.1, read as the reverse complement.
AAACGTGCTATTCGTGAATCTGCGATGGGTGCTGGTGCACGTGAAGTGTACCTAATCGAAGAGCCAATGGCGGCTGCAATCGGTGCAGGTTTACCTGTATCAGAAGCAACGGGTTCTATGGTTGTTGATATCGGTGGTGGTACAACTGAAGTTGCCATTATTTCATTAAATGGCGTGGTTTACTCTTCATCTGTACGCATCGGTGGTGACAAATTTGATGAAGCTATCATCAACTATGTACGCCGTAACTTTGGTAGCTTAATTGGTGAAGCAACTGCTGAAAACATCAAGCATCAAATTGGTTCGGCGTTTAAAACAGATGAGCCTATTGAAATTGAAGTACGTGGTCGTAACCTTGCTGAAGGTGTTCCGCGTTCATTCACACTGAACTCACACGAAATTCTTGAAGCGTTGCAAGAGCCATTAATGGGTATTGTGAGCGCGGTTATGGTTGCGCTTGAACAGTCTCCACCAGAGCTTGCTTCGGATATTTCTGCACACGGTATGGTATTAACCGGTGGTGGTGCATTATTAAAAGACCTAGACCGTTTATTAATGGAAGAAACAGGTATTCCGGTCGTGGTTGCTGACGATCCATTAACTTGTGTTGCTCGTGGCGGCGGTAAGGCGCTAGAAATGATTGATATGCACGGTGGTGACGTATTTAGCTACGACTAATGAAGTTACTTTTTGGTCGTACCATCTCTTTGCAACTGCGACTTTTTGTCGCAGTGCTTTTGAGTGTCGTGCTGATCGTGGGCGATCGCTACACACAAGGTGGTACAACAATTCGCACCAGTTTAAATACCCTCGTTAGCCCACTTATTTATCTCGCCAATTTGCCGTATGAGCTATTTAGTATTGGCGCGAAGAATCTGCACACCCGCGAACAGCTTTTAACTGAAAATGAAGCACTTAAGAAGAAGCAGTTATTGCAAAGCGAGCAACTCCAACAACTGCAATTTTTATCTCGTGAAAACGATAAATTACGTGCTTTGTTAGGTTCATCTGCTAAACAATCAAATCGTAAAATTATTGCCCAGGTATTGTCTGTTCACTCAAACCCATATAGTCATCAAGTGGTTATTAACCGCGGTACTACCGATGGCCTAAGTGAAGGCCAAGCAGTTATTGACGAAATGGGTGTGGTAGGGCAAATCACCCAAGTTGGTTCGACTACTTCGCGCGTGTTGTTAATGACCGACACTACCCATGCCACACCTGTGCGTATTTTACGTAACGATGTACGTACCGTGGTTGAAGGCATAGGTAAAATTAATGTAGTTAAGCTTTCGCACGTTCCGCACAGCCTTGACGTACGTATTGGTGATATTTTGGTTACCTCTGGCCTAGGTGGCACTTTCCCTGAAGGTTATCCGGTTGCTGTAGTAACTGAAATTAACCGTGACGAAGGGCGTCCTTTTGCGCAGGTATATGCTGAGCCAATTGCACAACTTGACCGGATTCGCTTGTTGGTTGTGCTGTGGCGTAATCAGCAGGAGAGCATAAGCAATGAATAGTCGTCACTCTTTGCTGATTGCTATCAGTATTTTCTTTGCATTGGTTATGGCGTTAATGCCGTTACCGATTTCGTTTGAGCCTTATCGCCCAGATTGGGTGTTAATGGTATTAATGTATTGGTCGTTAGCGGTACCACACCGTTTGAACATTGGTACAGCTTGGGTGGTCGGTTTATTAATGGACTTAGCTTCAGGCTCACCACTGGGTGTAAACTCACTGACTTACTCAGTGTGTATATTTATTACTGCTAGTAACTTCCAAAAGATTAGAAACTTTTCTTTATGGCAGCAAAGCATTTTAGTTGCTTTGTTTTTAACGCTTTACCACCTTATGCAGTTTTGGCTAAATCACTTTTTAATGGGTATTTATTTTAGTCCGCATTATTTGTGGCCTGTGCTAACAGGTATGCTTTGCTGGTGGTGGATTTTCTTAATTTTGCGTAAATATCGCCGTCATTTCAGGATTAGATAATGCAGACCGCAATTTATTTGGCGTCTGCATCACCGCGCCGAAAAGAGTTGCTCAGCCAGCTTGGCGTTGAGTTTTCTCAATTTAGCGTTGATGCAGATGAAAGCCAATTTCCGAATGAATCTCCTCGTGATTATGTTGAACGCTTAGCTAGACTCAAAGCACAATCAGGTGTAGCTATGGGCTACACTGATCGCCCTGTGTTAGGAAGTGATACTGTAGTCGTCATTGATGATACAGCCCTAGTTAAACCTGTTGACCAAGCAGACTTTACAGCCACTATGCAGCGCTTATCTGGGCGCACCCATCAAGTGATGACAGCCGTTGCAATTGCAAATAGTGAGCAAGTAAAAAGTTGTGTTGTTGTCACTGATGTGACATTTAAAAAGTTAAGTGATGAAGAAATTGATGCTTACTGGCATTCGGGTGAGCCCCAAGATAAAGCTGGCGGTTATGGCATACAAGGCTTAGGCGGACGCTTTGTTAGCCATATTTCGGGTAGCTATTTTGCGGTGGTCGGCTTACCTTTATATGAGACTGAACAGTTATTAAATGAATTTTTAAGAGGGTAACATGAGCACTGAATTACTGATCAACGTTACACCGAGCGAAAGTCGCGTTGCGCTAATTGAAAACGGCGTACTGCAAGAGATCCAGCTAGAGCGTATTGGCAACCTTGGCATCGTCGGCAATATTTACCTAGGTAAAATTAGTCGCGTACTTCCGGGCATGCAAGCTGCATTTGTCGATATCGGCTTAGATAAGGCGGCTTTTTTACACGCATCAGACATCGTTAATAGTGCCTCAATTGTTGAAGGTGTTGACGAGCAACCAATTAAAAAAGTGCAAGATATTCGTGAACTAGTGCGCCAAGGCCAATACATCATGGTGCAGGTTGTTAAAGATCCCCTTGGCACTAAAGGCGCGCGTTTAACCACCGACATCACTATTCCTTCACGTTATTTGGTTTTTATGCCAGATGCGACGCATGTTGGTGTGAGCCAGCGTATTGAATCAGAAGATGAGCGTTTACGTCTGAAAAAAATTGTCGCTGAATACGGCGACGAAGACGGCAGCTTTATAGTGCGAACTGCAGCTGAAGGTGCCTCAGAAGCAGAACTGCGTCACGATGCTGAATTCTTAAAAAAATTGTGGCAAAAAATCGTCAACAAACGAAAAAAAATCAGTAAAGAAAGCATCTTACACGAAGACTTAACACTGGCATTTCGTACCTTGCGTGATTACGTTGGTGAAGACATGGAGCGTATTCGTGTTGACTCTAAACTGACCTATCAAGAGCTTAAAGAGTTTACTGAAGAGTTTGTGCCTATTCTGTCTGAAGCACTTGAGTATTATCCTGGTGAACGCCCGATCTTCGATTTATTTGATGTTGAAACCGAAATTCAAAAAGCGTTGCATCGTAAGGTTGAGCTAAAGTCAGGTGGTTATTTAATTATTGATCAAACTGAAGCAATGACCACGGTTGATGTAAATACCGGTGCATTTGTAGGGCATCGTAATTTAGAAGAAACCATTTTTAATACTAATATCGAAGCAACCTCTGCGATTGCTCGTCAGCTACGTTTACGTAACCTAGGCGGTATTATTATTATCGATTTTATTGATATGGTCAGTGATGAGCATAAGCGTCGTGTCTTGCATTCGCTTGAATCAGCGCTGGCAAAAGATCGTGCTAAAGCCAACATAAATGGTCTATCTGCACTAGGCTTAGTAGAGATGACCCGCAAACGTACCCGCGAAAGCTTAGAGCATATTCTTTGTGATGTGTGTCCTGCTTGTTCGGGACGAGGGTCGCAAAAAACGGTTGAAACTGTCTGCTATGAGATTTTACGAGAAATTGTCAGAGTAAATCGCGCTTATGCTGCCGATAAATTTATGGTTTATGCCTCACCATCAGTGAGCGAAGCGTTGCTAAATGATGAATATCATAATTTAGCTGAACTGGAACTATTTATCGGTAAGCAAGTCAGTATTCAAACAGAGAGTTTATATAATCAAGAACAATTTGATGTGGTAATGATGTAATGAAGGCAAAAACGGTCTGCTTTTATTGTTTACGTAAGTTATGGCAAGTATTTGCTATCACTCTCGTACTGCTGGCCGTAGTTGTCTCAGTCGTTAAGTATTCATTACCCTATGCTAATGATTATAAAGATGACATTGAAGTGTTCTTGTATGAGCGCTTTGATGTCAATTTATCAATTGGGTCTATCTCGGCCAGTTGGCAGGGAAAAGGGCCTGCTTTAGTTATCGAAGACATTTCGTTTGAAGATAACCAAACCTCACCGATTGCACTAACCATTGATAAAGCCAGTCTTGAAGTAAACTTATGGGAATCACTAAAAACCCGTCAGCTTAAATCGAGCTACTTTGTGATCAATGGTTTTCATGCTGATGTTGATTTACCCACCATGCTTGATTTGGGGAACACTCAACAAGCAGGCAGCTTTGAGCAAAAAGAGCTGATCGAAGGCTTGTTCCTTGGTGAAACAGGCCACTTTGCGGTGCAAGACAGTAGTTTAAACTTTACCTTGAGTGATGGTAAAAAACGTAAACTCATACTTGAAAACATTGTTTGGCAAAATACCCCAGAACAACATCAGGGATCAGGTAGCTTGGCCTTACCGGGGATCTCGGTGGGTAGTTTTGATGCTCGCATGGCCCTTAATGGCTCAACTCTTGAGACTATGGCCGGTGATATATATGTACAAGCTGCCAATGTCGATGTTTCTAAATGGCTTGCTCAATTTATTAATACCGATAAACAGCAGCTCAGCTCCGATATAAATTTACAAACTTGGTTTAGCCTAGAAAAAGGCTTGATCAGCGATGTAAAAGTGCAATGGCTACCGAGCTTTATTAATTGGCAACAAAACCAAGAAGCACATCAAATAAGTTTAAATGAAGGGGGCTTTCATTTATTTCCTTGGCAAGATAATTGGCGTTTAAAAAGCACGGGTCTTACGTTTGAGCGAGACTTAAAACAGTGGCCAACACTTCAGTTTGAAGCGCAGCTAGGTGATAAAAATCAAATATGGCTTAAGCAGTTTGATTTTGGGCTGTTGGCTAAATTAGCCCAGCTTAGTAACTTTGAAGTGCTGGCACCTTTCTTAGCGCGCCAACCCAAAGGCCAACTCAGCGACGCATATGTTGAATTTGATAACCAAGATCATTGGCAATTGTGGTTTCAAGGTGAGCAGATCAATTGGTTATCATTACAGGGGATTCCTGGTGGCCAAGCAATTCGCGTTGAAGGGTTACTCAACCAATCAGCAGGGCGCATTCAATTATACGGTGAAAACAATCAGCTGTTGACCAATGGCAGTTTCAGCCAAGATATTCCCTATAACCAGTTAAATGTAGAGCTTGATTTACATCACTTTGATGATGGCTGGCGCATTAGCAGCGATAATATTTGGCTTGATAACGATGAAGTCACGCTTGCTGCAGAGATGAAACTAAGCCTGACTGACGAACCGCGTCTTGACTTATATGCCGAAGCCTATGCAGCCGATGCTAAGGTTGCAGGACACTACTTTCCGCTACCTGTAATGAGTGAAAAGCTCGTTAATTATTTGAATGGGGCAATTAAGGGCGGCGAAGTAAATAAAGCGCAGGTATTGTTTTCTGGGCCATTTAAAGGGTTTCCATTTAAAGAGCAACAAGGTCAATTTGAAGTCTTAGCAAATGTCGAGAATGCCAAGTACAAGTTTTCACCAAGCTGGCCTGAGGTTGAAGAAGCCAACGTTATTTTGCACTTTGAAAACGAACGCATGGATATTTATAGTAAATCCGGCAAATTAGTTAACTTAGCGCTTGATGATAGTGTTCATGTGAGCATTGCTGATCTGATGCATGCTGATATGTTAAAAGTTGCTATAAATAAGCGTGCTCACGGTAGTAAGCTTAAACCTTTCTTTGCTGCTACACCTCTGGCAAAGCCGCTTGCAAATGTATTTGATGTTGTACAAGCGCAGGGAGAAGCAACAGCAGCTATCGATTTATTGGTTAACTTACGTTCAGGCCATGTTGATGCTGTAGGCGAGGTTGAATTAGCTAACTTACCCGTTTACTTAGCCCAGCCGGGAATTACGCTGAGCCATATGACAGGCATAGTTAAATTTAATAACGACAAAATTGTGCTAAACAATGCCCAGGCAAACTGGTTAGGGATGCCACTTACCGCAAGCTTTAATAGTGAAAATGTTGGTGATAACTACCGAGCTGAAATTGCCATAGAGCTTGCCCTTGAGGCAGACCCATTGATTGAGCAAGCACATGGCTTATTGTCTGGCTATTTAGCAGGGCAAAGCAACATTGATGTTGGTATATCGCTTAACTTTTTACCTAATGACTTTAATTATCGTGCAGACATAACGGGTAATTTAGTGGGGGTTGCTAGCCAACTACCTGCACCTTATAACAAAAATGCAGAACAAACTTGGCCACTAAATGCGGTTGTGCAAGGTGATCATATTTCTAATTTAATCACGGCTAATATCGATAATAAGCTGTTTTTTAATGCGATTTTAGATAATGGCAAAAAGAAGTTTAATAATGCTCACCTTATTTTAGGGTCACAAGATTTAGGGTTAAATCGTGAAGGGTTTGCGGTATCAATCGATTTACCAGAAACCGAAATAATGCCTTGGTTTGGCTTAATTGATCAAATTATTGCGCTTACCAAAGTTAAGTCAGATGCGCCTAGTGTGATGCCAGCTTTTAACAATGTAACTGGCAAATTTAACAAACTTGCACTGAATAATATTGATTTTAATGACTTTGAATTTAGATTAGCGCCAAAACAATCAGACTTAGAGTTAAAGTTAAATGCCAAAGAATTACGTGCTGACGCACTTATTCCAACCGGTGAAACGCGCAGGCCGATTCAAATTTTTACCGACTACTTACGGATGAATTTTTCGCCAAATGAAAGCGAGCCTTCATCTGATAAAAGTGAACCAGAGGATTTAAGTTGGCTTACGAATATACCTGCAATCGAGTTTTATTGTGAAGACTGTAAAGTAGGCCAATATCAATTAGACAAAGTAAAAAGCAGTTTAGTCGGTGAGCAAAATAAGTTGATATTCTCTGAGCTTGTAATTGATAAAGGTGATCATGTATTACGCGCAAAAGGACAATTTGCCGATGGCTTAACTCAGTTTAGTGGTAATTTAGAAAGTGATGATATTGGTGAATTATTTGATGAGTTTGAATTAACCACCACAGTAAAAGATTCAGACGCCAATATTAAGTTTGATTTAGCATGGCAAGGCGCACCCTATAGCTTTGATGTACCAAGTTTAGCTGGTGAATTAGATTGGCGTTTAGGTGAAGGGCACCTTGCTGAGATTAGTGATGGTGGTGCGCGAGTATTCTCATTACTGAGTTTAGATTCGTTAGTGCGTAAGCTGAAACTCGATTTTAGAGATGTATTCTCTAAAGGTTTTTTCTATAACAGTATGCAAGGCACCATGCAGCTAGAAAAGGGCATTGCTTATACTCAAGATACCAAGCTTGATGGTGTGCCTGCCGATTTAACGATTAAAGGGCATACAGACCTAAATACCTTTGAAATTGATTACGACCTTGCAGTTGCCCCGCAGGTGACATCGAGTATTCCCGTTATTGTGGCATGGATGGTCAACCCGGTAAGCGGGCTTGCAGCGCTTGCCATCGATAAAGTGATTCATTCAGCGCGAGTGATCTCAGAGATCAACTTTAAAGTAACAGGAAGTATGAACGACCCTGTAGTGAAAGAAATAGATCGTAAGAGCCGTGAAGTGACATTACCGCAAGCAGCGCAAAGCCAACCGCAGTCTTCTAGCCAATTAAAGTTAAAAGATGCCGCATCTTCAGCGAGTTTAGATACCAATGAAGGCTAATAATCAGCCACAGGTTGTGGCAGTACAAATGTGCTCAAGCATGAATGCTGAGCAAAACCTCGCTTTTCTGGCGGATACATTATTAAAGCTACCTGCAACTCGCCCATTGCTTGTGTGTTTACCTGAGAGCTTTTTGATCTTTAGTAAGCAAAGCCAAGCAAGCTATCAATTAGGTCACCAAAGCGAGACTTATAAAGCGAAACTTGCCGATTTATGTAAGCAACATGATATTTGGTTAGCGGCTGGTACACTGCCTGTGTCGCAGCAAAATGGTAAGTATCTAGCGGCCTCGTTTTTATTTAACAACCAAGGTGATGTGGTTGCGCAATACAACAAAATTCACTTATTTGATGTGGATGTTGCCGATACTACGCGCAGTTACCGAGAGTCTGATGCGACAGAAGCCGGCAAGGATATTGTGGTGGTTGATTCGCCATTTGGTAAAATTGGCTTAGCAGTATGTTATGATCTACGTTTTAGTGGCTTATTCACTGCCATGCAGCGTCAAGGAGCTGAGCTTATTTTAGTGCCTAGTGCCTTTACCACAGTCACCGGTGCTGCTCATTGGCATATTTTATTAGCTGCGCGCGCAATCGAAACACAATGCTATGTGGTTGCTGCAGCGCAGTGGGGCGAGCACGAAAATGGCCGCCACACTTATGGCCACAGCATAATTATTTCACCATGGGGAGAAACGCTCAGTGAGCTTGCCTCTGGTACCGGGTTTATCAGCCATGGGCTTGATTTAAACCGCTTGAATACAATTCGCCAAGACATGCCTGTGCAGTCTCAGCAACGATTTAGAGAGCATTTATTATGAACACGGTTGAACAGCATTTATTACATGACAGCCAACTAACGAGAGAAGAATTAGAAAAAACGCTCGCTTTTATTCATCAACATCAAGTTGATTATGCCGACCTGTATTTTCAATCGAGTCACCACGAATCTTGGGTACTTGAAGATGGCTTAGTGAAAGAAGGATCATACAACGTTGAGCGTGGTGTGGGTGTGCGTGCTGTTAGTGGTGAAAAAACTGGTTTTTCATACTCAGATGCGATTAACCTTGAAGCGTTAAATAAAGCCGCAACTGCAGCACGCAGCATTGCCAATGCTGGCGAAAACAAAACGATTCAGGTGTTCAGTGATGTAGCTGCTAAACAGCAGTATGCGCCGCATCAACCAATTCAAAGCATGAGCAACGATGACAAAGTAAGCCTGCTTCGTGAACTAGAAAACTATATTCGTGAATTAGCGCCGGATGCTGAGCAAGTGATCAGCTCAATGTCGGCGGTTTATGAAGAAGTGTTAATTGCTGCAAGTGATGGCACCTTTGCCACCGATATTCGCCCGCTTATTCGCTTAAATTGCTCAGTGTTACTTGAGAAGAACGGCCGTCGTGAGCGCGGTGGTGCAGGGGGCGGTGCGCGTTTAGATTATGGCTATTTTAAAGAATTAGTCGATGGCAAACCGCGTTGGATGGAATACGCTGAAGAAGCTGTTCGCCAAGCAAAAGTAAACCTAGAAGCAATCGATGCACCTGCCGGTAGTATGGAAGTCGTGCTCGGCGCAGGTTGGCCTGGCGTGTTACTACACGAAGCGGTAGGCCATGGTCTAGAAGGTGACTTTAACCGTAAAGGCGCATCAGCGTTTAGCGGTAAAGTAGGTCAAAAGGTGGCATCTGAGCTGTGTACAGTCGTGGATGACGGCACTATTGCTGATCGCCGTGGTTCATTAAACGTAGATGATGAAGGGACACCAGCTGAGTATAACGTGCTTATTGAAAACGGTATTCTAAAAGGCTACATGCAAGATAAGCTAAATGCCCGTTTGATGGGTGTAAACCCTACTGGTAATGCGCGCCGCGAATCGTATGCTCACTTACCTATGCCGCGAATGACCAACACCTATATGTTAGGTGGCGAGCACAGCCAAGCCGATATCATCAGCTCGGTGAAAAAAGGTATCTTCGCGCCTAACTTCGGTGGTGGCCAAGTGGATATTACGTCAGGTAAGTTTGTATTTAGCGCCTCTGAAGCTTACTTAATTGAAAACGGTAAAATTACGCAACCTATCAAAGGCGCGACACTGATTGGCAATGGCCCAGAAGTGATGCAGCAAATTTCGATGGTAGGTAACGACTTAGCCCTTGATAAAGGCGTTGGCGTATGTGGTAAAGATGGCCAAAGCGTACCTGTTGGTGTGGGTCAGCCAAGCCTTAAAATTGATAACCTTACTGTGGGTGGTACGGCTTAAAAGACTCCATCACATGGCAGGTTAAACTCTTAACCTGCCTCATTTATCTTTGCTTTCTGTTTACACAAAAACTTACACAAATTTTGTATCAATAAAGGTACTTTTGTCGTTAACTTAATTGTGTGAGCTAACCTATTGCTTACAGCAAAAATAAAAATAGCATTATAGGATCAAGATATGAAAGCAATTCCAATTGTACTTGCACTTGCTATGCTGGCAGGCTGTGCATCACAGGCCGTAGTTGATGGGGCTGAAAATGAAATCTACGCTGAGCATGAGTGTCTAGGTGGTGAACTCGAAACCGATTACAGCTATACGATTTTTAGCACCGATGATGACGACAGCAAAAAGGCTGAGGTTAAATCGACCTGTCATCCAGTAAAAACCGAAAGTGAATTCGAGCGCGATTTACGTAATGGTGGTTAACCATTCGTTTAAAGTGGCTTAATTACTTAATTAAGCCACTTTAAATACTAATAAAACGCTAAAAAGTAATAAGCATCCATATACCTGCGGCTATCATAAATAAGTTCTCACTCAGTGAGATAAAGCCGAGCGGCACATTACTGTCGCCACCAACACAGGCGCATTTCAGCTCTCGTTTATCGATATACACAGCTTTAATAACCGATACCGCACCTATGCCACCAATAAATAGTGAAAAGGGTGCTACAGCTAAGGCGGGTAATTCAGCCACCATACCAATCGCTACATACGCCTCGATAAAGGGATAGACATAGGCATAGGGCACAATGCGCATCGCCAGTAAGTCATAGGTAATAAATGAGTTAGAAAAGCTGTATAAGTCTTGCAACTTTTGTATCGCTAGTACCGCCATTGATAATGCAACGAACAGCATCAGGTTCTGCACAGAGAATAAAGCCTCACCGCTGGCATAAGTAAAACCGCAGCTCAGTAGCATAGCCACAGCGAAAATGGCTAAAACTGGGGTATAACTGGTACCTTGTTGGCCAGCCTCGGGCAGATTAAAAAAGTCGCGCAACTCATCGTAACCACCAATGCGTTTATCATTGATAAAGGTTTGTGGTGTGGTTTTTACATCATGCTGCTGTTTGAATTCGTCAGTTTGCTCACGGCTGGTTAAATGACGATCATCAACATCGTAACCATTACGCTCTAATAAATCTTTTGATTTTAAACCGAATGGGCAAATATGCTCATCGGTTACCATGCGATATAAAATTGCAGACTTAGACACAGTGCCTCCTTGTAAAAATGCCTTGTTTACTGCGTAATAATTGCTTAATTACACAGTAAATAAGGGCAAATTGTTGCTATAACTGGTTACTTTATTAACAGTTACAAGGTTTGTGCCAGCACTGTTTATTGCTTCTAATAGCCTATACTCTCCCTTATAGCTGTACTTTCAAGTAAGTTAGTTAATGGCAATTTTTACCTGAATAAGTTAGAATTATTAGTATCACAGGAGGGGTTATGGCTACCAAAACAGCTAAGACAAGCAATCAGCAAAAGACTAAGTTTACGCCAGATATGGATAACTTTAAGGTCAGTTTAAGCTATGAAGGTCTAACGCTGAAAACTAATAGTGAAGGCAAAAGTATTGCTGAATTGAAGCGTAAATATGCGCGATAAATACGGGGTAGCTCAAGATAAATATTGCTACCCTGCCTCTGATGTATTAATTAATCTATTAGGTATTCGAGAATCGGATATATTAGATCAAGCCGAAGCTGAGTTTACCGCTGAACGCTATAGAACCTATGACCCCCCCCAACAACCTCTCTCTAAGTTCTCACTTGAGCATTTAAAACACCTTCATCATCACTTATTCCAAGATTTATATGTGTGGGCAGGTCAAATTAGGGATGTTGACATCTCAAAGGGTAATACCCGCTTTTGTACTTGGACGCGTATTGAGCCTGAAGCTAACAAATTATTTCGAACCCTTCCGGCAATATCGAATTGTCAGAATAATGATGAACTAATTGAAAAAGTGGCAGATTTGTTTTGTGAGCTTAATTTACTTCATCCATTCCGTGAAGGTAACGGCAGAGTACTACGTTTCTTTTTTGAAGAAATGTTATATAGCATCGGCTATAAGATTTCGTGGCCTCCAATCTCTCAGCAAGAGTGGATTGATGCGAATATTGCAGGTGTTAATTTAAACCTAGATTTGCTTAAACATATTTTTAGTCAAGCTATTTCTGAGCTTTGATAGTGTACTGAAATCATTGCCAAATTTACCCAATAAAAAACCTTGTGGCAGCACCACAAGGTTTTAAAATTGACTCGCAACTCGCAACTCGCAACTCGCAACTCGCAACTCGCAACTCGCAACTCGCAACTCGCAACTCGCAACTCACAACGCAAGCTTATCTCATCGTACATTCGTACTGTTACACGTAGAATCTGGAAGGTTTCTGTAAAGCCTTTAGTTATAAGGACTATGCGTGTTTTCCAGAAAAATAGCAGATCCCCACAATTTTTCCCGAAAAAACAAATCGCCTATCGTATTTTCCAGATTTTATAGGGGGCGGCTTCACGTCCTAGTAAGCTGGATACTTAATCATTTTTCTTGAAGTGATAGACTTTAATCTCATCACCTTGGACTCTCATTGATGATATCAAATTATGTTGTAAACAGATCAGCAGTAGTGCATACACTTCTGGTGTATACTCGCAAGCTTTTTTGCTAAGTGACCACTCTGTGCCTATGGTCTCTTCAATCAAGACTTTGATTCGACTCTTATGATGACTAGCTTGGCCTATCAGGAGGCTCAGCTTTTCATTAAGCTCTAAAGGCACATTTTTCAACAGTGATAATATTTGGCTTTCCTCCAGTTCATAGGTTCTGCGAACTCCTATCTCATCAAGGTGTTTTTGAATGTTATGTCCATTGTCTTTTTTGATAAGCCCAGAAAGTGGTTTATCAATTAAAATGCTTTGGCTTAAAAGGTGAAACCAATACTCTTTAGGAGTGGAACTACCTAAATAAGATTTCCAGCCTAGCAAAACCTTATCTCTAAACTGTTCATCAAGTAACGGCAAAATATTTGAAAAGTCATCAGAATCAATTTTAAAGTCGTTTTCATCGATTAGTTCGGGGAATTGCTTAACTAATTGATATGCAGCATCAGTGTGCCCATTGAGCTTAAAATTATTAAACAACTCAAGAGATGGTTTTATATGTCTAACATCAATCATGGAGATTACATGTTCTTGACTAAGCTCAAGTAATTCATCGTTTGAGAAATGGATGTTCAAATGATGAATGTAGTTTGCAAAGACTTTTGTACTAGCTATATGCTCTAGCAGTATACTTTTAAGCAAAGTTTTACATTCTTGACTGCAATTAGCATCTTCAGCTAACAGAAGTTGTTGGCAATTTTTATCTTCTAAAACGGACAACACAATTTGTGTTTCTGGCTTTTCTTTAATTTTGAGTAGCTCCTCAATTACAGTCCAACTAATTAGTATCTTGTTGGCAGAAATTAAAGCAGCCCAATACTCCGTAGGTACGGCCTCCAATGTTTTGAGTTGGAACTTGACGGGAGTTAGTGCATCAATAATTAGGTTCTGACCTAAGTCAGAACCTAATATTTCTAGAATAAACGAGTTGGGGACGTTCTCGATGTAGCCCTGTTTTACTAGTTCGACGAACTTGCTGAAATTCTTGTTTGCAAATGACTCGATGCTTTTAAACTGAGTTATCAATTCAAATGAGACAGGTAACTCAATTTTCCTTTCTAAATATACGCTTAATGCCGATGTGAGAGTGTCGGAAGTGAACTCAACGATGCCTGCTTCAACAGCACTTTTAACTAATTCTCTGAGATGAGGAGCTTCATCAAGGCTGCTTATTAGTATACCTGCCTCTTTAAAAGAGCTGATAATTCTCTGGTGGTGGTTTTGACGAGAAAGAGCTTCGAGTAAACATGCTTCTGACCCTAAGTGATTTTGCAGGTAAGAAACCTCGTCATCATCTTCAGCGTAACAGGTTAAATCAGATAGTAATTCGCACCCTTCTAGGGATGAGAGCTCAGATATACTACTAGTAATATCTGAGATTACTGAATCCCAAAGAACTTCTTCCCAGTTAGGGATTGTTTGCCGAAGCTTATAGAGGCGTGTTGCACATGAAGGGTGGTCGATAAATTGGAATTGTTTTAATTTTTCCAGAAAAGTCCCATGACTATCAGATTTTAATAGGAATTGGAGTAGACCGTAGTTAAATGCCGCTGGTGAAGACGCGTCACCGTTGCTTAGAAATGACATGATCTCTGAATAGTTACTTGACTCATACATTGGATCAAACTCTTGTCGATCTCTTAGTGCTTGTAAAAATTCAAAGTCCCTACCTGTCAGTTTTCCTTCTAAAACGTGATTTAAATAAAGGCCATAGTGCTCATCTATAAGGCCATCCCGCAGCAACATTTTTAATACAGGCATACCTTCTGGTACCCAATCTTCCTGAGGGTTACACTCCATTGCTTCCGACAAAGACCAGGTGATTGAGCGAGTTACTGATAGCTTACTTTTTAACTCATACATCTCTCTTATACGTTGCTTTGTTCTATCCTTGTCTTTTGTGCGAATGCTATGAAGCCTTTTCCTTAGCTCATCAGCCGAGAGATGAGGGTCTTTAAAGTCTTTACTAGATGCAAATTGGCTGTTTGTTTTCGACCCTCTTATAAACCTTATTGGTGCCTGGTTGTGAGTTAACTTTTTCGACAGCAAACTTACTAAGTCATCAATCCCAATTTCTTCGACTGAACTACCATAGATAGTCAATATTTTATCTACGTTGAGTTCTTTGCTCAGTCGTCCAAGCACTATCAAAAAATAATCTTGTTCATTATTTAGTAGTTCGTTAGCTGCATCTTGATCTTCTTGTAGCAAAGTGTCATAGCGATCGGATAACTCTTTATCTCTTTGCTGTCGGATTCGTTCTTTGACCTGAACAGCATGGTCGATAGCACTAATATCGTTGGTGTATAGTTTGGCAAAGTCGTTGCTATATAGGTTTTTATAAACGATGAAGGACAGTAGTCGTTCATAATTATTTCCACCGTTTTGTGCGTTAAGAATGGTTTTATATGCATAAAACTCGTTGACAATATTCCTCAGCACTCTCATGTCTGGTACCGCCACCGAAACTTTTCTAATAACTCCCTCTAATTGCTCGGCCAAAATAGAGTCTGGGAAAAGCCCTTTAAATCTTTCGTAAGCGTTAAACGGGGACATTACGGGTATAAGTGGAATGATTGCATCGAAGAACTTGGTCCTATCACACCCTTGGAAAATATCATCACGGACTGCGTAAATAAAGCGAACAGGGTTATCTATTCTTGCACTTTGATTGACTATTTTATTTAGTTCTTTCAAGCTTTCAAAAACTTGCGGAATATTAAACCTATCTAGATCCTCTATAACAACGATATCGGATTTAGTTGCGATAAAGAACCTTAATAGTTCTTCAAGGTGTAAACTAAAGGAAATACTCTCTTGGGCAATCGGCTTAAAATCAAAACTACCACCTTTTGGATTGACGCTAGTCAGCCTATTTTTAGATAAATATCGAAATACATCAGTAAGAACGCACACTGGCACCGCTAACAAGTAGCTAAATATGCCTATCTTCCATATCGGTACATTATTACTAAGCAATCCATCTTTGATCCACTGGAGAAGGTCTCCCTTGCCTGATAGAAGGCAATATCCAGCTAGCACTCCCCAAAAAATAAGTACAATAGCTTGAATGTATGATAATAGCTCATCCCTTTTTCGGTAAACTGGAAAGCTAAATTTTGATCCAAGACTCTCCAGACCTGAATGTTGGTATAGAAGCTGTCTCGCTATGGCCTGTTCTAACTCTTTTACTTCTTTGTTACCTTCACTACTTTTGCTTTCCTCGGAGTTTGTTGGGGGAAGATAAGTTCCTAAGGAGATAAATTTGGTTTTTAGATGGGGCCTACTTTTAAAGTATGTGCCCAGCAATGTCGATTTACCACTACCGTATGGGCCTGTTATTGCTATTTCTTTTACGTTTTCAGAGCAATCAGTTATAAAGTAGTCTAGCTGCTTGAAGTAATGTTTATAGTCTTTAGGGAGAGTGGTAATTACAGGCGCTAGATGTAGCATTTCATTGTGATTATCATCAAATGAGTTTAGTGAAGTACTCAGTCGCCCTAAAACATTTTGTAAAAATGAGATGACCATTTTTACAATAAACATCTTCACTCGATCCATGTATATACGCTCTTTTTATAATTCATTCCTCAACATAGCATGTAGGTGAATATTGTGCAGCCTTATAGCGTTCAACGTAACTGTTACTGTTTGTCAATTGGGAAGCAGTTTAGAACCTGGCATATGAATTAGTGGTTATGTTATTGAGAAATTACCTAGGCGAACCTAGTGGTTAATGGGCTCATGAGACTGAACTTACTAATTTGGTGAGGTCTTTTGTTTGTTTTCCAATTCACTTAGTAACTTAGTTTTTTCTTGTTCAGTTAACAGTTCAAATAAAATAACAAACTTGGCCATTTCATCGCTTTCGCAAAAGAAGTAGTTTAGCGGAACACCCAGCTCTTCAGCTATTCGTTTTAATGTTTGCAGATCAGGTGTATGCCTGCCTTTTTCGTAATGATTCATACGCCCACTCGCAGAGCCTGGCTCCAGGCCAATTCTAATTCCCAAATCTCGTTGAGAAATATTTGCTCTTGTCCTAGCTTCTTTAAGCCGAATTGGGAGGGGGTTAATAAAATCCAAAGGTAAATCATAATAAAAAGCTGGTACTTAGATTCTCTAAGCTTTACTCTATCATGTATACTTAGGAATCCTAAGCTTTGATCGGGGAATATGAAAGTGAGTAAAACTTACTCAAGTGAATTTAAGTTATTGGCGACAAAAAGAGTACTGTCCGAGGGAGAGCGAGTAGCTGATGTAGCGAAAGACTTGGAGATAGGCCAAAGCACGTTATATGCTTGGATCAAAGCGGCTAAACAAGATGATAGCTTAAACGGTAGCTTGGTCGTTAAATCATTAAAACAGCGCCTCGAAGAAGTGTCAAAAGAGCGTGATATCCTTATCAAGGCTGCGTCAATATTTGCCAAAGAGCTGTACTGAACTGAGATTATTGTTTAAGTTTCTGACTACTAGATAATTATAAACTTATTTCTTGGGTTGCCTTAACTCATTTGAATATACCTCCTCTAACCTTGCAACCAGCTCCACATGCCGTGTAGGCGAATCTCCTGCTATTTAGAGTAACTATCTGCTTTTTATTTCGTGTGCCGCACAAAGCGGCTGCACTCGCTAAGTGGGTATATCCTTGATACTAAAAATTAACACTTGTAGAACAAGGCAGGATTGTTTAACAATGAGTAGATAACATTAATTCGAGCTCAATTTGACAGTACTAAAAGCTAAGTCACTAAATAAATGTGAATTAGCCTGTCTCGCTCATGAGTGCATAACGGCACTAATTTAAGGATATTTGCATGATAGAAATGTTGATGGATCACAAAGAGTGGATTTTTAGTGGTATTGGTGTAGTTCTCTTGGCGTGGCTCGCAAAACTGAATGTAAAGGCAATACTAAAAGTTCTCATAAAGGTCATAGTTAAAACTTATAGCAATGTGATTAGTCTTTTTTATCTGGAAAGTCACACTGCAAATAATATGAACATTGATCTGCGTCCAAGACATAAACCTTACGAGTTATGGCTGGATGGGTTGCCCAAGTTTAAACTTTGGTTGCGAGGTGCAAACTTCAATCCGTTTGATATCACGATAAAGCAAATAACTATTGAGTTTAACTATGGCGGTGTGGATGTTAAGTGTGACAACTTCATACATAGGTGCATAGTCCCTAGTCCCTAGTCCCTAGATTATCTTTTAACGATGTTATTCTTGTTGAAGGTAATTTGACCGCTGAACAAGCGGACCATATAGCAGGTTTGGAAAATGGGCAAAGTTGCCATGTAAGCATTAAAGCCGTTTTAAAAACTCCCACCAAAGAAATCACTTATGAGCATAACTATATAGACGGTATAGAGCCGGCTCTTGTAAATGCTAATGGCCGTAAAGATAAAGTGCGGAAAAATCTACGCTTGCAGAAGTTGAAAGTGTGATAGTGCAGCTAATCATCGGAGAAATTGCGCCATGGAAGAGTTAATACAGAAACTAGCGACAATAGATGAGTTGGAAACTTGGAAGCTACATTGCCAAGGATATAGTGCTCAAGATAAGAAAGTGGCATTCCAAACAGCTCAACCTCTGTGGGTAAAACGAAAAGCCTCTGAGGGGACGCTATATTTACACCCTGAGGTGATTGGCCAGCTTCGCGATCAAAACTGGATTCCGAATGATCTGCAACTGCGTATGATATGGGCAAGTGTCTTAGCGTCAGCAGAAGGTTTTGACAGTAAAGTTCGTTTTAGATCAATTAAAGCTAGTCTGCGAAAAAGATATGGGCATGATTGGTGGGAAGATGTTTATTATCGGCAAAGGTCTGCATTTGCTGCCAAAGAGCGTATTCGTAGACAATCAGCTGAAAATGGTTTTGCAATTAATACGCTGATTGCCAATACTCATTTATTTAATGGAGCAATGAAAGATCAGGTCAAAGCAGCGTTGAGCATGATACCAAAGAGTTAAAATTACATGGCAAGCAAAAAGCTCTAATTCAACACTCTGGAAAGTACTTTTAACTGAACAAGTTTTAACTTAATTTGTCAGATTCGCTAAATAGGAATTTATCAAATCAGAGCCTGTTCAGCACCAGGAGTGGATCAGCAGCGTAACTCGTTTCTGTCGGATAGACGACACCTGTTACCAAGTGTCGCCCTCCTAAGAACCGTACGTGCAACTTTCACTGCATACGGCTCA
>NZ_CAMZMY010000024.1:0-67349 GCF_947311895.1 Pseudoalteromonas sp. PAR1 | reverse complement strand
AAAGCCGAATATATGGCAGCAATGAACTTTGAAATTCTATCAATTACTGTCTTGCAATCGGAGATAGTCCATATATGGTATTAAAACCTTGTCGCGGTATACACACCCAAGCAACAAAAAAGCGCGATGACGAAACCATCACCGCGCTTTTGTTTTTCATCAGACTAATTCATTAAACTTTAAACTTATCGATTGCCTGATAAAGCACACGCGCTTGCTCAGATACTTCTTCGCTGGTTTGTGCATTAGTTGCCGCGTGACCCGATGCCTCTTGAGCGATATCACGAATGCGTACCACGTTTTTATTAACCTCAGAAGCCACTTGGCTTTGTTCATCAATTGCTGTGGCTATGTGAGTACTCATATCCATAATGGTTTGTACATCTTCGGTAATTGAACGCAGTAACTCACCGGCTTTGCTTGCCTGCGCCGCGCTTTCGCCACCTTGTGTACGACATTGCTGCATAATACTCACCACTTCTCGTGTGCGACCTTGTAGGGTCGAAATAATGCTCTCAATCTCTTGTGTTGAGTCTTGGGTACGCTGGGCAAGTGAACGTACTTCATCAGCAACGACCGCAAAGCCACGACCTTGCTCACCAGCACGCGCAGCTTCAATGGCCGCATTGAGTGCCAGTAAGTTAGTTTGCTCAGCGATACCACGAATAACATCCAACACAGAGCCAATCGTTTCGGCGTCTTTTTCTAACTGCGACACCACACTTGATGCATTCCCGAGTGAATCTGATAAGTGATTAATTTGCACCACCGTCGATTCAACCTCCGAACGACCTTGCTGCGCACTTAAGTTAGTTGACTCAGCTTTTTTCGCAGCCGCTTCTGTGTTGTGAGAAATATCTTGAATCGTCGCCTGCATTTCAGTGGCAGCTGTAGCAACCATATCTGCTTCATGAAGCTGCTCTTGCATACCTGAGCTTGTTGCTGCTGTCGTTTCTGATAAATGCTCAGTTGCCACGTTAAGGGTACTTAGCGCGGTATTAACTTCATAAATCAGCTTTTTGAAATCACTGATCAAGCTATTAAAGTCGATCGTCATGGTGGTAATTTCATCTTTACCTGATTGAGAAATCGACATGCTTAAATCGTTATTGCGACGAATTTCGTTAATTGTGTGATAAACACGCTCGATAGGTTTTATGATAGAGCGACTGGTTAAGTACACGAGTATCATCACAATAATACTAGCGAGAATAAATACAACGAAGGCAATTAATTGAGCTTGTGAAGCACTCGATTCAACGAACTGTTTAGTTTGTTCAGTAAATTGATTAACAATCGCATCACTCATCTCAACACTGCGCTTCATTTCACCTAAAGCACCTGACTCTAAGTCTAGCCCGAGCGCAACCTGAGCATCAACTAAGGCTTTAAACTTAGCTTGATATGTCGAAAGCAAACTGATGAGCTTATTTTCATAGCTTGCATCAAGCCCGGCACTCTTTATTTCTGTTTTGAAATTGGCAACCAGCTCATCGAACTTAGTCATATATTTCAAATCAAAGCGCAGCATAAAATCTTTTTCGGCACGGCGCAGCTGTAGCATAGATGTCAGTAATCTGTAGTTATCGCGGTCATCAAGCAATGTTTCGACTTGATGCACAGCACTTCTTAGCTCTCCGTATAAAGCATCTTTTGGGTGTAGACCTATTTTCTTTTGTAGTACCACAACCTCATTGAAGTCGTCATAGTAAGTTTTTGCTAATCCTTTAAACTCATCCAGTTTAGTGCTATCCATATCAAGATCATCGACTAACTCATCTAGGCGAGCAATTTTGGTTTTTAACTGGGTATACTCATTTTCAAAAAGCTCAAGGCTCTCAACTTTTTTATAAAACAAAAAGTTTTTTTCATGCTTGCGCATGGCAAGCTCATGAATATCGAGTTCCTCTGCATTTTGAATTGTTTCATTGAGCTTAAGCATCATGCGTGACTCAAAAATAATTACACACAGCATTACAACCATTGCAAGGCCAACAACAAGCGCGTTTAACTGTAAACGACGTTTTATAGTTAAATTTTGTAATACATTCATTCAAAGTGCCCTATAGCAACATGCATTTCAAAGTATAGCTAAACTATTTGAAGCAGCTAATAAAAAGTAGCCTGAAAAGGCGATGCATTTTCCAATATAAGGAACCAACAAACAAACTGTATTTACTGTAAGTTAACTTTTTGCCATAAATGTTGGTGTAACTTATCTAATTTCTGCCACTGCTTTTTCCTTACCCATTCAACTAATGGCGCGGGATCACTCGGAAAGTTCAATCTTTTATTTTGTGGTGATTGCAACCAATCATCCATCGCATAGGGGTTAAGGTAACTCATAACATGGGCAGCTCCCATGCCTAGCAGCGTTTGTGCATTAATCCCCTGCTCAAACTGCTTGCCAAGCGGCTTGAGTAACAGCTTTTTACCTAACTGTAATGCCTCGCTTGCAAGCTCAAACCCTGCATTACCAATCACACCACCAGCGTTGGCTAAATCGTTAAGAAACCCAACTCGTGACGGCGCTCGCAGATGAATATTACCGATTGAGCAATCTTGCGCATCGGGGTGATAGCAGTAAAACTCACGCTCAGGAAAGTCCTTTAAGTAGTCGACAACACTGTCTAGGTTCTCAAACGGTAAATAAACTAAGACTTTATTTTCAACCATCACAGGATTGTCATGGTGATGACTCGCGATGAAAGGAGGAATAATATTCTCAGCATAAGGTTGCCAATGAACACCGAGATAGACATTCGCGGGGGCATAATTACGGATCAACGCACGACGAAAGAAAGCTCGACCAAACATTGGCACTTTATCAGACAAAAATGCAGCCTGATGACTCATACCAATAACCGGAATACCTTGCTGTTTTGCTGCCCACGCTGTGATAGGTTCAAAGTCATTAAAAACCAAATCATAATGACGTAAATCTAAGCTTTTAATGTCTTTAATTAGCTGCAAAGGGCGTGCATTTTTTAATGTTCTTAAACTATCAACTTGTCCTGATTTACTGGTAAATGATAAACCTCTAAATGTTCTAAAGTCGGCAAAATCAGCCATATCAAAGTAATCTTGCTCTTTGCGCCCGGAAAATACGTAGTCAACATCGACCCCTAATGCTTTAAAGGTGGTTGCCATCACGCGAGCACGGGTTATGTGTCCGTTACCTGTTCCTTGTATACCGTACAAAATTCTCATATAGATTCCACCACCATGACTGCTAAAACTGCACAACTCGACCCCATACCTGCGCCAATAATTACATCAGCAGGGTAATGCACACCGATTACCACCCGAGATGCTGCTACACCCGATGCCCAAAGAAGCCAAAGCACAGTAAGCTCAGGGAAATACATGGTTAAAATAGTCGCTATAACAAATGCCCCAGCACTATGCCCCGACGGTAGGCTAAACTGATCACTTGGCACTAAATACGCACCTTGCACTAAACAGTCGCAAGGTCTTACCCGCGCAATTCGCTTTTTAGCTAAAAAGTAAATGGGTCGCTCAATTGCAAAGCCAACCAATATACTCATCGCAAGCTGCTGAAAATGAAGTTGTTCGGTAAACCACCAAAACCCAAGGAACAACACCACATAAAGTCCGCCATCACCGCTTTTTGATAAACCAAGCGCTGACTTTCTGAGCCAATTTGGCGAAGCGTCGTTAAACACACTTAAAAACAGCTGTTCATCCACTTTGGCCAATTTAGTAAGCATGTTGTTTGCCATGGTAAGCTCCTTGTCATACTTTGCGTCTAATTTTTATACTCATCTCAGCTTAGGCGGTAAAAATAACAATTAGGTGACGCTTTTGAGACACTAATGTTGCGATAACGAAATTCCTTTGATTTAAACGAATAAACCAGTATTAAGTCGTTGTTATTGAGTTGTATCAAGGTATACTGGGTACTAAACAGACAGTCTCTTTAGAGGATGAAAAAATGGATTACAGCACTTCTGATTTATGCGATCACTTTGCCGACGTGGTCGATGTGCTCGAGCCAATGTTTATCAATTTTGGTGGACGCCCAAGCTTTAGTGGCCGAGTGAAAACTGTTAAATGTTTTGAAAATAACGAGCTGATCCGCGATATCTTAACTACGGACGGAACCGATAGTGTGCTTTTGATCGATGGTGGTGGTTCAACCCGACGCGCACTAATAGATATTGAACTAGCAGAAATCGCCCTTGAGAATAACTGGCAAGGGATCATCGTTTACGGTGCTATTCGCCATGTTGACGAACTTGAAGAGCTAGATCTAGGCATTCAAGCAATTGCTTCTATTCCAGTTGCTGCAGACAGTGAAGGCGCAGGCGAAGATGGTATAGGCGTTAATTTTGCCGGTGTGTCTTTCTTTGATGGTGACTTTGTTTACGCCGATAGTACCGGCATTATATTATCTGCTGAAGAATTAGAGTTAGAAATAATAGAAGACTAATCTCAGTGATAAATCCCCTTAAAATTTATGATGAAGCGGCGGTAAAACATTTATGTGTCCGCCGCGCCAATGAACAAAAAGCATGGCAAGCTCTTGCTCTTCTTGATACACATGTAAACGCCTCTCAGGCTCTTATTGATGCCAAACAATTTGGTATTCGTTACGTTTTAGTTGGCGTGTGTGAGGATATTGGGCCTCGTGCTAACCTAGGTAATGGCGGTGCACAGCAAGCATGGCTAGCTTTCTTAAAGCGCTTTTTGAATCAAACTCATAACCAATTTTTAAACCATGAGCGTGTATTGCTACTTGGTGAAGTTGCGCTTGATGATTTAAATCAACAAGCAGCTAACCTTGATAATAAAAACGACGCCGACTTAGCCAAACTACGTGAACTATGTGGCGATATCGACACCCGTGTTGAGCAAGTACTGGCAATGATTTTTGCAGCTGGCCTTGAGCCAATTGTGATAGGTGGCGGACACAACAACTGCTTAGGTATATTACGTGCCCTAAGTAAGCAGCATGGCAAACCAGTAAACGCCATTAACTTAGACCCTCACGCTGATTTTAGAGACTGTGAAGGTCGCCATAGTGGTAATGGCTTTAGGTATGCCTACAGCGAAAATCATCTCGCTGATTATCATGTGATGGGTTTGCACGAATTTAAGAATAATCAAGCAATTATGAATGCGTTAACTCAAGCAAACTTCTCGTTTGATAGTTATCAAGACATTCAAGTTCGTCGCAATATAGACTTATCAACCGCATGTAAACAAGCACTTAATAAATTCGATAATGCCCCATTAGGCGTCGAAGTTGACTTAGACAGTATTTCGCTAATGCCAGTTAGCGCTTATACCAATTGCGGCTTTAGTGTGAGTGATGCAGAACACTTTGTGCATTTAGCAGCCAGCCAGACAACTGCTCGCTACCTTCATTTATGTGAAGGTGCACCATCACAACATCCTGTTAGTTTAGAAGCAGGCATGAACGATGCTGGCCAAATCATCACTGCCCTAGTGAATGCGTATTTGCAGGCAAGAGAGGCAAGTTAGAAAGAGGCGAGAAACGAGATAACGACTGATTTTTGGGGAAGTCTGCTCGAAACAAGTTTCACACCTACCTGTAGCAGCGGCTTTATGCCGCCCCCCTTAAATTGGAAGCAAGTTAAATTGGAAGCAAGGTTCAAGATAAAACGCAATGTAACGAGTCAAACAGCTCGCTAACTTTCCCCTAGAAACTCGCTAGCTTCATTACTGATGCTCTAAATGCCATTGCTTTAACCATGACACCATACCTACACTACTAAGCGGGTAATTAAAATAATAACCTTGCGCTGCATAGGTGTTTAATGACTTAATAAAATTAAGTTGCTCTAAGGTTTCCACCCCTTCACAAATCACTTTAGCATTATTTTGGTTATGCATAGCCACCACCCCTGAAACGAGGCTACGTATTTGAGTTTGGTGAGCAAAATCTGCGGTAAGCGATGCTGCAACTTTAACATACTCAACATTCAAATTTGGTAGTTTAGATAGCCAAACAGGGGTATCACCTAATCCATCTACACACAGTTTAATACCAATGCTACTTAGCCTTGCAACCATGGCTTTACCTTGATCATCCAAGCTCATAAATAGATCAAGCGGGCATTCAATAATTAAAGCGCCGGGTTCTAAATGATGCTCGGTGGCAATACGGTCTACAAATTCAATAAACTCTTCATGTAGCATCTCAGGACCAAACACATTAATACTGAGTGGCAGCTGCATGCCTTCCATACGTAATGCCATAGCAAGCTCTGCTGCTCGCTCAATCACATAAGCAGCAACCGGATAGCTAAGGCCCGCAACACGAATATCATCAATAAACTTGTTAGCTGCTAAGATCCCTTGTTTTGGATGCTGCCAGCGTAACAGCAATTCTAAAAACTCTATTTTGTTGTCACTATTACGAACCACTGGTTGAAAATACAACTCAAGCTCACTAGCAAAATCTAAGTGCGCCAGCTCACGTAGCCTTGCTTGCTGCTCTAGCTGCTCAATCATCATTTGCGGATGATATGGCACGATAGCCCGATCTGGGTTTGAATCAAGTGCAAGGTTAGCGAAAGAAATAAGGTTTTCAAAACTGTATTCAGGCTCATTACAGGTAACGTAGCTAGCTCGCACTTTCACCTCAATAGTGCAATTTGCCACATTGAAGGGTTTTAAGGTCACTTGTTTTATTTGACTTATAAGTTGCTCATGCAAATGCTTTTGCTCCTCAAGAGAGCAAATGAAGGCAAAATTTAATCCACCTAAGTGAGCAAGCTTTTCTATATTGCCAACGCCACTACTAATATTAAGCACTGCATCATTGTCTAATTGCTGTTTAATACGAGTAGCAGACTGAGCAAGTAATAAATCACCAAAGTCCCGACCTATATGCTGGTTAACACTTTCAAATCCCTCTAAACGCAGCATAACAAGGGCGCAGTTATGCGAGTGTTCTTCAACCCAGCTAGCAAAGCTACGTCGTAAATCGCTGCGATCTGGCAAGCCAGTTAGTGGAGTACTGTCTATTTCATCATGGTAAGGAGTATCAACTATGACTTCTTCACTTTCTTCTGGTTCTTCAAAGTTAAAAAAGCCAGACACAGATAAAACAATAACTGAAATCACTAGCCAATACGCGGAAGTTTCGAGCAATAAGTGGGCAGAATACATAACTGTAAACGTAATCGCTGCAGCGACAGTAAAAATAATCGCTAACCAGTTATTTGTTCGAAAAGCTTGCCATAAATGAAAGCAAAGACTCATTGCTAATAAAATGATTAACCAAGGAATAGCGGAGTTGAGGATTGCCAACCCCAGCACACCATTAACAACTAAACTGAGTCTAAGTATTGGATGACGAGTGACACACAACGCACAAATCATTGCCATAAAAACGCAGCCTGCTAAAAACACAGGCACTGCATCACTACTTAAATTTACGAGCCCTACACCGTTACTCGCTAAACTGGCAATCAATGACATCTAATCCAAAAATACGTAAAAATAACTTCTAACTAAGTCTACCCAAAATCCACAGATTTAACAGTTTATTTACGCCGAATTGGTAACTTAATTGCGCAGGGTGGGATATTTGCCAGTGAGCAATATCAGCGCGTGCCCCCACTTTTAATACACCTCGATCATCAAGACCCAAGGCTTTGGCGGCATTACGTGTTACACCTGCAAGCGCTTGCTCTGGTGTCATACGAAAAATAGTACAGGCCATATTCATCATTAAATGCAATGAACACAATGGTGACGTTCCTGGGTTGAAGTCGGTTGATATAGCAATAGGCACCTGATACTGCTGAAGTAATTCAATTGGCGGGTATTTTGTTTCGCGTAAGAAATAAAATGCCCCCGGTAACAGCACTGCCGCAGTGCCTGCTTTGGCCATTGCTTGAATGCCTGCTTCATCTAAATGTTCAATATGGTCGGCTGATAAGCCATTAAATTCAGCAACAAGTTCTGCACCATGTTGATTAGATAACTGCTCAGCATGCAACTTAACGGGTAAGTTGTGCTTTTTAGCCGCTTCAAATACACGGCGAGTTTGCTCGTTACTAAAACCGACATTTTCACAAAATGCATCAACCGCATCAGCTAAATCAGCTTCAACAACACGGTCAAGCATCTCACCGCAAACCAAATCAATGTACTCATCACTACGGCCTTTATATTCAGGTGGCAATGCGTGAGCACCTAAAAATGTGGTTTTAACATCAACCGGATGATTTTCACCTAATAAGCGAGCCACTTCGAGTAGCTTAATTTCGTTTTCGCAGTCAAGACCATAGCCAGATTTGATCTCTACCGTAGTCACGCCTTCTGCGTATAAAGCATTTAAGCGCTCTTTCGCACTGACAAATAAGGTTTCGTGGTCTGCTGCGCGCGTTGCTCTTACTGTACTTGCAATACCGCCGCCATTAGCAGCAATTTGCTCATAACTGACACCTTGCAAGCGTTGCTCGAACTCTTCAGCGCGGCTACCGGCAAACACTAAGTGAGTGTGGCAATCAATTAATCCCGGTGTTAACCATTGCCCTTTAGCTGAGATAGTCGGTGTTGCTAATGCATCAAAGTTTGGTAAGTCAGCTTGCGAACCTAACCAAGCAATTTTACCTTCTTTTACTGCGATCGCTGCATTTTCTATAGCACCGTAAGGCGCATCAACTTGAGGATCCATGGTGGCAATATTGGCATCTGTGATCACTAAATCCCAGTGCATTTGGCTATCGTTCGTTGTATGCATTTTTCACCTATACTTATATCTGCTGCGAGCTTTAAAGCGCCTAATCAAATTAGCTTAAAGTTTAACAACTCATCTTGTATATACAAGAAAATTATGCCACCTTGTTACACACTGTTAACTTACCTGTGCACTTTCACAATGAGCGTCCCTAAGTTTGCGCTAATAAAAGAATATATTTTGGAAAACATTCGATCGGGTCAATGGCAAGAAAATAGCCGCGTGCCCTCAGAAAACGAATTAACCAGCCAGTTTCAGGTTAGCCGCATGACGGCCAGACGCGCGTTATCTGAACTTACAGACGCTGGTATACTAACTCGTAGCCAAGGCCAAGGGACTTTTGTAGCAAGCTTTAAGTCACAATCATCATTGCTCGAAATTAAAAACATCGCTGATGAAGTTAAAGCTCGTAACAGTGATTACAGCTGTACAATTTTAGTGATGGAATCAATACGTGCAATTGCCCCTATTGCAATTGCATTGGGCGTTGATGTAGACAGTCATGTTTATCGTAGCGTCATCGTTCACAACGAGAACGAGCAACCTCTGCAAGTAGAAGAGCGCTTTGTGAACCCGGCTCTGGCAAAAGATTACTTACAACAAGATTTCCACAGCCTAACCCCCCATGAGTATTTATCAACCAGTGCGCCATTAACTGAGGCCAGACATACGGTTGAGGCGATTATGCCTAACCAAGAAATGTGCGAATGGCTTAATCTCTACAATGAAGAGCCTTGTTTGCAAGTGATCCGCCGAACGTGGTCAGCAAATGGCATTGTAAGCTTTGCACGCTTAGTCTCACCAGGTAGTAAATACAGACTCGGCGGTCACTTAACCTTTAAAAAGTAATTAAATTGGCAATTGATAGTGAAAGTTCAGCGCCTCAATAGCCGAACCATCAATGATACGTTCGCCAGCTTCATGACTTGTAAAGGTGGGTGGTTGATTACCCAGTTCAGAGCATTTTTGCTGGTAGTAGTCCGCTTTTGTTGGATGCGCTGGGTTAACAACGTTATAAATGCTATTGGCGTTAGACCAGTTTTCAAGCACTGAAAAAATCGCCGCTATTACATCTTGCTGTTGTACCATGTTCACCACTTGCTGACTTGAGCTAGTAAGCTCTTTACCTGCAACAAACTTACCTGGGTCACGTTCGGGGCCTACAAGTCCCGCTAAGCGCAATGCCTTGCCACCCGCATTTAGCACTAATTGCTCCGCATCGTATAATGTTTGTTGGCGTGCTGATTGGCAGTTAATTTCTGTGCTTTCGTCGTAACAACCATTGTCAGTTGGGTAAACACCTGTCGAAGAACATAAAATAAAGCCTTTACAATTTAGGTGTTTGGCAAGTTCAAGCCCAGCTTGCAATGTATCTAAATAATTACTTTCTGAGCTGCGGCTACGCGGTGGAATTGCACACACCCACCATGCTCCTTCAAGTGATACGTCATGTTTAAGTACACCATCTTCAAGTGCAAACTGACGCTGAAAGTCATGTTCGTGATCGCGACTACGGTGTGTCCCCTGCACCTGCCACGCCAACCCCTTTGCCTTAAGACAAAGAGCTTGCCCCAACCAACCTGCACCTAGCACTACCATTTTATTATCATTCACAACCATTTAGTAACTTACCCTATGTATTTTGTAATATTTTATTAATAACTACCGTTTTGCAAAGTAGCGATTTAAGCGCAAATATGATTAGATAGATAACTCTAACCGATAATAAAAATACGTGCACCTATGTTAAACAATCTCTCTTTACGTAAAAAAATATTACTGCTGATTGGCGGGACGATTAGTGTACTACTGATCATCGCGTCTAGTTTCTTTGTTAATCATATTGCTGACCTATCTCGCAAAGCGATTCAACGCGAAGCTGATAGCTACTTACAAAGCGAACGACTGTCAATGCAAGGTTACTTTGCTAAATACGGTAAAGTTGTTGAAACCTTCGTAACAAATCCGCACTTAGTAAACTGGTTTGACAACTGGACTAAACGTGATCAAAGCCTTGATAACCAACCAGGATACGACAACGTTAATCAAGATTTTGTTCGTATCAGTGGTAACGATGACAACATTCTATCGGCCTTCTTTGCATCAGCAACAACAGGCGAATACTTTAAAGAAAACGAGCGAACCACCCACTACAATGGCCAGCCTTATTACGCTTATAAACGTGGTTGGTGGCAAGATGCTTTAAAGATCAACAAACTTTATGTTGGCCCTATTTCTGTAGATTTAACCACAGGTAATGCCTCAGCGGTTGTGCAACAGCCAGTTTATAATAAACAAAACAAACTTGTTGGTTTTGGTGGGGTTGATTTACAGCTCAACAATATCAACGACATGGTTGAGGCCATTCGCTTTAATGGCCAAGGTTTTGGCTTCTTGCTAGATGGCAATCAAAAGGTTGTTCACTTCTCTGAGCGTACTGGCCATAAATTATCTGTGACTGACGAAGGCCCTAATGGTAAAGAAGGCTTAGATGCCCTCGAAAAACAATTTAGCGACACATCAGGCTTTAGCGAATTAAACCGCGCGATGAAAAGCCAAAAAGATGGTAGCAGCTATGTCACATTTAAAGGTGAGCAATATTACGTTGTATACAATCGCCTTGAACTAGAAAGTCCATATCTTGATTGGTATGTCGGGATTTTGATCCCAACTAGCATGATTGATGAGCCAGTTAACGATGCGGTGATGACAACCACTACATCATTAATCATCATCCTTGCGATTATCATTGCGATGATCTTTTGGGCCACGCAAATGATCACCAAACCTCTTACAAAACTGACTTACATCATGCGTGATATCGCATCAGGCGATGGCGATTTAACACAAAAAATTGAAATTCATAGTCAGGACGAAGTTGGCCAGCTTGCTCATCATATGAACACCTTCATCGATAAATTACGTGCAATGATGCTCAACACAGCCGCGCAAGCAGAGCAGCTGAGCCAAGCAGCTAGTCAGCTGAAAATTGTATCGCAAAAAACCAATGATGAAATTCAGCAAGAAAAACAACAAGTTGATAGTGTAAGTGCCGCTGTTACTGAAATGGCATCTACAGTACTCGAAATTTCACGTAATGCGCAGCATACCAATAATGCAGCCGAAGAAGTGCAAGCCATTACAGTCGATGGCACTAAGCGCTCTACACAAGCTCAGTCAGTAATGACTGCGCTTGCAAGCCACATCGGCGAAGCATCTAAAGTAGTTGCAGGTCTTGAACAAGAAAGTGGCAACATTGGCGCTGTGATCGACGTAATCAACTCAATTGCAGAGCAAACTAACTTACTAGCACTTAATGCAGCAATTGAAGCGGCACGAGCCGGTGAGCAAGGGCGAGGCTTTGCTGTTGTGGCTGACGAAGTTCGTTCACTAGCAAGCAGAACGCAAGAATCAACGGATGATATTCGAAATATGATCAGTCGCTTACAGCAAATTGCTCAACAAGCATCAACTATGATGCAACAGGGTCAAGAGCGTGCTGAAGGCTCCGTTGAGCAAACGCAAATTGTATTGCAAGCACTGCAAGATATCGCGCAATCAGTGACAAATGTACAAGATCAGAGTCATCAAATTGCGACTTCAACAGAACAGCAAACTGTGGTTGCAGAAGATATTAATAATAGCCTGGCGGCTATTAACCACCTTGTTAATAGCACTGCGGATCATGCTCATGAATTGGCAGATGAAGCACGTGATTTAAATGAATTGGCAGCGTCTTTAAATAAGACAGTAAATCAGTTTAAGTTATAAAGATAAATTGCCGAAGTTATTAAAAACCCGATGTCACCTGAAGATGACATCGGGTTTTTATCGTCAGCCTTCCCTGTTAATCGTGGCGCAACCGCTTTCGCGTGTTCCATAAATTCATGCCACTGTTGCTTATTCCATAAAGCAACTCCTTTGTCGGTCAATCCTTGTGTTGGTTGCGTTTGTACTTGTTCCATATAGTCACCTCCTTACGCTAGCTTCATCCTGTTTGGCTCCAAGCCTGAGCTTATCCCTTGCTGTCATCTCCGTTCACTTTATCCATAAAGCGTTGCCATTGTGCGCTACTCCATAACGCTTTGTTACTTCCTTGCTGTCCTTTTTGCTGTGCTACATTGTCCATACTGTAAACTCCTTGCGGTTTATCGTCCTTTACTCCTACAGCTGCTCCTTGCTGTGTTCCCTGACTCATCCTTGCTGATTAATGAGGTAATTATCGCTTAGCGATGATATACACAGCATGAATCAAACCTGGAATGTACCCTAATAAGGTTAAAAGAATATTAATCCAGAACTGCGCACCTAAACCTACCTGTAAAAATACGCCAAGAGGTGGAATTAAAACCGATAAAATAATACGTATTAAATCCATGACTCACTCCTTGAAATCTATTAGCCCAGCCAAAGCTGGGCTAATTTAGGCTTGCTGTTATTCAGCAACAATCGTTAATTCATCGATTACTTTGCGAACGTCTTCAGCGTTTTCAGCGATACTGATTGCTAATTGCTTTTCAGCATCAGACTCAACAGTACCTTTAAGTGTTACTACACCGTTATCGGTATCAACATCGATGTCTGTACCACCTACTTCTGAGTTAAATAAATAACGTGTTGTGATTACAGTACTGATTTTCGCATCTGTTAAATCGCTTTCAGTTGAATCAGCTTTATCTGCTTTCATTTTCTTAGCCTTCATGTTTTTAACAACCGTTAGTTTGTTATCAACAGAGCTAACGCCATCCAGGCTAAGAACAAGCTCTTCAGCAAGCTCTTTATCTAATTCACTATCAACTTTACCTGTAAGTACAACCTTGCCATTCGTTACATCAGTGTTGATGTCAAAGTTGTTAAGGTTTGTGTTCATAAGAAGCACAGTTTCTGCCTTACCATCAATCCAAGCATCTTTACTTTCATTTTCCCAACTGCTTGCCTGAGCTGACATACTTGTTGTTGCACCAATTACTAAAGCGGCAATCATAGATTTGTTAAAAGTGTTCATAATCTTCTCCTTTTGATTTAAGACACTTTTACCAATGCGACTATGATGCCAACTATTTATTTTTTTAATTTCAATACCTTAAACCCTCATTCAGCGACTATTTATATTCAATTCGGTAAAGATTTACAGGCTGCTCGGTAAGAAGTTCACTATATTGCAAAAATAACCATTTAGTTGCTGATTTTATTAATCTGTGGTTAATTTAACTAAGTAACGTTGACACTATAAAACACAACATATTGATTTATAATAAAATAAAATTTGGCCTAAGCTTTGCTTTATTACGAATAACATAAAAATCACTTTGATAATCACAACAGGGAACTACCATGGCCGTTAAACTTGAAGATCGCCCAATCGATCAAGTAAGAGAAGAAGTAATTGATCAACTCATTTATAACTACAGTCATGCTGTTATTTCAGCTGAAGCATTTGAACGCCGCTTAGACCAAGCAATGGAAGCCACCAGCAACGAAGTACTCGTTGAACTTGTTGCGGACTTAGAGCTTAAAGCTGATATTGACTACAAATCGCAAAAGCATGCGCAATTTAAACCTCATTATGGCCACAGCAGCGATAACGAAAGTCTGCAGCTTCGTAGTATTTTGGGTTCAAATGAGCGCAGCGGCCAGTGGGTAGTGCCAAAAGAAATTCACCTTACAAACTGCTTAGGTTCAATTGAGCTCGATTTTAGCGAAGCGATTTTCCAGCACCAACATGTCACTATTTACGTGAACTGTATTTTAGGTAACGACGAAATCTATGTGCCAGAACATGTCAATGTGGTATCAAAGCTGTTCAGCGTTATTGGCAGTGTAGAGAACAGATCAGTCGCCTTAAATAAAGGCCAAGGCCCAACCATTACCATTGAAGGTAATGTATGGCTAGGCTCAGTCGAGATTTCAGTTAAACGTACCATGAAAGAAAAGTTCATCAGCTTTGCCAACAGTCTAAAAGCCAGTTGGAAAGAGATGAATAAGATGTAGTAAAAGTTGCGAGTTGCGATTATGTTAATGTGGTCGTCATTTATGGCGACAAGATATTGCATACGTTTCACCAATGACGCGCTAAAGCACGACCTACTAGAATGCGCGCGAAATAAATTTCACGCCTACGTCAAACGTGGGAACAGCTTTAGCCGTGAATAAAGTAAAGCTGTTCGGCGTTAAAAGGCCCCTACACCGTAGGCGTCACGCTTGCTTGACGCATCTTACATACAACGCTATTCCATCAATCAATACCTGACCTACAAACAACACCGCTCGGCTTCAAACTGACAGCTGAAAGCTCACTAAACTTCACCCCCACATCAAAGACATTTAATCGCACAAAGAGGTTAAGAGGCGCTGCGCTTTAGAGGAAGTAAAAAATGATCTTGAGGTTCCCTCATTCTCTTCTCATTCACTTCTCTTTGTGCAAATACTTTCAGCACTAAAGTACCTCTTAAGAGGCAGGCCTTTGGTAAAGGCCTAAAACAACACCGCTCGGCTCAAAACTGACAGCTAAAAGCTGACAGCTCTAGCTACAAGTCATTATTTCTCTCACTCGGTATATCACTGAAATACTCTACAAACTCAACTTCAAAACCTGCGGGATCGATAAAATATACATTTTTACGATAGGGGTTTTCTGGACCCTGTTTATCTATTTCATAAC
Organism: Pseudoalteromonas sp. PAR1; assembly: GCF_947311895.1. NCBI lineage: Bacteria > Pseudomonadati > Pseudomonadota > Gammaproteobacteria > Alteromonadales > Pseudoalteromonadaceae > Pseudoalteromonas > Pseudoalteromonas sp. PAR1. Next base: position 51,948 of record NZ_CAMZMY010000024.1, on the reverse strand, counting down.
CAGCGTCAACCAAACGTTCAATTACGGCATTAATATCGTTTGTCACATAAGCAAAATGAGCAAGGCCCACTTGGTGCCCTGCTAAATCACGGTTTTCGTCTTCACCGTTATCACTCAGTGCAAGATATTGGTAATCATCACCAAAGTGCAGCCATTTACGCGGCTTGCCTGACCATGTGCTATCACCTTGGCTACGCACCCGCCAATGTGGGAATGCGGCTTTATAAAAGTGCAGCATGGCATCAACATTACTAACAACAAGGTTTACGTGCTCTAAATACATGGTAGTTTTCCTTTTTATTTTTAAACTGCCATCAAGATAAAACCTCAAGTTAAGTTCAGGTAAAGCACTTTTTCAAATAAAAAAGCCCCACAAACGTGAGGCTTTAAAAATTGAGTAGTTATTGATGAATCAGCTACCAGCAACCTGCATTTGTTCAATCAATACAGAGCCGGTTTGAATACCGCCACGGCGCTCGATATCACCACCTAAACCGACTACCGCTTTAAACATATCTTTTAAGTTACCAGCAATTGTGATTTCACTGACTGGGTATTGGATTTCGCCATTCTCAACCCAGAAACCCGCCGCGCCACGTGAGTAATCACCCGTTACAGTGTTCACACCTTGACCCATAAGCTCGGTTACTAGTAAACCTGTGCCCATAGTTTTTAAGAGTGCTTTTAAGTCAGCATGAGTTTGCTCAACTAACCAGTTATGAATACCACCAGCATGACCCGTTGGTGTCATAGACAGTTTACGTGCAGCGTAGCTTGCTAATAGATATGTTTGAAGCTCACCACCTTGAATAATTTCACGGTCGATAGTTTTTAACCCTTCCGAGTCGAATGGTGAAGACGCTAAGCCTTTTAATAAATGTGGACGCTCAGAAATATTTACACAATCACTAAATACTTTTGTGCCTAAGCTATCAAGCAAGAAGCTCGATTTACGGTAAAGCGCGCCACCACCAATCGCAGACACTAAATGACCGAATAGTGAGTTGGCAATATCTGCTCTGAAGATAACTGGCACTTTCATAGTACCTAGCTTTTGACTATTAAGCTTAGCCAATGTTTCTGTTGCCGCTTCGAGGCCTACTTTTGCAGCATCGTTTAAATCATCTTTATGTCGCGCTACGGTATAAGCAGAATCGCGCTGCATTTGCTCGCCATCTTTACCAATCACCATGGTGCTAATGCTATGACGCGTGCGCGGGTAACCTGCAATCATGCCATGGCTGTTGCCATAAACACGCAAACCTTGGTGAGAAGAAAAACTCGCACCGTCTGAATTTACAATACGCTCATCGGCGTTTAGTGCCGCCTGCTCTGCTTGATGGCAAAGCTCAATACCTTGCTCTGGGCTTACTTCCCACGGGTGATACAGATCTAAATCAAGTGGTGCGAATTCAAGCAGTTCTTTATCAGCGATACCATTGTATGGATCATCTGAAGTGAATTTAGCAATATCAATGGCTTTTTCGACCACTGTACGTAATGTTTTAGGGTTTAAATCAGCCGTTGAAGCAGAGCCTTTGTTATTCCCCACATAAACACTAATACCTAAGCCACCGTCTTGGTTAAACTCTATTGTTTCAACTTCGCCCATGCGCGTACTAACAGACAAACCTGACGTGCTCGACATCGCCGCTTCTGCAGCAGTAGCACCCAACTTTCTTGCATGCTCAAGTACTTCGCTTACCGCGTCTTTCACTTCAGAAATGTGTTGATAAATAGGATCTTTCATCTTGTGTGTCCTAGGTTCTGATATTTTTTATAGTGTAGCGAATGCTAACACACTGCGAGACGTGCATCAGCTAATATTAATCATTAACTAAATGACGTATAATAGCGAATAGTTAAGTTTACTGAATGAGCATCCTTATGGCGAAGAAGAAAAAGCCACTTATCGAAGAAGAAATTATTTACGTATCAAAAAGCGAGTTAAAACGTGAAGCCATGCAATATCATGGTTTGGGTGCTGAAATCGCGAAAATGCCGAAAAAGCAACGCGATCGCTTACCACTCAATCACGATTTAAAAGAAGCCCTTGTTGTTTCTGATAAAGTAAGTGATAAGAGCGATGCTTACCGTCGTAACTTAAACTATATCGCAAAAGTATTACGTACTACTGAAAACGTTGATGAAATCCAAGCGATGATCGATATTATGCTCAACAAAAACAACCAAGCGGATGTTTTGATGAACAAAATCGAAACGCTACGTGATGATTTAATCAAACAAGGTGACGATCTAATCAATTCAACAATTGATCAATACCCTTCTCTTGAGCGCCAAAAAATGCGCCAGTTAGTACGCAGCGCCGCAAAAGAAGTAAAAGCTGAAAAGCCAGCCAAAGCGTACAAAGAGTTATTCCAGTATCTTAAAGATGCGATTATGGTTTAATTTCCTTCGCGCGAAATAAATATCACGCCTACAGCAAAGACATTTAATCGCACAAAGAGATTTTGAGGCGCTTGGCTGATGAGGTAAACAAAATATTTTTTGTTTTCCTCATTCACTTCTCTTTGTGAAAAACATATTTGAACCACAGAGAAAACCAAATTATCACAAAGAGATCATGAGACGCTGCGCTTTAGAGAAAGTAAAAAATGATCTTGTGGTTTCCTCATTCTTTTCTCATTCACTTCTCTTTGTGCAAACAGACTTCGGTAATTTTCACAAAGAGGCCAAGAGACGCAGCGCTAAAGAGAAATAAATTAAGATATCTTTTTGGTTTACTCTTTCTCTTCTCATTCACTTCTCTTTGTGAATATATTTTTGCGCGACTTTCTAGCGCTCACCACCATAACAGCAAATGAACGCAGTACTAACATACCCCATTAGTTCAGCTTCAAACTGACGGCTAAAAGCTTTCTGCTCCTAAAACAAAAAAGGCTCTGAGCGTTCACTCAGAGCCTTTTTAAATCGATAATCAATTACCAGATTTTTACGCGATCTTCTGGTTTGATATACATCTTGTCGCCTTCTTTCACATCAAACGCCTGATAGAATTCTGGCATGTTTGAAAGAATACCGATTACACGGTAGTGGCTTGGTGAATGCGGGTCTGTCATTAGGCGGTTGCGTAACTCTTCGTCACGGTATTTACGACGCCAAATTTGTGACCATCCCATGAAGAAACGTTGATCACCCGTGTAACCATCAATCACAGGCGCTTTTTCATCACCAAGTGATAATTGGTAAGCAGTATAGGCAACTGTTAAGCCGCCTAAGTCACCAATATTTTCACCTAATGTTAGCTCACCATTTACGCTAGCATCTTCAAACGGCTTATATTCATTATACTGAGCAACTAGCTGACCTGTGCGCTCTTCAAACTGTTTAAGGTCTGATTCGCTCCACCAGTTACGTAAGTTTCCGTCACCATCGTATTTCGCACCTTGGTCATCAAAACCGTGACCAAGTTCGTGGCCGATTACCGCACCGATTGCACCGTAGTTAACAGCGTCATCGGCTTCAAGGTTAAAGAATGGCGGTTGTAAGATAGCCGCAGGGAATACGATTTCGTTGTTCACTGGGTTGTAGTAAGCGTTTACTGTTTGTGGTGTCATGTGCCACTCAGAACGATCAACTGGCTTACCTAGTTTAGCAATCATATCGGCATACTCCCATTCGCTGTGGCGAATGTAATTACCGACTAAATCATCGCTTTTAACTTCAAGTGCTGAGTAGTCTTTCCATTTATCTGGGTAACCGATTTTTGGCGTGAACTTATCAAGCTTTTCTTTTGCAGCGATTTTTGTTTCTGGGCTCATCCACTCAAGGTTTTCAATCGCAACTGCGTAACCTCTAATTACGTTATCAACTAACTCTTCCATACGCGCTTTCGCTTCAGGTGGGAAGTTATCTTTAACGTATACTTTACCAAGCATTTCACCTAATACACCGTTTGATGCATCAACTGCTTTTTTCCAAAGCGGAGATTGCTCAGTCACACCACGAAGCGTTGTGCTGTAAAAATCAAAGTTAAGATCTACAAGCTCTTTATCTAATAGTGCAGCGTAGTTGCTCACAAAGTGGAACTTAAGGTAATTCTGCCAAGTTGCTAAGTCTGTATCCTTGTAGATACCTGCAAATTTTTCTAGGTAACTAGGTTGGCGAATGATTACCTCTTCAGTTTTAATACCTGACGCATCAAGGTAAGCTGCAAAGTCAAAGTCGCCAGTAAGTTTGTTAGCATCTGCAACGCTCATCTTGTTGTAAGATTTAGTAGCATCACGACTTTCAACACGGCTCCACTGCGCATCAGCAATGCTTGTTTCAAGATCAATAATAGCTTTAGCCGCAGATTCTGCATCTGCTACACCCGCTTTACTTAAGATAGCTGTAACGTATGCTTGGTAAGCTTCACGAATTTTTGTGAATTTTTCATCGTCTTTTAGATAATAATCACGATCTGGTAAACCTAAACCAGACTGATAAACATACATCGCGTATTCGCTCGAGTTTTTTGCATCATTATTGACATAATAACCAAATGGTAAGCTACCACCTTTAATGCGAAGTTCAGCCATTAAAGCAACAAGCTCAGGCTTGCTCTTTACTGCATCAACGCTTGCAAGTACTGGCGTTAATGGTTTGATACCAGCCGCTTCACGGCCTGCTTCATCCATATAGCTGTTATAGAACGCCGCTAACTTAGCTTCATCTGACCCCGGTTTAACATTAGTGTTTGTCGCTGCCTTTTCTAGCACTTCTTTCATCGCTTTTTGCGAATCATCATAAAGCTGAGTGAATGAACCATAGTTTGATTTATCACCCGGAATTTCTGTTTTTTCTAACCATTCGCCGTTTACGTGATAGTAAAAGTCATCTTGTGCGCGAACAGACTTGTCCATGTTCGCCAGTTCAATACCTGAATTTAAAGGTGCTTTTGCTTCAGTGACGGCCGCAGTTGCTGGTGCTTTAGTTTCTTGTTCTTTTTCACCACAACCAACAAGACCGAGGGCTAGTGCAATACTTGCCGCGGTAAGTGTTACTTTTTTCATGGGAGTCCCGTACTAATTATTTTTTGATGTATTTATCGAAAAACTAGCAAACCTAATTAATCATTAGTTTTTCGCTTTCTCCATAATAAACCTCTCAACCAAAACAATAAAACCGAATATGTAACAATTCTTATCAAAAAAAGATAAGCGGCATATCTGAGCGGTGAGAGGGAGAAAAGCGATAAGGTGAAGACCGTAATGGTATTCCTAACAACTCATTTAATTAGCGTATATTTCGCAAGTCGAAGTCGTTATGAGCCGATGTTTTCACACATCAGCTTTTTAATTAGATGAAGCTTTCTTAAGCTGTGCAATCCCCCAAAAAAGCACCCCAGCCCCCGTGCATGATAAGAAAAAGAACAAACCCAAGCCGACAGGCGATCCCCAAAACAAAATACTGTATAAAACTTCCATCTATATATCCTTTATTATTATTTGAATAACACGTTATATAAGTTTTAGGAACGGCTCGTCAAGAAGCATTATCCACGCATTGCTTGAATACTCTCTAGCGCTTTAGCAAGCTGTGCTCTTAGTTTTTTATAACGTATATAAACAGCCAGTACGATAATGCCATTAATGCCAAGCTGGATAAGCCATAGGCTGTATGTTTTAAACATAACCATATTAAACAAGGCAACGATTAGCAAAGCGCACCAAAGCACAACGCAGCCAATAAAACTCACATGCCAGTAATGAACTTGGTGCTTCAGCTGGTTTTCTTTAAAATTAAGCATTGCATTGACGTCTAGTGTTTCTGCTCGCCAAAGCTTTCGTCTTAAACGGTATGACCAAATTCCAAAACCTAGAGGAATAGGCACTAATAGCGCAAACATAATGGTTTCATAGGTATTTTTTGCCTCAAACAACATGGCGTAAATACAAAATACGGTTACCACAACACCTAATAAAGAGTCGATTAAACCTTTTAGCTTTAACTTAGTTCGCGACTTTTGTGTTTGTGCAATTAACGCCGCGCTATCCACTTTCGGGGTTGCCTGCACGAATGCCTGCTGCCACTTGGCTAATTGATCATCTGCTTCGAATTTATTCACTTTATTACTCCATTAGGCTCGCAAGTTGTTGTCTTGCTCTACTTGCACGTTTAGCAACTGCATCTTCAGACAATCCCAGCGTTTGAGCTATCTCATTTTGATTAAACCCTTCAAGCTGTAAAGCAAGCACCTGCCGGTATTTCAGCGCTAATTTACGAAGGGCGGCCATTAAATCTAAACTGTCGTCTGGTGATTTATGAGCACTTAAGGCGTGGGTGTAATTAATACTTTCAGAGCTTGCCATCTCTTTGCGGTTTTGCTCTTTAATGACATGATCAACCGCTTTATTGTGAGCTATTCGGGCAATATAGGTTTTCATGCTGGCATCACCTCGAAAGGCAATATCGGGAGATGAGCCGCTACTTTCAAAAGCGCGCCAAACAGCCAGCGACATCTCTTGAATGAGCTCATCTTGCAGCGCTTGGTTTATCTCGTAGGTTGCAGCAACACGCGCCAACAACGGCGCGTATTCATTCAGCAACGAGTTTATTTGAACGTCAGCTTTCACTGTACTTCCATGTTTTTATTATTATTTGAACAAGCGATTATAGGCACAAAAGAAGGCACATGCTAATACAGGCCCCACCAATAGCATGGGTAAAAGACTATAAGGGGCAACAAAGGTAACAAGCATATTAATCAAACAAAGCATGCTTAATGGTTTAATCACCGTTAATGCGGTTGTAATACTTTCTTTTACAGCTGAAATAAGCGAAGCATTATTTAAAAGTAACAGGGGCACCACAAACATAAGCAGCATATTTATAGGGACAATTGATACAAACATAACCCCTACGCGCCAGCGCTCAACATCAACAAATTGACCAGACAATAATACCGATAACTGCTCACTACCGATCAAAGCACTGCCAACAGCAAATTGCACCAGCGCCAGTAAAATACCCACAACAGACCAAATCGCAACTCTGCCCCACTTCGCCCATGTTGCATTGTGCCTAAATGAAAATCTCTGGTTATTATTCAAGTTAAACAACAAAGGCCATACCGTTGCCATAAGCATAGGCGCTAACCATTTTGATACGGTTAAACCTGTAGGTGCAGGCAATAGTTGCACCACACCAGGTACAATAGCGAACAGCGTCATAAGTAAGAAAAGTTTAAACGGTGCTTTTTTAAATAGCCCCCATCCTTCTTTTAACCAAAGAGTAGCATCACTAAATGGTGCGTTCATTGAATCAAGTTTTAGCGTATTCACAGTTGAGGTTGTAGTCGTCATGAGTTTGTCCTTTTCGTAAAAATAGATACATAAGACACTGCCTATCGCTACCACCAAATAGAACAACTTCGTGTCATTTGCAGCTATAGACGAGACAAACTCAAAAAACCTGACAAAATATTTTTAAAAAATTAAAAATAATTTTATTTCGTTGAATTTTAAGGATAAAAAAGAGGTGTAGAAATTTTTGAGATTAAGCTAGTAAAGCTAATAAAAGAATTTTGGGTCTATAAGAGGTGTTTAATTTAACTACCTATTTGAAATTGTGTTTCTTTCTTAAGCAAAAAAGTCCCACATAGGGACTTTTAATAATTACTTATGGCCAGCAGGTGCTTTATTTACTACCTGTACTTGAGAGGAAATTGCTCGCTCAATAACTTGATTATAAACTCGCTTTTTCTCACTTGAGCTTGAATCAAGTACAAAGTCTGAAAGCTTAGAATTTTGAGCTTGCTTTGGCTTTATTAAATTTGAAAACATAGGCACTCCTAAAGCTCGTTTTTTGAGCTGGACGATGATTTTATCAGGCTCTCTAGATCTTCTCTAGTGAATTTTTCATCTAAATGATGCTCAATTGCCTGAACATTATCATGATAAAAGCGTGTTCGACCCTTATTATTCTTAACTAATAAATCTACTTTAATTTGACTTCCAAACTTTGCCTTAAGTTCCTTTATAACTTTTTGTGATGCAAAAAATTGATCTATAAAAGTATTTGGTAAAATTCTACGCCCTTCTAACTTCTCTCTAGCTTCAACAAATTCCCATGCATATTCTGGGTTTTGGTATACAAACAAAATAAGCACATTTCGACCTTTACGAATAGATCGCTCAATATTTTTTTCTGCAACATCATAACTTGCCAAGGTACCATCTAACAAAAATGACTGTTTATTTTTAAAAGCATGGTCAAGTGTCCTCTCTACAATAAAAGATACAGCACGATGAAATAAATAAGAATTATCACCTGTGTAACCAGGTATTTGCTCTCTTAACTCATCGGGATCAAGTCTGAGTACATTATCAGCACCAATCTCTTCTAAAAAAGCTTTTGAAGCTTCCGTTTTTCCAGCACCAGGCGAACCTGCCATAAAAACAGAAACCGGTCTTGTATCGGGAGGAAACTGATTTTTGTCTGTTAACTCACGGGCAATACGTGTTCTGTGTTTTTTAGCATAAGCTATGGCATGTTGTTCTAGTTCATCAAGTGTCATATAAAGCCTTTCCCTATCTTTTTATTATGTCCCTAAAGTGCCTATTAGCAAGTGATTTAAATTCAAAATAAACCCTATGCGATTAGCCTCTTCAGAGTTTCTTTATGTTTATAAGCGCTTTTCCCAGCTCTAAAAAGGCGCTGAGCACAGCCCATAGCAGTTCGTGGCAGGGAGATTAACTAGTTGCAACGTTATGATATTGGTGGTGGTCATAAATGGTCATGCTCATTCTCAAAAGCATCTAGTCGCACACTCTTCTTTTCTAATGGCGGACATGGCCTTAGGCGTAACGCACAAGAGAGAATAGCAGAGCTAAAAAGCTTGGGGCTTAGTAGGCAAGTAGCTCTCGAAACTGAATCACAAGAGCTAGGTCATTTCAGGGCTGAAATTACTGAGGTTTATTTAAGGTAAATAGTTGCAGCTATTTCGAAGTTGTAAAGTTTATAACTTTAACAGGTACCATACTTAAACTCACATTACTAAATTTTAAGACCCTTCTTAACCTTTCATAGGTCATTTTTAATTCATATTTAGCCATCAGTGGCAGGCTATTATTGTCAGGTTTTATTTTTGTTTTATCGTACAGCAACCACAGACTGACAGAATAATCAGTTCCAAATATTTCTTCAGGAATCTCTTTGATATGGTCTAAAAATAAATTTTTCTGTAGATGGCCTGATTTTTCAATATAGTTTCTTATTTGTTCAATAAACTTAGGATCAACTAAAAAGGATTCACAATAAAATCGGGCTTGAGAGAATAAATAATTGATTGAGCTACACCCTCCATACTTTTTAACATGGATTATATTGCCTTTCCCTTGACTATCAATTTCAAAAATATCACAAAACTCTTTATCCTTTCGACCTTCTCCGATTTGTAATTTAGCCTGATCAAATTTTATTGAATCAGGATTAAGGTCGCAGTATTTTTGATTAAAATTTTCTTCTCTATTTTGCTTGAGTTTCCCACATGAGATATCTATATTTTTATAGCTGCTTGAGATATCAACTTCTTTCAATTCTTTATTGATAAAGTTATTAATTGTTTCATAAAAATCATCATCAACTTTTCTCCACTCACCATTAGAAAGAACATAACAGGATTCTTCTGCTATTTCGGCAACAAGACATTCATACAGAGACCAATTTTTATAACTTAATATCTTGTTTTGATCATGTGAATATGCATAAATATTTTTGCGACTCAGGCTACTTAACGATATTTTACTGATATCTTTAAAAACAACTTTTGCTAAATCATCAACGCTAATATGGGAAAAAATTTTATTTTCTCGCTTATCAGAATTCGAGTAGGAAAAGCTATACTCGTCATCTGGTATGAACTCTGGAATAGCTAAATGTATTTTAGAAAAGTCTTCGACTTGAATTAACTTCAAAAGTTTTTCATCAAGCTCATTTTTCACTTCTTCGGAAACCGGAGATAAATTGGGATAATTAGGGAACAAATCTTTGTAAGCTTCTGAATTATAAGCTTCTAGGTACTCATTCAAATTAGAAATCAAACGTTCCCAGTTAATCTTATCATCACCAACAACTTTAACTGTTAGGTTATTCTTACCTTGCAACGTAACTTTTTTATCATCTGAGTGGTGTGCTGATAAATAGCTCAGTAATTCAGTTTCTGACATACCAAAGTCAAATGCATCCGAAGGCTTACTTAACTGACGGTCAATCATTTTTGTTGTACTGGAGTGCACTGAACTTTTTGCCTGTCTAACTTCTTGATTACCGCATAAATTCATAGCTACTTTGATACCGAAGTCTGGCTCAAATAAGTTTTTCTTTAACCAGCTTCGACCACGGGTCCCAAATGCGGCAGCAAAAACACGATCGTTTTTCATTACCAATAATAACCCACTTGGACGTAAGGATGAGATTGTGAAATTAATTTCGGAACCCCCCTCTAGCTGTGAATTAATAAAGTCCAACCATGGCGGAGGAGATAAGTCAGATTTTATTTGATGACAATAAAACTCGCAGTGACAACCTCCAACCTCAAAGCTTCTAACTTTAAAAGAGTCACTTTCTACCTGCGGCATTTTTTCAACATCAATCAAATCACTAAAAATTTTACCTTTCTTAGATAAATAAAGTGATATCTGTCCTAACTCGTTATCCATAGCGTTCCCTACTATTTAAATAAAACTTTACTATGAAGTATTAATTTATAAAAACAAATATGCAAACATTAGTGGAACGCAAGTGAGGTTACACAATTATATTAATTTGCTATATTGAAAAGTAGCACAGGGTAATTTCTGTTAGTAGGTGTTTACTTGGGAAGCTTTTAAAAATGGTGGCCCCTCCCAGACTTGAACTGGGGACCTAACGATTATGAGTCGTGTGCTCTAACCAACTGAGCTAAGGGGCCATTGTATTAGCTTTTGCTAATTTTGAGATGCGTTTAGGAGGGCTAACTCACTAAAGCGGGTTGCAGTATAAAAAGTTTTTGTAACCTTGTCACTAGCAAAACTCTTTATTTTAAAAATCCTTAAACTATTTGCTCAAATAGTAAACTCTTTGTTTTTTCAACGACCTTAAAGCATGTCGATTGATTTCTAGCCTCCGACATTGTTCTAGATCAAATAGCTAAATCACTAAACTCGTTAAAATAGCCGCTCAATCAATTGCGGAGTGCTGACTGTGATAAATTTACCAAGCTGGGATCAATCTTTGATCAATAAATACAATATTTCAGGGCCAAGATATACATCTTACCCCACTGCGTTGTCTCTAGCTGATGGTTATAACCAACAAGATATGATTAACGCGATTGCGGCATCGAAAAGCCGTTCTTTATCGTTGTATATCCATATCCCTTTTTGCAGTCAGCTTTGTTATTACTGTGGTTGTAATAAGGTGATCACTCGTCATCAGTCTAAAGCCGATTTATACCTCGATAATTTAGCGCTTGAGATTGCTGAGCAGGCAACGCTTTTTGCTGATTATAACGTTGAGCAACTGCATTTAGGGGGTGGTACGCCAACGTTTTTATCTACAGAGCAAATGAGCCGCTTAATGGCGTTAGTTGAGCAGCATTTTAATTTTGCTGATGATGCTGAGCGCGGAATTGAGATTGACCCTCGCTCTTTAGCTGATGGCATGTTAGTACATCTACGTAAGCTTGGCTTTAATCGTGTCTCGTTTGGTATTCAAGATTTTAATGATGCTGTACAGCTGGCGGTTAATCGTCCGCAAAGCGTGCAGTCAGTAAAAGGTTTAATTAGCGAGGCTCGTGAGCTTGGCTTTAAATCAATTAATGCCGATATGATTTACGGTTTGCCATTACAGACACCTGAAAGCTTTAAAGAGACGATTGCACAGCTGATTGAGCTAAATCCTGATCGCGTGTCTGTGTTTAATTACGCTCATTTACCAGATAGATTTGCAGCGCAACGTAAAATTAAAGACGCTGACTTACCTTCTGCTGGCGATAAACTTACTATGTTCAAAAATACACTTGAGCAAATGTTAGCGGCGGGCTATCAGTTTATCGGTATGGATCACTTTGCTCGTAAGGATAATGAACTAGCGATTGCCCAAAATGAAGGTAAATTACACCGTAATTTCCAAGGTTACACAACACATGGTCAGTGTGACTTATTAGGTTTGGGTGTGTCGTCAATTTCGCAAATTGGCAATGCCATTTTACAAAACGAAAAAGAGTTAAAGCACTATTACAAAGCCGTGCAAGAAGGCTTTGGCAATGCAGTATGTAAAGGTGTCGCTCTCACTGATGACGATACTTTACGTGCAGCAGTGATCAAACAATTGATCTGCCAGTTTGAGCTGGATATTCCCTCAATCGAAAAACAGTTTAATATCAACTTTGCCAGCTATTTCTGTGAGGCATTGCAAGCACTGGACCCATTACTAGCTGATGGCTTGGTGTCTGTTAGCCAAGATAAGATCACAGTAACAGCCCGCGGTAATTTATTTATTCGTATTATTTGTATGTGCTTTGATGCGCACCTACAACAACAAATCAAGCAAACTCGTTTCTCACGAGTAATTTAACAACAAAAAGCAGAGCCTAGGCTCTGCTGTTTAATTAGCTTAATTCAACGATACGTCAACTTAATTAAATACTACGTTTTCGCTGCCTGGAGCTGCTTTAAACTCTTCAATGATACGTGCGCAATCTGCTTTAATCTCATCGCTATGCTGCTCTTCAGCACGCCAACGAGTGGTGTCCATTTTAAAGATCTCTTTTTTAGAGTACTTTTTACGGGCATCGTGCGTTGGCATGTCTTTTACAACTTCGTACATTTTGAATATGCCTGGGTAGCGCTCACTTAACTCAAACTCTTCTGCAAAGCTGTATTGAGAGATCAGCACCCAAATGCGTAGACAGCCTTCTGAGAACTCACATTGCTCTTCATTCATCGCACGGGCAATTAAATGAATGCTGTCGGCTAACTTTGCATTACGCTTTGCTTTTGAGTCAGCAAGCTTTAGCGCATACTCAGCTTTTTTCTTAGCGATAAGCTTATTTTGCTCTTTTAGTTTATACAGAAGTTGTCCTGCATAAAACGCAAGTCCTGCGATAATTGCCGCACCAATAACTATGGCAATAATCAAGGGTATGCTCATCGTTCATCCTCATCTTCGTCATCTAACCATTCGTTTGCTAGGTCATCAGATAAGTACTTATCGAAGTCAGATTCACCTTCATCGTATGAATCATCTTCAAAGTCATCTTCGTACTCGTCTTCGTCTTCAATACCTAGCAGTTCACATAACTCTTGGTGACGTGCGATACGACTATTGAAGTACTTAGCATCTTTACCTGTTAACAGCTCACCACGTTCGTGACGCTCAACAAGCTTTAATAAGCGCTCATCATTTTCTAATGCTTCTAGCTCTTGCTCTGGTGTTAGCTCTGGCTCATTAACTTTCTTAAGCTCAACCATTGGTTTTAAGTTACGTTTCATTTCAACTTTTGGTTCAGCTTTAGGCGCAACTAATGAAACTGGCTTTTTGCTACCAACACGTTTATCTTTCGGTTGGTTATTAGCCTTTGTGTTCTCTCCCTTTTGCACGTCAGGGGCGTTTCGAGAACCTGGTTTAGCACCTTTGGTCTTTTTAACTCGCTGCTCCTTCAACGCTCGCATCTCTCTAAGTTTTTCTTTACTCAGACGTACCGGGCCATTTGATGGAATTTTACGCGACTTTTTCTTTCTACTCATATCTTGATCGTCTCACTTAAGAGGTTGTGCACAACACCTTTAGCGGCATTGTAATGCTGGCATAACCAGAAGAATTCGGTGTGCGGATGTGGTTTGTCAACATGACGAACTGCGCACTTTTCATACTCTCATATCAATCGTGTTAAGTTATTTAGCAGCTAAATATTTAAGTCGATTGGTATTAGTACAAACGGTGGCTATTGTAACAGGACAAATAAAAAGGCGGTAGAGAAAACATCTCTACCGCCTACTAATCTGAGCGCCAATAATTTGGACACTTCTCCCTTCGACTTTTAGTCTTTATTATTTTTATTATTATTTTTTATCCATTTTGTTATTTTTAAACCTTCCGTGTAGCATTCCATTTTGTTTTTATTATTAAACTTCCGTGAGCTTTTATTATTCTCGGTCAATCCTGACACTTTTTTGTTATTTCCTTTAGTACATCAAACGATGTAACCCCCTAAAGATTTGCCGCAATCACTTTCCTTATTGCTTTGTCCTTGTTGTTTTTATTGTCTCAGCGACAGTGGTTAATTTACTCATTAATAATTTTGTTACAACTAATTTATATAACTTTTCTTACAGTCAAAAGATTAAAAAACGACAATTACCTTTTAAAACAATTTGTTATATTATAAAAAAAAATAAAAATAAGATTTAGCTCACATTGAAGTGTGGGCAATGTCTCACAAGGAAGTAAGAAATTTCGATGAGATAAATATGAAAAAAAAGCAGCTTGCGCTGCTTTTTTTACAATTTGTACACTTTAATGCCAATATTTACATTCGGCAATCAGACTTTAGTGTAAGCCACCTAAGTATTTTGAAAGAACTTCGATGTCTTTGTCTGTTAATTTTTTAGCGATGTCTTGCATCATGCCGTTTAGGTCATTATTGCGTGTACCATCACGGAATTTTTCAAGTTGAGACTTGATGTATTCTGGGTGTTGGAACGAAATTTTTGGGAATTTAGCAAGTGATGTACCGTTACCACGAGGACCGTGACACGCAGCACATGCTGGAATACCACGCTCTGCATCACCGGCTTTATAAAGCTGCTGACCCACTTCTACTACATCTTTAGGTGTTGAACCTTCAGACATATTTAAAGAAGAGAAGTAAGCTGCTAGGTCTTTCATGTCTTGATCGCTAAGCGGCATAGCCATACCACTCATTACTGGATCCATACGGCCTTCTTTGCCGCCAGACGTCATACCTAATTTAAACTCTTGTAATTGTTTATAGATATAATCTGCGTGTTGGCCTGCAATTTTAGGGTAGATATTAACCGGTGCATTACCGTCTGGGCCGTGACAGGCCGCACACGTTGCCGATTTCTCTTTACCTGCGTTTACATCGCCATCAAATGCTGTTGCGTTGCTTGCTGACAACGTTCCAAGCAATATAGTTAAAGATAGTGCTATTTTTTTCATGGTGAATTCTCTGTTTCCGACCCTGTATCATCTACAATATGGATGTTGTGATTTCTATATTCTACACGATAATAAATTCTCTGGCACGTTTTCTGCCCACTTTAAGCTCATAATTTATAGGGATTTGACTTAGATTAAGTTTCTATCTAGAAATTTTCCCACTAAGTAACTAAATTTAGCACGCTTAAATACGCTTTTGAATGCTGCTTTAATAGTATAAAATACGCGTCTTAAGTGAATTTTAGTCACTGTTCAACATTATTTATAAAAGATTAGGAGAGCCTGTGCTCAAATCTCGTATCAAATACAATACTGCGTCCTTTGTTACTAGCGCACCTGACATCTCACGCTTGCCTGCTGATACGGGGATTGAAGTCGCGTTTGCTGGTCGCTCTAATGCGGGTAAATCAAGTGCCCTTAATACGCTAACTGATCAAAAGTTAGCACGTACCTCTAAAACGCCGGGTCGTACTCAGTTGATCAATACTTTTGAGCTTGATGCTGATAAACGCCTTATCGACTTACCTGGTTATGGCTTTGCGAAAGTGCCAATCGAAATGAAGAAGAAATGGCAAAAATCGTTAGGTGAGTACTTACAAAAGCGCCAAAGTTTGAAAGGGATTGTTATTTTAATGGATATTCGTCATCCACTAAAAGATCTTGATCGTGACTTAATTGACTGGGCCGTTGGCAGTGAGATCCCAGTGCTTGCACTTTTAACTAAAGCCGACAAATTAAAACAGGGTGCACGTAAAGCACAAGTTTTACAAGTTCGCCGTGAGCTAAGTAGCTTGGAAGGTGATATTACTGTTCATGCATTTTCATCATTAAAAGGAACAGGCTTGCCAGAAGTTGCTAAAAAGCTAGATGAATGGTTCTTAGGGCCAATTGAAGTTCAAACTCCTGAATCTGAAGAAGAACCAGAAGCTTAGGCCAAGTAATAACGCTTACCTAATGACTCTATAAAGTAGCCCTGCTCGTCTGAGCAGGCTATTTCAGCCCATTGATAATAAACATTTCTCGATACTCTTGCCACTAACCCATGTGCTAACTGTAAATAAGGTACCTGCAGATTTTCAAATTTGCGTAATTGTAGTGGTTGCGATGATGTCACTAACCAAGTGCGTTGTAGATTATCAACACAGCATAAAGCCTGCCCTTGCTCGGTCTCTTCAAAATACCAATCAACAATAACAAATGGCACATCAATGACTGTAATCGCCATTTTCTCTACTGGCGTTTTTAAATAGTAAGTATTGGCTTCTTTACAAAGTACGGATGCAAATAGTTTGACCATTGCCTCCCGTTGAATTTCGCTGCCAGCATAAAACCACACTCCTTGACCATTGATCTCAATAGGCAACTGACCACAATTGTCTGGTTGCCATTGATCAAAAGGTTTATCAGGCTCTGCAAGTGCAGCTTCTAGCTCGGCAAGCGACTGCATTACTTATCTTTATCGAGCGTCAAAGAAAAAGTTACAGGAACAGCTGTTGCAATAGATGGTAAACCAGCAAGCTTTTGTAGCTGTGCAATGCCTTCTGTTACTTTGAAATCAGCTGCATTAATAATCACTGGTGAGAACGAAGAAACTGTCACATCACCATTGGGTGACATGTTTGCCAGTACATCAATCGTTAACTCTTTTTTATTGCCATGGAAGTCAAGCTCGGCTTTCAAACCAGTTAATACATGTTGTCCTGGCTTCAGTGCTAATAATGATTTACTTAAATCAGCAGTTAAAACTGCATGAGGAAACTCAGCTGTTTCGAACAACAATTTAGTCATGCGCTCATTACGGATAGGAATTAGCGTTTCAACAGAGCTAAGATCGATCATTAACTTGAATTGACCTTGCTCATTCAACGTACCTGATACTTTTTTGAAATGATGCGCTTCAGCAATTGAATTCTTTTTGATAGATACAAAGCTAACCTTGCTTTGCTCATTGTTAACCTGCCAGTTTGCACTAGCAAAAGGAGCAACTAATAAACTTGATAATGATAAGGCGGCAAAGGCCACAGATTTAAACATAACGCATTCCTTCGAAGATAATAACAATCTATTAGATGGTATCACCTGCGTTAATTTGTGCAATGAATTGTATGATAAGAAGAGAAAAAACGGCTCGCTCAATAACAAGCGAGCCGGTATAGCAAACTGGGGAGAAGCTATCAATACGTTGCATCTTTTCAGATGCATCATCAACAGGATGTCCTACAGGATGAGGACGGCGCGGACTTTAACAAAGTCCGCGTTAAAAAGAAATTGCATCCGCAATGAAAACGCTCGATTTGATAAACATATAACGAAACTCTAAAACTATCTTTTCTTGTTTACCTATAATTAACATTACATCAAGTGGTTATTTAAGGTATCGTTAAATTAATCAGAGAAAATAGCAGCATTATTAATACATGTTGATGGCAAAAACTTAGCACAAGAGTAAAAAGGAATGAAAAAATGCCTCCTAGCACTAGCTACCATCTTACTCATTTCGCTGAGCTTACCCTGTCACGCGAAAAATAATAGCACTCAATACCCGATTGTTTTGGTACATGGGCTGTTAGGTTTTGATAGCCTATTAGGCGTTGACTATTTTCATAATATCCCTAGCACTTTATCGCTTGATGGCCACCAGGTTTTTGTTGCTGCTGTGTCAGCTGTTCACAGTTCAGAGTTTCGTGGTCAACAATTACTGGCTCAGGTTAATCATATTTTGGCACTCACGGGCGCAGAAAAGGTTAACTTAATTGGTCATAGTCAAGGAGCGCAAACGGTTCGCTATGTCGCTTCGATCTCGCCTAACTTAGTTGCCTCTGTGACCAGTATCGGGGGTGCAAACTATGGCAGTACACTTGCTGATCTTATTCGCGAAGAAATAAAACCAAACTCACCATCTGAACATTCGTTTAAGCTAGTATTTGCAGCACTAGGCAGCATGATTTCGTTACTATCAGGTCACAGTGATTTACCGCAAGATCCGTTAGCAGCATTATATAGCTTAACCAGCCAAGGAGCCTCTGTATTCAATCAAAAGTACCCAGAAGGTTTACCGCCAACGGCATGCGAGCAAGGACAAATGCTTGCCAGTAATGGGGTGTATTATTTTTCGTGGAGTGGCACAGCAGCGCTTACCAATATTCTTGATCCAACCGACTTATCTATGCTGCTTGGATCAATATTGATCGTAGGTCAAGATGATGGCCTGATTTCACGCTGTAGTAGCCACTTAGGTCATGTCATTAAAGATGATTATAAAATGAATCATTTAGACGAAATCAATCAATTTATAGGTTTGCATCATTTACGCGAAGTCGACCCTGTTGAGCTTTATCGTCAACATGTAAAAAGGTTACAAGAGTTGGGGTTATAGTTAACGAGTAATGATTTATTTTTGGTTAAGTCGGGTCGCTAGAAGTGATGTTCTGTATACAGAAGCGATCAGCTTTCAGCCTTCAGCCTTCAGCGGTCAGACGCGCGAAACAAGTTTCACGCCTACCTGTAGCAGCGCCTTTATGCCGCGACCCTTAAATTGGAAGCTAGATTCGAGATAAATACGGTATAACGGTCAAGCAAATCGCTAACTTTTAGTCTGAAAGCTGACGGCTGATAGCTGACAGCTCTAACTTTCCCCTAGAAACTCGCTAAC
Source organism: Pseudoalteromonas sp. PAR1 (assembly GCF_947311895.1). Lineage (NCBI taxonomy): Bacteria > Pseudomonadati > Pseudomonadota > Gammaproteobacteria > Alteromonadales > Pseudoalteromonadaceae > Pseudoalteromonas > Pseudoalteromonas sp. PAR1. Next base: position 33,128 of record NZ_CAMZMY010000024.1, on the reverse strand, counting down.
TTTCAGTCTGAAAGCTGACGGCTGATAGCTGACAGCTCTCACCTATTGCGACTATTAGTGTGCTTGTTGCCAGTTGTCACCGCTGTCGGCTTCAACAATCAGTGGCACATCAAGAGTGGCAGCTTCTGACATTAGCTTACAGATTTCAGCTTTATAGTCGTCAACACACTCTTCTTTAATTTCGAACACTAATTCATCGTGCACTTGCATTAGAAGCTTCACTGACCCTTCAGCTTGTGCGTTTACCCACTGATGAACTTTAAGCATCGCTTTTTTGATGATATCAGCAGCAGTACCTTGCATTGGCGCATTGATAGCTGCACGCTCAGCGGCTTTGCGACGAGCACCGTTACGGGCGTTGATTTCTGGTAAATGTAAGCGACGACCAAAAATAGTCTCTACATAACCTTTATCAGCCGCTTTTTCACGGGTAGTTTCCATGTACTCAAGTACGCCCGGGAAACGCTCGAAATATTTATCAATATAATGCTGTGCTTCATGACGTGGTACATCTAACTGACGTGATAAACCAAACGCTGACATGCCATAAATTAAACCAAAGTTAACCGCTTTGGCTTTACGGCGCATATCGCTGGTAACCTCTTCAAGGCTAACGCCGAATACTTCTGCTGCGGTGGCGCTATGAACATCTAAGCCATTAGCAAACGCGGTAAGTAGGCCTTTATCTTGTGATAAGTGCGCCATGATACGCAATTCAATTTGGCTGTAATCGGCAGCGACAATTTTATGGCCAGGTGCAGCAATAAAGGCTTCACGAATACGACGACCCTCTTCCGAACGAATTGGAATATTCTGTAAGTTTGGATCCGTTGAACTTAAACGCCCCGTTGCTGTTACCGCTTGATGGTAAGAAGTATGCACACGCTTAGTGCGCTCATTCACCATTAACGGTAGTTTATCTGTGTACGTTGATTTCAGTTTCGATAAACCACGGTGTTCAATAATTACCTTAGGTAGCGGGTAATCATGAGCAAGTTCTTGCAATACTTCTTCTGCCGTCGACGGTGCACCTTTTGGTGTTTTCTTGATAACCGGAAGCTCTAGCTTTTCAAACAAGATTGCTTGCAGCTGCTTAGGTGAACCTAAGTTAAACTTTTCACCAGCCATATCATAGGCTTCTTGCTCAAGCTCTAATAAACGTTCGCCTAAACGCTGGCTGTGAGCTGCCAGCATGTTGCTATCAATTGCAACACCGGTACGTTCAATATCAGAAAGCACCGACACAAGTGGTAATTCAATGTCTTCGAATACCGATTTTAATTGGCTATCAGCATCGATTTTTGGCCATAACACTTGATGAAGACGAAGCGTTATATCTGCATCTTCAGCAGCGTATGGTGCGGCTTTTTCGAGCTCAATTTGATTAAATGTCAGCTGCTTTTTACCTTTACCAGCAATATCTTCGAAGCTGATATTTTTGTGGCCTAGGTATTTAAGTGCCAGCGAATCCATATCATGACGGCTGCCTACACTATTAAATACATACGACTCCAACATAGTGTCGTACTTAATACCCTTTAATTCAAAGCCTGCATTCGCTAATACACTTTTATCGTATTTTAGATTCTGGCCTACTTTTGCCTTGTTTTCGTCAGCTAAGATTGGGCCAATTTTTGCCATAACTGTGTCTAAGCTTAATTGCTCTGGCGCATCTGGGTAATCGTGAGCAACCGGAAGGTAAGCCGCTTCACCGGCTTTAACCGCAAAGCTCATACCAACCAATTGGGCCTGCATGTAATCAAGGCTGGTTGTTTCAGTATCAAAGGCAAAAAGCTCGGCGTCATTTAACTGCGCAACTAAGGTATCAAGCTGCTCTTCAGTTAAGATTGTTTCGTAGTGCGCATCAGCCACTTTAGGTAGTTCGTTGGCTTCTGTTGGTACATCTAAATGAGTGTCAGCATCTTTAGGGTTATCAAGTAGCTCAGCTAACCAACGGCGGAACTCACATTCACCATAAAGTGCAATCAGTTCATCACGGTTTGGCTCTTGTAGTTTGAAACTTTCAAGGTTCGTTTCAACTTCAACATCACATTTTATGGTTGCCAGCTCATAGCTAAGTGGCAAATGATCAAGTGCTGCAGCAAGCTTTTCACCAATCTTGCCTTTGATCTCACTAGCGTGATCAATAACACCTTGTAATGATCCGTATTTTTGTAACCATTTCACCGCCGTTTTTGGACCACAGCCATCAACACCCGGAATGTTATCGACTTTGTCACCCATTAAGGCAAGGTAATCAATGATCAGCTCAGGTCCAACACCAAACTTTTCAACCACAGTTTCTGGATCTGAGATGCTATCGGTCATTGTGTTGATAAGCGTTACATGTTCATTTACTAGCTGCGCCATATCTTTATCGCCGGTAGAGATCAGCACATGGCGCTGTTGCTCAGAGGCAATACGTGCAAATGTTCCAATCACATCATCGGCTTCAACACCTTCAATACTGATAAGCGGAAAACCCATTGCTTTAATAATGTTATGTAAGGGCGCAATTTGTGTGCGTAAGTCATCCGGCATAGGTGGACGATTAGCTTTATATTCGCTGTACATATCATTTCTAAAGGTTTTTCCCTTCGCATCAAACACTACAACCATATGTGATGGATCATATTGTTTGATCAAACTCTTCAGCATATTTACAACACCGTATATAGCACCTGTCGCTTCACCTTTAGAATTAGTAAGGTGCGGTGGCGAATGATACGCACGGAATAAATAAGAAGAACCATCAACAAGAATTAGTGGATTTTCAGGGATCTGAGCCATGGTGAAATTGGATCCTAATTGAATAACATTAAATTGTTTGTAAGCATGCCATAAGGCTATGAAGAAAACGACTGTGAATTATTAACCAACAAGCGTTTAACTCAATAGCAACCTGTGGATAACTATGTAGATAACGGACACAGTTAATCCTCCCAAAATGTAAAAACACTTAGGAAAATTTTATTAAGACTATGTTTTTATTTAAAAAAGATAATGCGTGGTTCTTTTTTTATTATTTTTATCCGATGTGGAAAACGGTTTTAGCAGCGATTTACCTTGTGCTTATTCGATACCGAATTAACATCCCTTTTCATAACCGGAGGAGTATTCTAGCATAATGGATCAAAGATCATAGCGATCCTTTATACTTTTTTTTTCGTTAGCTGTTTATGAAATGGCATAAACAGCCATTCATCATGCTTTGCGAGTAACTGAGCATCAAAAATTTTTTATTTTGTCGCCTGACTCGCATAATTGTTACACTAGCGTTAGTCACATTAAGGAGAGACAAAAAATGAAAAAAGTTGCTGTAATTTTAGCGGGTTGCGGTGTTTATGATGGTGCAGAAATCAACGAAGCCGTCCTAACTTTACTACACATTGCTAAAGCAGGTGCAAGCTATCAATGTTTCGCTCCTGATATTGAGCAAATGCACACTATTAATCATCTAACGGGCGAAGAAATGACTCCAAACCGTAATGTATTAGTAGAAGCGGCACGTATCGCACGTGGTGAAATAAAAGCATTAACCGAGCTTAATGTGAATGAGTTTGATGCCTTAATCGTACCAGGTGGTTTTGGTGCCGCGAAAAATTTATCTGACTTTGCAGTAAAAGGTGCTGATGCCCAAGTGCAAAATGATGTACTTACAACAGCAAAGGCCTTTGTTGATGCAAACAAAGCAGCTGGATATATGTGTATTGCACCGGCAATGTTACCAATGATCTATGGTAAAGGAGTCAAAACAACCATTGGTAATGATGCAGATACAGCAGCGGCCATTGAACAACTTGGTGGTTCACACCAAAGCTGTGCAGTTAATGATATCGTTGTTGATGAGCAACACAAAGTGGTCACGACTCCTGCATATATGCTGGCGCAAAGCATTTTAGATGCAGATGCAGGTATCGAAAAATTAGTAAATAAGGTCTTAGAACTCGTTTAATTATTTATGTTAAGGCCAGCATCTAATGCTGGCTTTTCTTGCGCTAACGCAAAAAAATGACGTTTTTTATCAAGAAAAAGCCTTTTAGATCATTTTATAAATTGTGGCTTAGCGTTATAATCGTTCTAATTTCCGTCAGATATCGTGATTGATCACGTTCAAATCGAAGTGAGCAAGGCAAAATGAAAAAACTATCAGCTGCATTATTACTGCTAGCAACAACGGCATATGCACAAGCGTATGACAACTCTTTGACTGAAGATGCTATTAAAAAGCGTCTAGCGCCAATTGGTTCTGTATATCTAGAAGGTGATAAAGCTGCGGCCGCTGCTGAGCCTACTGGCCCTCGTTCTGGTGAACAAGTTTATCAAGCAGCATGTTTTGCATGCCATGGTACTGGTGCATTAGGTGCTCCTAAATCAGCTGATGATTGGGCTCCTCGTATTGCTAAAGGTAAAGATACACTATTAGATCATGCTATCAATGGCTTCAATGCGATGCCACCAAAAGGTACATGTATGGATTGTTCTGATGAAGAAATCAGTGCTGCTATCGACTTTATGACTAGCAAGTAACAATTCAGAAACTAATACTAAGGGCTTAAATTTTTTAAGCCCTTTTTTTGTGCCCATTTTTGCTCGCCAGGCTAGCTCTGTCGCAGAATTAGCCCCACAATTAATTAGTATTTTGTTAACAACTGTTACTTGACGATCTAATAAAAAAGTGGAACTATATAGGACGATATTTAAACAATAATAAGATCTGGTTCTAAATCATTGGAAGATTCAGCAACACACATTGATAAACTAGCCCGTAAAAATGCTCGTTTAAAATCGCTTTTACAACAGTATAAGCAATCACATCACCTGCAAAATGCTCTCTTACAATTATCAGAGCAGGCCAGCACTGTTGCCGAATTAACCCTACTCTATCCAGCTATTCACGAAATTTTACAAGATTTTATTCCTAGTAAGAATTTTTTCGTCGTTTTACACAATCCTGTATACGATAACCTCGAACTGTCTTATTTTGCCGATGAAAAAGATGGCTTATCGGTGCCTTTAAAATATGAGCAGTACTTTAAGGAAGGATTAACGGGGTATGTGTTTAAACACGGAGAAACCAGTTACTTTACTAAACAACAAACAGAGCTAGCAGAGCAGCAAGGTCTGTTTAAAGTATTTGGTACCCCGGCGGAGCATTGGGTGGGGGTACCTGTATACCGAGATAAAACAATCATTGGTGTAATGGTTGCACAAAGTTACGATGAACAAAATGGCTATACCGAGCAGCAAATTGAACTACTCGAAGCGATGTCGATGTACTTAGCAACAGCGATTGAGCGGGTCAAAAAACGTGAATTACTAGAATCAGAAGTAAAAATTCGTACTCGTGCACTAACGCAAAGTAACCAAGCCCTCAACGAAGAAATTCAACATCGGAAAAATGCCCTCGAGCGACAACAGATCCTGTTTAAAATCTCAGAGCTAGCTACGCTCAGTGAAAACTTAGAGGATGTTTATCTACATGTGCATGAAATAATTAAAACAATTACATACGCAGATAATTTATATATTGCACTGTATGATGAAAACACAAACTGGTTAAGCTTTCCGTATTGTGTTGATGAATATAATAACAATGCTAAGCCGCGTCCGTTTGCTAAAGGGTACAGTGAATTAGTGCTAAGTACCGAAAAATGTCAGCTTATTGATAGTAAAAGAGAACAAGAACTGGTTAAACTTGGCATAGTTGAGAAGCCTGTTAATGTTCCCCGAGAACAAACAGCCACGAGCTGGTTAGGTGCCCCTCTTAAAACATCGCAAGGTGTTATCGGTTTAATAGTCTGCCAAGCATATAATAACAAACATGAATTTAGCCAAGATGACTGTGAGCTCATTACCTTTGTTTCACATCAAATTGCCAACGTTATCCAAGCACATTTAGCCAATCAAGCGCTTAAACAAAGCCATCAAAAGCTTGAACATAGAGTGGCCGAAAAAACCAAAGAATTACGCCAAGCTAATATGCACTTGCAAATGCAGATGGAAGAACGTAAAAAAATAGAGCAACAGCTTTATCATGATGCCCATCATGATTCTCTCACTAGTTTACCTAATCGCAGTTTATTCTTAACTCAGCTTGAGAAAACACTTCAGCACTACCAGCGCTATCCAGAACAACAATTTGCAGTGTTATTTATCGATTTAGATAAATTTAAAGACATTAATGATCAGCTTGGTCACCAAGCCGGAGATCAGTTTTTAATTAGTGTTGCAGAATCCTTTTCGCACTGTATTCGTGAGCATGATTTATTAGCGCGCTTAGGCGGCGATGAATTTGTTGTGTTGTTGACTCATCTAACAGAGCAGCAGCAAGCACAAGATGTTGCTAAGCGAATTATTGAGATAATGAAAAAGCCGTTTTGTTTAAAAGGTCAATGTATTCAAAGCGGTGCGAGTATTGGTATTACTTACTCTCAACCGAGTTATAAGCACACTGATGAAATTATTCGCGATGCTGATGCTGCTATGTATTACGCTAAAAATGCAGGTCGTAATCGATTTGAATCTTTTCATCCATTGCTTAATACGTCGCTAACTCATCACGAATCAGAATCAATGCATCACTTGGATGATTTGCCAATGCACTTTAGAAGTGCAGAAATCATTACCCTTGATGAGCAACCTCACCCAGAGTCTTTACTCGAAGCATTTGGTGAACACCCTGTACTTGGCAGTACTAGCTTTGAAGTTTTGAAGAAGTTTGCGACTGATCGCGTGCAGCACTTTGAAGTTGAACTAAAGCTCATTGAACAAGCTTTTACGTTAATCAATACGAATAATCTTAAAAAAGTATTATTCCCATGCTCAGGCTTAGTACTTGAACGCATTAATTTCAAAGTATTGACTAAGCTATTACAAGTAAATCATGCGAGCAAAATCTGTTTGCTATTTAATGAGCAAGAGATCCGTTATGCATCAGCAGTGCAAATAGAGAACTTAAAAGAGCTTATTTCTTTGGGAGTATCTATCGGCTTGAACGAATTTGCTAAAGATCGCTGTGAACTAAACCTGCTTACTGAGTTCGAGTTCGATTACTTACTGTTAAGCTCAACCTTCAGCAAACGAGTACTACAGCAAGAAAATTATCATTTACAACTGCAAGGTGTGCTGGCGATTACTAAACTGCAAAATATCCAAGTAATCGCTAAAGGGCCGTCTATTTTCAATTACCGCACCTTGCTAGAAAAGCATGGCTTATCTTTGTTTATTGGAAAACAACGTGCGCTGGCACCCTTTGATCAAGTCGTGCCAAACGCAAAGTCGATTACTTCTTAAGCATTGCTCTTAGATTAGCCACACGAGCCTGTCCTTTTTCCATACGCTCTGCTTGCGATGACGGTGGCTTTTTAGATTCAAAGGCTAGGTCATCTTGCGGTAATTCCTGTACAAAACGGCTCAACTCAGTCTCTGAGGTTTCACCAAATTGACGGCGTAACTTAGCATAGGTCATTACCAGCTCTTGCTGAGCACGCGTAATACCTACATAAGCAAGGCGACGCTCTTCTTCGACGTTATCTTCATCAATGCTCACTTGGTGCGGTAATAACCCCTCTTCCATGCCAACCATAAACACATACGGGTACTCCAAACCTTTTGAAGCATGTAGCGTTAGTAATTGTACCGCATCGGATTCGTCTTCTTCTTCGTTACGTTCAAGCATGTCACGTAAGGTCAGTTTACTGACCACTTCAGCGAGGTTCAGCGGTGGATTGTCTGCGTCCCCTGTTAGCATATCAGTGATCCAACGATAAAGCTCTGAGACGTTTTTCATGCGCATTTCAGCGGCTTTTGCACTCGGTGATGACTCGTACAGATATGCTTCGTAATTAATTTGCCTAACTAATTCTTTAACTGCTTCAAGGGTGTCACCACGTACAGCGTTATCAGATAGCTCAACCACCCAACGGGCAAAACCAGCTAAAGCATTAAAACCACGGCCTTTTAGTCGATGCGCAAGCTCAGGCTCAAAACAGGCAGCAAATAAGCTGATATGTTTTTCATTAGCAAGCGTACCTAGCTTTTCCAAAGTGACCGTACCAATCTCACGGCGTGGCGTATTGACGATTCGTAAAAATGCGTTGTCGTCATCTTGGTTCACCAATAGGCGTAAGTAAGCCATGATGTCTTTAATTTCTGAGCGAGAGAAAAACGACATACCACCGCTGATCTTATAAGGAATGCGGTTGCTCATGAGTGCTTTTTCAAACACTCTCGCTTGGTGGTTACCACGGTATAAAATTGCGTAATCTTTATAGCTGGTGCGTTTCATAAATTTATGAGAAATGATCTCTGCCACCACTCGCTCTGATTCATGCTCTTCATCACGACAACCAATGACCTTGATAGGCTCACCATAACCAAGCTCACTAAATAGCTTTTTATCAAACTCATGAGGGTTATTGGCAATCAAAATATTCGCCGCTTTAAGAATTCGCCCAGCACTTCGGTAGTTTTGTTCAAGCTTAATCAAACGTAAGCCCGGAAAGTCTTTACTCAATAACACAAGGTTTTGTGGTCTGGCACCGCGCCATGAGTAAATTGATTGGTCGTCATCGCCTACCACGGTAAAACGAGCTCGCTCACCCACTAATAATTTAACCAGCTGATACTGACTGGTATTAGTATCTTGATACTCATCCACCAGCAAGTAACGAAAACGCTGTTGCCAACGCTCACGAGAAGTGGCGTTTTGGCTAAGTAATAAAGTGGGGATCATTATCAGATCATCAAAATCAAGCGCATTATAAGCCCTCAGTTGATTTTGATAACGCGCATACAGCTGGGCAAATAAAGCTTTTTGCGGCTCTCTGGCTTCGCGAATAGCACGCTCAGGTAGAATTAATTCGTTCTTCCAGCTGCCTATTTGCATCTTAAGCAGGTTGAGTAAATCTTTGTCTTTTTTAAGCTCTTCTTCGGTCAGCTCAGCTAATAGCTGATTGGTATCTTGATCATCAAACAACGAAAATCCGGGCTTAAATCCTAAAGTGGTTAGCTCTTTTTTGATTATCTCAAGCCCGAGGGTATGAAACGTTGAAACCCATAAGCCTTTCGACTCTTGCTTGCCGAGTGTTTGCGTGACACGCTCACGCATCTCTTTTGCTGCTTTGTTGGTAAAGGTTACCGCAGCAATATTGCGTGCTTGATACTCACACTTTTGCACCAAGTAAGCGATTTTATTAGTAATAACACGCGTTTTACCAGAGCCCGCACCGGCTAATACCAGACACGGCCCACTAATATACTTTACCGCTTCATCTTGTTTTGGGTTGAGTTTCATAAGCCCCTAAAGAAATTATCCAAAGACAGGACGGGCAATTTTACCGTAATCACTACACTACGCCTAGCCAATAAGGTAAGATTGTTTTTTTACGTGACTCAAGGGACGAACATGATCAACCCAGCAAAACTTGAAGAAATCGCTAAGCAAATTACTGATAACATGCCGCAAGGTGTGAAAAACCTTGCCGATACAATCGAAGGCAAAACTAAGCAAGCTATTCAAAACAAACTTGCTGAGATGGACTTTGTAAGCCGTGACGAGTTTGATATTCAAAGCCAAGTACTTATTCGTACTCGTGAAAAACTCACTGAGCTTGAAGAGAAAGTTGCATTACTTGAGCAGCAACTTGCTAGCAAACAAGACGAACAATAAAAAAGGAGAGCGAATTAGCTCTCCTTTTTTCTACTTTATTCGGTATTAGCTTTTTTCAGCCACTCGTTCAAATACACGTTTAACCGCAATACCATAGGTCTCATTAGCTTCTTCAGCACACGTCACAACCGACTCTAAGTCATTGAGGTGACCATTCGCTAAGCCATAAACCCAACCATGGATTGTTAACTCTTGGCCTTTCGCCCATGCATCTTGCACTATGTTAGTACGGCACACGTTACGTACTTGTTCAATAACGTTTAATTCTATCAGACTATTTAAACGCTCTTTTTCAGGTAATGCGTTAAGTTGTTCGATGTGTTTTTCTTTTACATCACCTACATGACGAAGCCAGTTATCAATTAAACCAAAGCTCGCTTCATTTAATACCGCTTGCACACCACCACAACCATAGTGACCGACCACCATGATGTGTTTTACTTTAAGCACTTCAACAGCATACTGCATTACTGATAAACAGTTATGATCAGTGTGAACAACGACATTTGCTACATTACGGTGAACAAATAATTCACCCGGTAACAAGTCAACGATTTCATTAGCCGGTACACGCGAATCTGAACAACCGATCCACAAGTACTCTGGATTTTGCTGCATTGATAGAATTTTAAAAAACTCAGGATCATTTTCACTCGTACGCGCTGCCCAACGTCTATTATTTTCGAATAAATTTTTTAACTTTCTCATTGCGCCTCTTTACGATGTTTTAATAATTAGCTTGGATCAAGATATTCCTTGGGGTGAGCTGCTTTTCACAAAACGTACTAACCGTTACTTGATACCCTTGTTGTTGCAAATATAAAGCACGATCGAGCACGAGCCAAACTTCAATTGCCCTTCTGAACACATGTCGGACGAGTTCAACACGCTCAGTTACTCGTTTTCGTTGTTTCCCTATTGCTAAAAATTCATGGTAATCAATATCTTCTGGCAGTGATAATGATTTTTTCTCAGCAGCCCATAAACAAAATGATTTAAAAGAATCAGAAAAGATCGCTTTGTTCACCGACGGGACACTAACATAGTGCTGCTCTGCCGTGATTGATTTACGCAACGCATCAAAACCAAGCCGCCATTCGACTTCAGTTTTTCGTACTTTATCAACACGACTCGGAGCAGTGACGGTTTCTTGTAGTGCCAATTTTAAATCGCGATGAGTCAACGCAAGCTGGCTTTGCTTTGCAGGCTCGCTCATTGCTTGATAATCGTTATCCGTGAATAAATGATAACAACATGGAGAAAAGCTTATTTGCTGAGTTTTAGCATCACTTGCTTGCTGCATAAATGTTTGATGCAATCGACCACAGGCGTGCAACGCAACGGCATGCTGTTGCTCTTTAAAATACTCAGTAACATCATCGGTAAGTACATTAGCTTGCGAAAACTGCATAGGTAATTGTTGTTGATTAGCACTGTGTTGACCTTGTTCACACAAATGCGCTTGTAGTTCTATGCTATGAATACTCGGTGCTCCATTAAAAGCGAGCATGCGCCCTAAATGCCCTTTTCCAGCACACCATTCAAGTACTGGATACTGTGACTTCTGCTGGCTAATCGCTGCAACAAAGTCCTTTAGTTGCTCGAACTTACGTCCTTTAATGCCGTTACTGATCCAAAATGGAAACTCATCTCGGGTTTGTTGGGTTGTGGGAAGTTCGCATAACGATTTAAGCTCATCGAGCCCCTTAATTGCCTTTGCAAAATAGGCATATAACGCATTCTGGTCACTATCTAGTTCACTAACTTGTTGATCGTCAAGCGCCCATAATAAAGACGAAAGTTCAGGCCAAGGGATTGCATCATAATCAAATGCGGTACATTGCCAGTACTGGCGGGTTGAAAAAAGCAAAGTATCTAAGGCAGCAAACTGCTGAGCAAGGGTCATAACTACAAAACGACAACAAATAAAATGCAGTATAACAGTTTTTACAAGCGCAGATTACTTCTGTTCAAGTGGATATATAATGGAATGCAGGCAATGCTTAATAAAATTGCTAAAATCAGCATCCAAGATAATTCTAATCCCTCATCTTGCTGGTGTTGATGCATAAAACCGGCAAACGTTTGATCAAACTCGTCTTGGCTGAGTCCATATAAGTCCGCAATCAATCGCCATTTAGCCATCGACATATTGCCGATGTTAATTCCTGGTGGCTGAATATAATTGACCAACACATCAGCTTCATGGGCAAGTTCTTGAATACTCTTATGAACCGCATAGTGCTTTTTGGTCAATGCAATCGTCTCATTCATGTTGTGTAATGCATAGCGCCAGCCTTTAATACTTGCTTGATAAAAGCGGTTAACAACATCAGGATTAGCTTTGAGCATCGACTCTGAAGTATATAAAATATCGCTATACACATTTAGACCAAACTTTTGTGGGCAGATTAATCGGTGCCCTACACCACGCAGCGTCATTGTATAAGGTTCATTGGTAACATACACTTGCACCGCATCAAGCTCACCATTAAGCCACTGCTCAATTCCTCCTTCGGTGCTTGCCTCTATTAAATGTTGATAATCTAATCCAGCTTTACGAAGCATGACTAGTAATTCGGCGTTTTCCAACGAGCTTACTTTACTGATCTTCTTGCCTACAAAGTCTCGAGGCTGAAAAATATCTGAGTTATTTTTCACCATCCAACAATAAGGTGAAAACTGCAGTATGGCTCCTAAGGCAACAACTGGCGCTCCTTGTTGGCGCTTTTGCAATATGCCTGAGTGAGTAATTGCAAAGTCAGCTTTGCCACTTAACACTTTAGGGAAGGTATCAGGGTCGTTTGGATCGGCGGGTAAAATTGTTACATCAAGGCCTGCTTCTTTATAAAAGCCTTTCTGTGATGCCACATAATAGCCAGCAAATTGGAATTGATGAGTCCATTTTAATTGTAGGGTAACCTTATCCTTACTCAATGCACTCAAGCTGCACATTAAACAAAGTAACCCTAGGTAATAGCGAGTTCCACGCACGCATCATCCTTGCTTGAAAACCATCCATTAACTATAGGAAAAGCCAATAAAAAATCAAGGCTCCAAAAGGAGCCTTAAATCGGTTTTATTGATTAGCCGCTTTTACATCAGCTAACTCTTGGCCTTGAGTGGTTAAAAATTGCGTAAAGCATGGGTTATTTGTTTCATCTTGAACGTTATAACCCAACCGGTTCAAGTGCTCGTTAAATACCTCATAATCACTCGGCTCAATAGCAAAGGCAGCCAGAACATTACCAATTGATCCACCATGATTACGATAGTGGAATAAAGTGATACTCCAATTGCTACCTAGTGTATCTAAGAAGCGCGCTAGTGCACCTGGGTATTCAGGAAACTCAAAACGTAACAGACGCTCATGCAACTGAGCCGGTGCTTTACCACCCACCATATAACGAATATGCAATTTAGCCAGCTCGTTATCTGATAGATCGCAAAACGTATAACCATTTTCAGTCAGTGCGCCTTTCAGCTCATCAAGCTCTTGTTGGCCTTGCCTCAAAGCAATACCAACAAAAATTTGTGCTTCACCTGGTCCTGCATAACGATAGTTAAATTCGGTGATTGCACGCCCACCTAAAGAAGCGCAAAACTGCTTGAAGCTGCCCTTTTCTTCTTTGATAGTTACGGCAAGAAGTGCCTCGTTCTTTTCACCAAGCGCAGTTCGCTCAGCAACATAACGTAAACGGTCAAAGTTTAAGTTTGCACCCGATAAAATCGCAGCTACGTTTAAGCCTTTCACACCATTTTGTTGGCACCACTTCTTTAAACCCGCAGTTGATAGTGCTCCTGAAGGCTCCGCTATAGCACGGGTTGAAACAAAGATATCTTGCATTGCTGCGCAGATTTCATCGCCCGTTACAGTGACAACTTCATCGCAAAACTTTTGCGCTAAACGAAAGGTTTCTGTACCGATGATTTTTACTGCTACGCCATCCGCAAAGCTGCCAACGCGGTCAAGCTCAACGGGTTTGCCAGCCTCAAGCGCAGCTTTTAAACAAGCACTCTCGTCGGCTTCAACACCAATAACTTTGATATCGGGACGTAAAGATTTAATGTACACCGCCATGCCTGCAAGTAAGCCACCGCCCCCCACAGGAATAAAGACTGCATCAAGATCATTAAGCTGTTGCATTAATTCACGGGCAACCGTACCTTGGCCAACAATCACATCAGGATCATCAAACGGTGGTACAAATACCCCATTGCGCTGCTCTGTGAGCTCTAAAGCATGGGCTTTTGCCGCATCAAAATGATGGCCGTGTAATACCACTTCACCACCTAAAGCACGCACTGCATTGACTTTAATTTCGGGTGTTGTAACTGGCATCACAATAGTTGCTTTATGCCCTAAAAAAGAGGCACTCAGTGCTACGCCTTGTGCATGGTTGCCAGCTGAAGCCGTGATCACATCAGACCCTTTTGGCAGCTTGCCCAGTTTATGAAAAGCACCACGTAGCTTAAATGAATAAACCGGTTGTTGGTCTTCACGCTTTAACCACACATGATTGCCTAATCGCGCACTGAGCTCAGCCATTTCGCTGACCTCAGTGACTTTTGCAAGCGGCTCCATGTTCGCTTGGATGATAGCGCGAAAATAATCGAGCTCTTGGGACACCATAATTAACTTAGCTCCTCAAGTTTAGCTAAATCGCGCACAGCTCCTTTATCTGCGCTGGTTGCAAGTAACGCATAGGCTTTAAGTGCAGGCGATACATAGCGTTCACGATTTAATGGTTTATATGCATCTTTACCACGCGCTAATTGTTTTTGCTTACGCGCTTCAAGCTCTTCATCAGACAACGCCAAAGTGATTTCACGGGTCGCGATATCAATGATTATTTTATCGCCGTTTTCAACATAGGCTATTGCACCACCGCTTGCTGCTTCTGGCGAAACGTGGCCAATTGATAAGCCCGACGTACCACCTGAGAAACGACCATCTGTGATAAGCGCACATTTTTCGCCTAAACCAACCGATTTTAAGTAACTTGTCGGGTACAGCATTTCTTGCATGCCCGGACCACCTTTTGGCCCCTCGTAGCGAATAACAACCACATCACCCGCTTTTACTTCGCCATTTAAAATTCCTTCTACCGAATCATCTTGTGATTCATAAACAACGGCAGGGCCTTCAAAATGTAGCATCTCTTCAACAACACCGGCACTTTTAACAATACAGCCATCAAGGGCAAGGTTGCCCGATAACACAGCTAAGCCACCATCTTGACGAAAAGCATTTTCAACACTGCGGATACAACCGTTTTCTCGGTCATTATCAAGTTCTGGCCAGCGGCATTCTTGGCTCATTGCTTTTGTAGTTCGAATACCTGCAGGGCCCGCTTTATAGAATTTTTGCGCCACTTCGTTACTTGGATCGGTCGCGTCCCATTTAGCAACCATCTCAGCCATAGTATGACCTGCTACGTGATCAACTGATAAATCAACTAATCCAGCTTTGCCTAGTTCTCGGATGATGGCCATCATGCCACCAGCACGGTGAACATCTTCAATGTGGTATTTGTTTGTCGCGGGTGCCACTTTACATAGGAATGGTGTTTTGCGAGACAGCTCATCGATGTGCGACATATCAAAGTCTACACCTGCTTCTTGCGCCGCAGCTAATAAGTGAAGCACCGTATTTGATGAACCACCCATGGCAATATCAACCACCATCGCATTCATAAAAGCGGTGCGATTTGCAATAGCACGTGGTAATACCGCTGCATTATCTTTTTGATAATATTCACGGCATAAATCAACAATGCGTGCGCCCGCTTCAACATACAGCTGCTTACGGTCTTTATGCGTTGCAAGTGTGGTTCCGTTACCCGGTAGTGCCAGACCAATCGCTTCTAATAAACAGTTCATTGAATTGGCAGTAAACATACCTGAACACGAGCCACAAGTAGGGCACGCTGAGCGCTCTACTTTTTCTGAATCTTCATCGCTCACAGAGGTATCAGCTCCTTTAACCATGGCATCAACCAAGTCGAGCTTGATATCGATATCAGCAAGGCGTGTTTTACCCGCTTCCATTGGCCCACCCGATACAAAGATAACTGGAATGTTTAAACGAAGCGCTGCCAGCATCATTCCTGGGGTGATTTTGTCGCAGTTAGAAATACAGATCATGGCATCGGCACAGTGTGCATTAACCATGTATTCAACTGAGTCAGCAATTAAATCACGCGATGGCAGTGAATAAAGCATACCGCCGTGACCCATTGCGATGCCATCATCGATTGCAATGGTATTAAACTCTTTTGGTACACCACCTGCTTCGGTGATGGTTTCGGCCATTAGTTCGCTTAACTGATTGAGGTGAACGTGACCAGGAACGAACTGAGTGTATGAGTTAACAACTGCGATAATCGGCTTACCAAAGTCTTTATCTGTCATCCCCGTTGCACGCCATAGTGCGCGCGCACCTGCACGTTTGCGACCTTCTGTTGTTGTTGCACTTCTTAATTTAGCCATAATTACCTCAGTTGTTGCAGTGGCATGCCACTGACTTCCTCATTCCAAAAATTTATTTATTCGCTTAACCATCGTTTTAGCGCTTAAGCGACCTGTTGAATTAGTTTATTCGTTGTTACATTGCCTGTTGGTGAAACTGGTTTTCAATGCTGACCTGTCTTACATCAACCAATTTATTTAACTGTGATGTTAGTAAATAAATTGGCTTATCGCTGTCGACTGTCATGGTGACATGAAAAGTTCCATCAGCCATTTCTAGGTTCATTGTTGTTAAATCAAAACCGCGATGACGAACAACGCGTAAAAAGCGCTCAACTGCGACACTTTGATTTTTTAATGTAATCGTTAGGGTGTGTTTCATTTTACTGTCTCCGTCATCATTTCATCATTGGCTGCACCTGGTGGTACGAGCGGCCATACATTTTCTTTATCATCAATACAAGCATGTAAAATGTAAGGACCTTCACTTTTCACTAACGCATCAACCGCAGCATCGACCTCATCTGCTTTAGTGATGGTTTGACCTGGAATACCAAATACTGCAGCAAGTGCTACAAAATCAGGATTATCCGAAAGATTGGTTTCAGAATAACGGCCCTCAAAAAATAGCTG
This sequence comes from Pseudoalteromonas sp. PAR1, assembly GCF_947311895.1. NCBI lineage: Bacteria > Pseudomonadati > Pseudomonadota > Gammaproteobacteria > Alteromonadales > Pseudoalteromonadaceae > Pseudoalteromonas > Pseudoalteromonas sp. PAR1. Next base: position 16,351 of record NZ_CAMZMY010000024.1, on the reverse strand, counting down.
TTGCCATTGACGTACCATGCCTAAACGCTGGTTATCTAAGATTAAAATTTTAACTGGTAAGTTGTTACGACGAATCGTTGCCAGCTCTTGAATGTTCATCATGATTGAGCCATCACCTGACACAGTGATCACAAAATCATTTGGGCGAGCAACTTGGGCACCGATCGCTGCCGGTAAACCAAAGCCCATAGTACCTGCACCACCACTACTTAAATGATTGCTTGGGTGGCTAAATTTCATATGCTGCGCAACCCACATTTGGTGCTGGCCAACATCACAACACACTACGCCGGTTGATGGCATTTTTTGACTTAGTTGGTTTAACAAATAAGGAGCAAATACTTTTTCGCCCGGGTAGTCATAACGCCAAGCATGCTCTTTCATCATACTTTCGATATGAGTCAACCACTCGTCAGGTGTCACAAAACAATCAAGTTGCGGTAATGAGGTTTTTAAATCTGCCACTAACGACGCTTTTACAGGCTTGCGTTTGCCTACTTCAGCGGCATCAATATCTAAATGGATTACCTTTGCTTTTGCCGCAAACTTACTCAAGTTGCCAGTTACTCGGTCGTCAAAACGAGCGCCGATACAAACTAATACATCACATTCTTGCACTGCTAAGTTAGCCGCTTTACCGCCATGCATACCTAGCATACCTAAGTCATAATCGTAATCAGGTAACACACTACCTAACGCTTTTAAGGTTGAAACCGCAGGCATATGTGTTTTTTCTAAAAACTGCATAAGCTCGTTTTGCGCATCAGCGGCTTGTACGCCACCGCCCACGTAGGCTACTGGGCGCTGTGCTTCGCTTAAGATTTGATTTGCTATAGCAACTTGGTTCGGATCTAGTTTAGGTAAATAATCTTCTGCAGCTAGCCAAGGGTGGAATGGCACTTGTGCCATTTGAATGTCTTTGGGGATATCCACTAACACAGGGCCAGGGCGACCGCTTTGTGCTAGGTGGATGGCTTCTTGCAGGATTTCGGCAAGGTCTTCTGCACGTTCAACCATGTAGCTGTGCTTTGTGCATGATAATGACATACCCAACACATCCACTTCTTGAAAAGCATCTGAGCCTATCGCAGCGGTTGGCACTTGCCCTGTTATAGCAAGTAATGGCACTGAATCCATCATGGCATCGGCAAGTGCAGTGATTAAGTTAGTTGCACCTGGGCCCGATGTTGCAAAACACACACCTAACTTACCCGTGCTACGTGCAAAGCCTACGGCCGCAAAACCAGCACCTTGCTCATGGCGTGTCAGGTAATGCTTGACTGGCGCACCGTACAAAGCGTCGTAAATAGGCATGATGGCACCACCTGGGTATCCAAAAACATCCTTAACGCCATGTTTGGCTAATAAATCGATTGTTAACTCTGCGCCTGTCATCGTAAATCCTCATTCCTCAGTGACATTGTGTATTTGCTGCGATTCAAACCCTTTAAACGAAAAAGCCCCCCGGACTATTAAGTGCGGGGGGCTTTTTAAATGCTTTACTTTTCTCCAAGCACTAACTAGCCCCCGCGGTAATAATAATCACCACGACGTTAATTAGAATAAGAGTGAGTTTGTTAGTAAGCATTATCTGTAACCAAATTCTGTTCATTTGTAGCGGAAATCTAGCCATCCCGCTGCCTTTTTCTATTAGTACCGCGACAAGCCCGTTAAGTCAACATAAAAATCAATTCAAAAAAACAAGGTAAACGCGAATTTAAAGGAAAATATATGCACAAAAACAATTATTACGGATTTATTTTTCGATATCGTTCGTTTTTTGAAATTTCATACCTCGTAATAAGCCATTAAATGATTGATTAATTTTTATCTAGGATATTGCTGAATTTCTATTTGAGAGCGATTTAATTTAACGACCAACAAAAAATTAGTTTAGTATTGAAAATAACGACAGCTTAAAAGGAAAGTTATGAAACTCATTCAGCATATCAAGGTTTTGTTTTGTCTTGTTTTAGTGCTTGGCTTTAGTCAGCATGTTTTTGCAGAACCTGGCTTATGGAAGGTAGAAAAAAACGGCGTTGCCTCTTATTTATTTGGCACTGTTCATGTGGGTGATACCAGCATGAAAGGCTTGCCAAACAAAGTAACTCAAGCCCTTGATAATAGTGATAAAGTGATTGTTGAAGTGGATATTAGCTCAATATCTCCTATGGAGATGCAACGTCGCTCATTGCCATTTATGATGCTAAAAGATGGTAAAACATTACAGTCAGAATTATCGCCAGCTAACTATGCGAAACTGCAAAAGTACTTTGCTGACAAATCAATTGATATCGCAATGTTTAAGAACTTAGCGCCTTGGGCGGTTATGATTACGATGATGCAAATGGAATTTCAACGCGTTGGATTTTCAGATCAATTTGGGATAGACAAACAGGTTCTTGCTTACGCTAAAGAAAATAACATTGCCGTAGGTGAGTTAGAAACTCTAGAACGACAAATGGAAATGTTTGAACACCTAGCGATCATGAACGACAAAATGATTGAGGAAACCTTTGAGCAACTCGCTGATGTCGATACCTACTTTTTAGGTCTGATTAAGGCGTGGAAGTCAGGCGATATGAAAACGTTAACCTCTTTTTATAACGAAAGTTTTGACGACTCACAATACGGTGAATTAAGTGAGCAGGTTATGCTGATTGATCGCAATAATGACTGGGTTGAGCAACTATCGACTCGCATTGGTAAAGAAAAACTGTTCATAGCTGTAGGCGCTTTACACTTACCTGAGCAACATGGTTTATTAAAACAATTAACAGATAAAGGTTTCACCATTACCCGTATCTAAATATATAAACAACTGAAAAAAGCGCCTTATGGCGCTTTTTTTGTGAAATCAGCCATCTCTAAATAGTTGTCGATGCCTGCAATTTTATCACTGGCATGATGGTTAACGTAAACCACAGTGCTGGTTCCCGCGGCGCAGATTTTTTCTATTAGTAACAACACGCGTTGCCTATTCGCTTCATCAAGACCTAGGCATGGTTCATCTAAAATCAATAAACTAGGATGTTTTACCATAGCTCGCGCTATCAATAATAAGCGTTGGTCGCCAAAAGAAAGCTGGCTAAATGAGCTATTTTGTTTGTCGTTTAACCCTAGTAAGGCTAACCATTTTTTAGCGATTGATAGCTGTGTTTCAGTGGCTTTTTGATAAAGACCAATGCTGTCATAAAAACCCGATACGATGGTATTAAGCGCTGTTATATTAACGCGATAATCCATATGCAAGGCATTTGAAATATAACCAATATGCTGTTTAATTTGCCAGATACTCTCGCCACTGCCGCGCTGATAGCCAAACACCTTAATATCGTTGTTATAACACTGTGGGTTATCACCTGTAATTAGATTAAGTAAGCAAGTTTTACCCGAGCCGTTTTTACCCGTTAACTGCCAATGTTCACCTTGATTAATTTGCCAGTTTAGCTTTTCAAAAATAACGGTTCCGCCAAAACTTACAGAGGCATCTTTAAGTTTTACTAATATGGGATCAGTTAAGGCTGGCGCTTGATGGTCGTTATCTGCCTCGGGCACGTTTAATTCGGTTTGCACTAAATGTAGCAATTTAAAAAGATCTTGGCGTTGCTCTTTCGTTGGCTGTGCTAATTGGTGAGTGATCTGAGCATGTTTTATAAACGCATAATGATCAACAAAGTCAGGGATTTCACTCAACCTGTTAAGAACTAAAATCATCGTCGTGTGTTTGCTTAATTCAGCTAATAACTGATTAAGAGTTTGCAGTGCTGTTACATCTAAACCATCAAACGGTTCATCCAAAATAAGTAACTCAGGGCGTCCAATTAGCGCTTGGATCAGCATCAGCTTTCGCGTTTCACCGGTTGATAGGTCACGAAATGCATTATTCATTTTACTATCAAAATCAAATGTTTTTATGAGTAGCTCAAGTAATTCACTGTCAATGTCATGGTCGCTTCTGGCGGCCAAAATAATGTCTTTAACTGTGCTTAGCGGCGTAAGACCATCAATAATATCATCCTGATCTTTATTTAGCTCATCGGCCAATAATTGCTTTTGTCTATCAGGTGACACCACAGCAATTCGTGCAAAGTTATTGGTAAACTGGCCTTGCTCAATACGCGAGCAACCTGCAATTACAGCTGCTACTGCTGATTTTCCTGCTCCATTTTCACCCAGTAATACCCATTGCTGCGCTGCTGATACAGTTAAACTTAAATCACGTAAACGATACTCTTCATTACCCTGCCCCTTAAGGCTGGCATTAACATTAACCAACTGAACATATTGCACTATGAATCCTCATTCCGGCTTATTACTAGCCTGACGTTACAACATTCAACAAAAAAATAAAAATCGTTTAAACCTTTTTTGAACATAGCTGCGACTAAGGTATAAAAGGTCATCAACAGGAAACAGACAATGAAAAAATTACTTTATGTAGCAGCTATTGGCTTAGCACTAACAACAACATACGCAATGGCGAAAGATTCACGTGAATTAAATCATAACTTCGCAGTGAGTGGTGCAAGCCAGCTTGAAATTGATTTTCCAGTAGGCAGCTTAGAAGTAGAAAACTATGACGGCAGCGAAGTGGTCGTTACTGTACGTATTGAGCCTAAAAATGATAAAGGTTGGTTTGGATCTGAGGTTGATTTATCTGATATCGAATTAAGCCATTCACAAAGCGCAGGGTCGTTGAACTTAAAACTAGATAACGATGACATTCAACAAAGCTGGTATGTAAAAATGCCGAAGTCAATGGCCATTGATGTTGAGCTGGGTGTTGGTGATATTGAAATTAACGACGCTAGCAACTCGGTAGATATTGAGCTAGGCGTAGGTGCCGTTCGAATTGATAGTGCGCTTGACGACTATAAACGTATTGAACTCGATACGGGCGTTGGCGATACCAAAATTCGTGGCTTAAAAAATGATGCAAACACTAGTCGTAAAGTTGTCAGCTCTCACTCAAGCTACCGTGGTAATGGTAAATATGCTATTGACGTTGAAGTGGGTGTCGGCGATATCAAAGTAACTAACTAAATACCGGTTTATCCCTGTGAGCTCTCGGTAAATAAAATACTGAGGGCTTTTTCGACCGAGTCAGCAGAAATCGGTTTATATACGTGTAAATTAGCCCCTAGTTCATATACTCGTTGTAAATCATCATTAGAGGTGTTCGCTGTCACAACCAAGATTGGGGTTTGCTGTCCTTGCTCATTACGAATGATATCTATCGCTTTAAAACCATCCATTACGGGCATATTTAGGTCCATAAAAATTACATCATACTGAGTATGCAAGGCCATATCTGTGGCGATTAAACCATTTTCAGCAACGTCAAAACTGTAGTTAAAATGCTTAATTATGCGACCTAGTATCGTGGCATTAAGAGGATTATCCTCAACAATTAAGCAGTTTAAAGTACCTGGCAACTTTGCAGACTGTTCTGTGCCCGGTGAACTTACGAATTTAAGATTTATAACCACTTTGGCGCCTTGTGGCTGCGCATTAAAAAATTGAATGTCGCCATTTAATGCTTTAACAATGTGCTTGACTCGCAGTAGCCCTGTTTTTAAGCCTTGAAAATGTTGCTCAGTTCTATTTTCATTATCTTGTATATCTGAGGGTAATTCGTCAAACCCCTTACCATTATCTTGCACTTCTAATAGCAGGCGTTGCTTACCTTGATTAGTCGCTGTAATTGCTATTCGCCCTTGCACCGGCGTAAATTTAACCGCGTTATTTATCAATTCAGCAACGACTTGTTGTAACCGCGGATGATCAGTAATGAAATCGCTGTTAAGCGAATCAGATAAACTGACGCTAAGAGTAATCTTTTTCTCGTGACAAGCGTATTCATAGGGTGCAATCGCTTGTTTTAATGTTTCTAACAAGTTGCCTTGGTCAAGTTTAGGTTGCCACTGACCTGTGGTCATTTCTTGTAAATCAAGCAACTCATCTAACATCACCACCAAGCGGTTAGCACAATATAGTGCTTGTTGCTGAGCCAGCTTTTGCTCCTCTTTAATATCAAGAGACTCAATGGATGCTGTTAATCCTTGTAAAGGTGTTCTAAATTCATGACTAGTGCGAGCAATAAAACGCTCTCTCGTTTTATTTACCTGTTCTGCATAATCTTTTTGTTCTTTATAACTTGTAAGTGCTTTTGTGATTAGATTCTCCATTGGTTTAAAAACAAATAGCAACTCAATGAGTAGTAATACCATTGCAATAACCCAGAACATCATTTCGAGAACGGCAAGTAGTGTGACCTTATGCACTGACTTTTGCTCTAAGAGCTTTACGGCTTGATCTAATTTTGTAAGTAAGGCTTCAAGCTGATTACTGGCAAATAGTGAGCTGTCTATTTCTAAATAATTTTCGCGGCTATTGAGAAGTAACTGGGCTTTACTGATGTAGCGTTTAACGTGGGCATCAAGAGCTGTGGGCGGTAAGAAGTAGTGAGCCTGTAATGATTCGTTTAGATAAATATAATTACCTTCACTATCTTGCTGAATTAAAAACTGGTGACCTGCAATAAACTGATCGACCGCCTGCTCTAGCAATCGACGATGTTGTTGCTGAAAGCTATCAGCTTCATGATAAATTAACGCATTACCGTAAAGAGCTATCTTTTGCGAAAGCATGCGCTGTTTACCTGCAATGTTAATCACTTTCGCATCTCCCTTTTGCACATACAAAAGGGTTTGGATCAACGCCGCTGAAGTTGATATCAAAATTGCTATCGCTAACAATCCGAAGCGATATCTTCTGCGTATATCTGTGACTAACTTAAACATGTTTTACTCGTTTATTTTTAGAGTAATTGTAGATCATATAATGCAATAAAGCCCACTCAAGGTGGGCTTTAAATATCAGCTAAATAGGTAAATTAATTTACCTATTTTCAAGTCGGTTATAATCAAACAAACCAAATTCGACGCCGCGATACTCTTTCGCTACACGGTGTAAAATATCGCTGTATTGCCAAAACTGTGGATGCGTGCGACGAATAGCAAACTCACTTTTTAGCTCTCTGTAGGCAGCTTCATCTGTTATTTTTGCAAGCCCAGATGCAAATGCAGCAACCTGCTGTTCATTGTGTAAGTACCAAATTGCTTCTGGGTAATCACCTATAAATCCGGGCACAATTGTTACGGTATCTTCATCATAAGCACGCTGACCTTCTTCATTCAATAAGCTCGAGATATTGTAATGAGCATTATGGTGGATCAAGGTGTAGGCTTTATGTTTATCATCGCTGTCTTTGACCAACACAAACGAAATTTGTGGCAGCAAGTTAACTGCTTTAACAGGAAGATCGTTAATTTTCGCCAGTGGTTCAGGCACTTTCGTATAGTCATAGCGAGGACTCAAAATTGGTTTGAGCTTCTCTTTGAGCATATTATAAAGTTCAGACTGTTGATCTGCGGTTTTATATTCTATGCCTGTAGGCTGACTAAACGACAACTCATCTTCAAAGAAACTCGTTAGGCTAGGTGGCGATTTACGATACCACTGGGCTTTAATTTCTTTACGTTTAGCTTCTGGTAATAATGCAAGGTAGTTTGCTTCACCTTCTAAGCGTAAAAAGTCCATATACAAACGAGTTAATAACTGATGACCAATGTTGCCATAAACGTCAAAACCTGCCACCAGCAAGTAATGAATACGTTCAAATAACGCGTAGTCGAGTATCCAAGTGGTCTTTGGCTCTTGACCTATCCAGCCTTTAACAACCGTTGCGCTATCGAAATGACGAAATACCGTCAGGGCTGCATTTTGGTTATGACCATCACCTTGCCAAAGTAAATCGGTTGTGAGGTGCTGACCGTTGGCAAACATCTTATTTGCCAGTGCAACTTTGGCAGACAAGTATTTATTTTGGCGTTTTGAATACTTCACCCAGCTAGAAATCGGTAAAGCATTACTTTCTTCTTCGGCAGGCAAGGCTAGCGCATCTTCATGTTGTAACAACATTTCACCGACTTTCGGTGTCGCCGCCATTTCAGGCTTCGCAAAACCTACCCAGAACTGATCGTTAATCACGTTTAACGCAATTTGACCACGACAAACAGGCCCTTTAATAAAGCCCATAATAATAAGCTCAGCTTCATCAAGCATAAATTGATAACGCGAGTTTACTGGAATTGCAGCAAAGGCTTTAAACGGGTTTGATGCCACTTCAGGCTTATAACTTGGTAGCTTGTTTACTTGATAATCAGCTTCAATAAATTGTGAATGTAAGCGTGCAAGCTTTTCATCATTTAATGCTAAAGGTAAATGTGTTTTCGCTAAAATAGTCGAACGGTCATGCATTAAACGATAATAAACTCGCTCAACTTTAGGGTCTTCATATGGGCGACGGGTGCTAATGTGTTTGATCTCTTCACCCGGCGACGTCGAAGAGCGCACCAACTTAAAGTAGCTATGTTTATCGCCATGCTCAGGGAAATAAATATGCGCTAAGTACCAGTGTTCATAAATATAGCGAGCGGCAAGCTGATGCTTTAAACCATCTTGATTTAAGAATGCTTCCCAGCGTTCAACTTGTTTTAGTACGTCCTTTTCAGGAGGATCGATATGAGCAAGATAGCCGCCTTTTCTAAGCCACTTAGCCAGATGCTGAAACTCTTCCGTTGAAATACCAGGCAACCCATAAGGCATACCGCTGTGCGGGTTATCCTTAGCAAATGAGTCAAACTCACTCATTGTGGTACATGTTTGCTCACGATCGAGTGAAAAATCAAACTCATCGCCTAAAATAGCTTGCTTAGGCAATGGGCTACTTTGCTTAAGCACTAAGGCATTGTAAAGCACGCTTCCGGTAAGGTTTGCCTCTGCTGTTTGGACTCTTTCATTGAGTACTGGAGTGAAACCTTTCTCACGCCACTGAGCGGTCGTTGTCGCATCAAATAGTAAGCGACTTGGCTCTTGCGCTAATAATCGTGTGCCGTCATAAACACGCTCTTTACTTAAACCACGGTCGATACCTTCTACAGAAGATAGCTTGAGCTGACACGGTGCGTCATAACAGCCATGACACACCACACAACGAGTATCAAGAACAGGCTTAACATCACTTAAAAACTCAGCACCTTCAAGTGTTGAAGCAGCAACAACACGCTCTCTTGGTTGTTCTTTACCAAACAGTTCATCGTAATGAGCGGCACCTAAATATGCACAGCCACTTAATAGAATAAGGCCAAATACGGTGGTGAGGAGTTTTCTCATCCTTCCTCCTCGATATCTTCAATGTCATCACCTAAATCGAAGGTTGGCATCATATCTACTTGCGGCGACACAAAGGTTTGGTCGTTGTCGCAGCTAAGCATAGCGCTTAATAGTGGCCCACGAACTAAACTCAGTTGCGCGCTGTGCTCACCATCAATTAATACTTGATAATCATCATTTAACGCTTCAAGACGATATTCATTAATGGCAATTGCGACACTGCTATCAACAGCTGGGTTTTGGCAAAGCTGTGCGAGTAACTCTTCGCTAAGTGTTACATGTAATAATAAATCTGGAGATTCGATATCGCGGCTGTGAAGATTTTCATCGAAATAAAAAAGTGGAAGGGTTAAATCGCTATTTTGCTCTAATTCCATGTGCTTTTCTCTACATCAAAATGACTTTCAATTGTACGAGTATAGCAAACTATAAGTTCAATAATTAGCGAAAGTTATCAGCCGTTAGCAGCTTAATCACTACTAACTAGCTGAAGATAAAAAAAGCAGAAAAAACAACTACCAAGGTAGCGTTTCGCCATTTGAATGCCAAAACCCACCAGTGTTGCTTAGGTTTAATTCATCAATACGCTTAATGAGCCGCTCTGCCGCAGTTTCGGGGCTTATGTCGCCGGCAAAATTAACCATTTGCGTTTGTACAAAGCCTGGATGAAATAACCCTACTGCAATTTCTTTCTCTTTTAGCTCATGGGCCAAACTAACACTCGCGGCATTAAGTGCTGCTTTTGACATCCGATAGCCAATGTAACCGCCCGAGCTATTATCTGCAATTGAGCCCATACGAGATGTGATCATCGCCACTTTGGCATCAATACCTAAGCTTTGCAGTAATGCATGAGTAATGCGAATTGGTGCGATACTGTTAACGCTGATTTGCTTTTCGATGGCAGCAAAGTCCATGTCAGCTAATGTTTCGTTATGAAAAATACCGGCGTTATTAACCAAAATATCAATTTTGTCGCCGTGTAAGTAGTTGGCAAGTGTTGCAACATCATCGGCGTTAGATACATCAATGTCGCTAATGATTTTTACATCGAGTGCTTGTAACTCTTCGCTTGGAGTGCGAACTACTGCACTAACACGGTAACCTTGAGCTAAATACTGTTTACAAAAATTAAGGCCAATACCTTTATTGGCCCCTGTAACCACCACATGCTTAGTCATCAATCTGCTCCTTAGTTGGCTTTTCTATACCCAAGTCACCTCAAGGTGCGAGTTTCTGCATCTTCAGGTGGTTTGATTATATATATACCTTGGGACAGATTGGCAAAAACCAAGGGCTTAAGTTAATTCATCAATGGTTGACTTAAGAATGGAAAATACGGCCCCTTGGGGATCGGTAATAACACTAAAGCGTCCAACATCTGGGATGTCTGTTGCTGGCACACAAATAGCCCCATTAAGCTGCGTTGCTTTGGCAACTGCCTGATCGCAATCTGCTACCGCAAAATACGGCATCCAATGAGATGGAATGTCATCGGGCCATTCGTTGGTCATTTCAAGCATGCCTGCAATCGGTTGCTCATCGATGGTAAATAAGGTGTAGTCCATGCCCTCCATGGGTTTCACCTCAAACTGCCACCCAAATAACTGACAATAAAAGTCGCGACTTTTTTGCATGTCTTTCGACACAAGCTCAAACCAGTAAGGCAGGTTTAGCTCTTGCACTCGTTTAGCCCCGATATGCTCACCCGCTTGCCATAAGGCAAATGTTGCACCGCCCGGTTCTTGCAGCATCACCATACGGCCTGCTGTCATTACATCATGTGGCCCTGCCAAAACCGTTGCACCTAATGATTTTGCAAGCTCTGTGCTTTGATCAACATCATCAACAGCAATATATAATAACCAATGGGTTGGCATCTCGCTCATACTTGCTGGCAGTTGATACATAGCGGCAATATCATCACCTTGCTTTTGCAGCATGGTGTAATACATATCTTCGCCTATTGGCTGATCGTCAAAACCCCAGTCAAAAAGTTGCGTATAAAATTGCTTTGCAGCTTGCCAGTCTTTCGCGCATAACTCGGCCCAACAGAAAGTACCTGCTGGGTGTTTTGTATTTATTTTTGTCATGGCTGTTCCTCCTTGGTTAAACTTAAGCAACAATCGCAAAATTTACCAATCAAACCAAACAATAGTTGTGGTATTTCTTTGAAGTACGTAATTTTGCCTTAGCTAAAACAGACAATGAACAGCGCTAGCAACGCGAAGCTACAGAGACAAAAATGCCGCTAAAAAAGCGGCATTGCAATAATTAATTAGTGATGATGGCCATGCTCACCTTTGAGCTGATTACCTTGCGCATCATAAAAACCGCTCGCACCATGTTCAACAAAACCTTGGTTTATCATTTTAGCTAAAAATGGATCGCTTTCATTATCACCGATATCTGCGTAATCGGTCGTTTGATAGTTATCCCATTTCGCAAACTCTGCCTGCACATCTTGTTGATTATGATTGCTGGCTGTTAACACAATCTCTCGGCTATAGCTGGGTGTTGAAATTCGAAGTGATTTTAGTAATTTTTGATTGGCAAGCCAGCTTAGCTCTACTTTGCTTTGGCCTTGCTGCTGGGTGTAATACTCTGTTAGCTCACAACCTTCACCGGTGCTTTTTTGGTGCGTCATAGAGGCTAAAAATTTATCGCTTACTAGCTGATACTTACTACTCCAATCTTGCTCACCTTGTACTTCAGATGGTTGATACTCAATACCACGCTGTGCGTCTTGGAAGTAACGGATTGGGCGAACTTGTTGATTACGTAACTGTTGCCACAGCTCAATAAACTGTGGATTTTGCTTAGCCACCTGATGTGGTGTACGCCAAAGTGTAAAAGTATTTTCAGTCTGCTGCTTATTAGCAACAATAGCTGTAGTGACTTTGTAGTCAGCTTGCGTGTAACCTGTGTTCATATCGCATTGCCCAGCAACGGCTAATGGGCTTAGTAATGAGGCAATTAAGATAGCTACTTTCACGGGGTTCTCTTTATATTTGATTTTTAATTAACTAATTAAGTCAGGGAGGCTCAAAGCCTCCCAATAACTCATTACTGTGCTAATTTAGCATCGGCTTGCTTAACAAGGTCGGCTGCATAATCCATCACGTGGAAAATAAGGCTTTGCTCATTAGTACCTGTTACTAAATGTGCACCTGGGCCCACTGCATACACACCCACATCTTCTGCTGCATGTGTTTCAGAACCAAGCGGTACAACAGCTTCTTGATGGAAGCCAGGTGTGGTTGTGTCAACATCAGTTAAATCAACACGACCGGTCACTGGCGCAAAGTCATAACCTACATCAGCATCTGTTTCGTCACCTAAGTCGCGGAAACCGCCACCATTGGTATACCCAACGGTTGTGTATGGCATGTTATCTGCGGCAAGTGATGGCTCATCACTACCAACTGGTACCACTTTACCTAAGATTGGGTTACCACGTTTTGGGTAGCCCGCAATGGTAAATACGTGGCTGTGGTCAGCTGTTACGATGATTAACGTGTCTTCGATGCTGGTTTTATCAAGAGCAACTTGCACAGCTTTTGATAACTCAACAGTATCGCTCAATGCATTATAGGCATTACCTGCGTGGTGAGCATGGTCAATACGTCCTGCTTCAACAGTTAAGAAGAAGCCTTTGTCGTTGTTATCTAATACATCAATTGCTTTTGCTGTCATTTCAGAAAGTGACGGCTCACCCGCTACGTCGTTCGCGCGATCTGCTTCGTATTGCATGTGAGTTTCATTAAATAAACCAAATACACGTTCAGTCGTATCAGCATTGATTGCATCAAAACCGGCTTGGTCCATCACATACTGACCTGCAGGGTATTTGGCTTTCCACTCAGCTGTTAGGTCGCGACCATCTGTACGGTCACCTTCTACCGAGCTCACTGCATCGGCTGAGTTATAAGCTGCATCTTTAGGCAAGAAATGACGACGACCGCCGCCCATCACAACTTCTAAGCCATCAACATCTAGGCCTTCGTAACGAGCTTCGAGGTTTGCTTCAAAGTTAACTAATTGCGATGCAATATCTTCACAACCTGCTGCCACTGCTGCTTCTGGCATATCAGATACGTCTTCCCAGTTACGGTCAGCCGATTTTGCATACGTTGCTGCAGGCGTTGCGTGAGTGATACGCGCTGTAGATACAATACCTGTCGACTTACCCGCGATCTCTGCCAGCTCAGTGGCAGTAACTAGCTCATTACCCGCAACTGTTGCACAGTTACCGCGTTCGATATTTTCATCTACACCAATCACACCTGCATCAGTTTTTACACCTGACGCCATTGCCGTCATCGTACCCGCTGAATCTGGTGTTTGTGCGTCAACGTTATAGGTTTTAGCAAAACCAGAGAATGGTAGTTTTTCAAAGCTAAGTTGGTGCTCTTCACCCAACTTACCTTCTAGCTGACCTGCCATAATACGCGCAGCTGTTACGGTCGAAATACCCATGCCGTCACCAACAAATAGAATCACGTTTTTCGCTTTACCTGACTCTTTTACAACTGCAGCAATATTTTCTTCGCTAGTAGCAACTTTAACTTGTGCTGACTTAAACCAGTCATTGTCAGTCAGTGGCGCTAATTGCGATGCAGTTAACGAGGTTGCCGGTGCATTACATGACACTGTTGAATCAGTTACTTCTGCTGAGTCTAGCTCACCATTATCGTTGCTATCTGCACCTGTTAGAGTTTCTGTACCACCGTTTACACACTGCTCAGAACCAACCGCTAGAGTATTTTCAACAGTCAGTGTTTTTGTTGAGCTTTTATCGTCATCATCAGAGCAGCCTGCTAATGCCACTACTACAGCAAGAGAAATTAAATTTAGTTTTTTCATCGTCGTCGCCATTATTCTTCAATTAGTTCTAGAGCTTGGTTAATGATGTGGAAAATTACGTTTTGCTCCACAACGCCTTGTGCTAGTTGCGCACCGGGACCTTTTGCATGCAGTGAAATATCTTCACCTGCGTGGGTCTCTGAACCTAATGGCACTGTTGCTTCTTGGTGATAACCAGGTGCAGTTGTATCAACCCCCGTTAAATCAACACGACCTGCAAATGGAGCCTCGTTGTAAGATACTTCCGCATTGGTTTCATCACCTAAATCGCGAAAACCTAAACCATTAGCATAACCAACTGTGGTGTATGGCATACCATCTGCTGCTAGGCTTGGTTCTTCACTGCCAACGGCTACTACTTTACCTAAAATTGGGTTACCACGTTTTGGATAGCCTGCAATAGTGAATACGTGACTGTGGTCAGCTGTTACTAGGATAAGTGTTTCTTCAGGGTTAGTATTTTCAACTGCTGTTTGCACCGCTTTAGCAAATTCAACAGTATCGCTTAATGCATTAAAAGCGTTGCCCGCATGGTGACCATGGTCGATACGACCCGACTCAACCGTTAAGAAAAAGCCTTTTTCGTTGTTCTTTAAGATATCAATTGCTTTGCCAGTCATTGCAGATAATGACGGCTCCCCCGCTACATCGTTAGCGCGGTCTGCTTCGTATTGCATGTGTGATTCATTGAATAATGCAAATACACGCTTGGTATCAGCATTGAGCGTATCGAAGCCAGCTTGGTCCATTACGTACTTGCCATCAGGATACATTTCTTGCCATTCAGCAGTTAGATCACGCTCATCCGTACGGTCACCTTCGACTTCACTGACAGCATCAGCTGAATTGAATGCCGCATCTTTCGGTAAGAAGTGACGACGACCACCGCCCATCACCACTTCAAGGCCGTCTACATCAGTACCTACGAAGCGTGCTTCAAGGTTCTTCTCGAAATTAACAAGTTGTGAGGCAATGTCTTCACAACCTGCTTCTACTGCATCAGCAGGCATATCAGATACGTCTTCCCAGTTACGGTCAGCTGATTTTGCATAGGTTGCAGCTGGTGTTGCGTGGGTGATGCGGGCTGTTGAAATAACGCCTGTTGCTAGACCTTTGATTTCTGCAAGTTCCGTAGCAGTGATTAATTCATTACCTGCAACTGTTGCACACTTGCCACGCTCAATGTTTTCGTTAACACCAATTACACCTACATCAGTTTTAACGCCAGAAATAATCGCTGTCATTGTGCCTGCTGAGTCAGGTGTTTGCGCATCAACGTTGTAGGTTTTGATTTGCGCCGAGTAAGGGAACTCTTCAAAGCTTAATAAGCCTTCTTCACCCGACTTACCTTCCATTTGACCTGCCATGATACGTGACGCAGTTAGCGTTGAGATACCCATACCATCGCCAACAAATAGAATGACATTTTTAGCTTTAAACGTTTGCTCAGCCTGAGCTGCCGCTTCTTTTTTTGTTAATGTAGCTTCAGCGGCACTATACCAATCATTTTGTTTTTGACTGTCTGGTAACACACCTGCATTGGCCGTCGCTGACAATGCCAACGTTAAACCAATTGCAGTCGCAATTTTATTAATTTTCATCGTTACGTTCCGTTAGTACGTTATTTTTAAGAGTTTGGAGCTAATTAAGCTGCGCTTGGTTAATTAGCACAGCCATCCTATGAGTGTTTTGTTACTGAAAAAGTGACTTTTCATGACAAAATGATGAAACCAAAAAAGCAGCGCAAGAAGGTAAGTAATTAGTTTTAGTGGAAATAAATAGGCTAGTTGCTAGATATGAGTTGCGAGTTAGCGAGTTGCGAGGGTAAAGGCTCTAGGCTCTAGGCTCTAGGCTCTAGGCTCTAGGCTCTAGGCTCTAGGCTCTAGGCTCTAGGTTCTAGGTTCTAGATTCTAGGTCAAGCATAACCTTGGGAGTGCTTTAATGTGGTTTGGGTTTACCAAAGAAAAGGTTTACATGGATTGTGTTGGGTTTCGCTGCGCTCAAACCAACCTACCCGAAGAATGAACAGGGAAAATGCTGAGTGAGACACCACATTAAACAACCATCTCGATCTAAGCTGACAGCTGATAGCTGATAGCTTTTCTACAGGCATTAAAAAGGCCGCCTAGGGCGACCTTTTTATAAGCTGTGAAGCTCTATCTGTTGATATTACTCAACGATAGATGCAACAACACCAGCACCAACTGTACGGCCACCTTCACGGATAGCGAAGCGTAAACCTTCG
>NZ_CAMZMY010000023.1:0-72857 GCF_947311895.1 Pseudoalteromonas sp. PAR1 | reverse complement strand
GGATTTGAACCCTAGAGGGGCTACAAACCCCTGCCGGTTTTCAAGACCGGTGCATTCGACCACTCTGCCATCTCTCCACGTCGTGATGCGAGAATAATACTTAGCTGAATCGGCTGTGTAAATAGGAAAAAGTTTGTTTGCTTGTTTTTTGAGCGTAATAAGGGCGTTTTTTGTAAAAAGGTTTAATTTTTTGCTGTTTTTGACTTAAAAGAAGAGGGATGGGGCAGTAAACGGAGGAGCTAAAGAAGGATCTTCGTTAGTGGTTGGTTGTTTACTGCACCGATAAAGTAACCATGGTTGGGGATTACTTGTGTTGTACTGCGCCGCCAAGTGCTAACTTTTTGCCGTAGCGATTAAGCTTTGCCAACATTTTTGCTTTGCGGTTTGTTGGTTTTACGGCAACATGAGCTGCTGCGTTTTGGTTTAATGTATTAATTGGGTTCATTACTTTGCTCCGGGTTGTGTTTGGTTGAAAACGTGAGTATTTTGCAACCAAACTGAACAAAAATAAAACGATAAAAATTGAGTCTGCCGGATAACTTTTTCTAATCCGAAAGTCTTTTATTAACATAGGGTTAAGTTTTTATATCTGCAGAGGTTTGCATGCTTATGCAGTTGTTTTTGTGTTGAAGTATCAGTAAATAAAAGGTTTTTAATTGTTGTTACTTTGATTTATGCGTTTTTAGAGTAAGAAAGTGACTAATTATTCAGATTAATATAATTTGAACGAGTGTGGTGTTTTTACCATGCAAGAAAAGAAGTGCCATTAATGTTGATAATAATAAAGCCAAGTGACAAAAAAAATCATAAAAATAGTGTTGATTGGCTACTAAAAGAATGTAAAAAAAGACAGATTGAGCCTGAGTTATATTTAACCATAGGCAATTTTCTTCAAGATTGCGCTAATATTGCCCTTTTAGCTAAAAGCCAGACACAAGTTGTGGTAATTGGTGGTGATGGGACGCTACATTTAGCTGTTAATGCATTAATGACGAGCGATTGTTCTATCGCCTTAATTCCTGCAGGTACTGGTAATGATTTTGCTCGCGGCTTTGCGCGCAAGCAGCAAGCTTGGCATGACGCTGTTTTCAATAGCCGTACTGAGCTCATTGATATTGGGCAAATAAATCAGCGTTATTTTATCAATGTAGCGGGGATAGGTTTTGATGCTGAGGTGGTAACTCAATTAAACAAAGCCGGAAGTTTTAGCTCGTTTGGCTACACTTGGCAGGGTATCAAGCAGCTATTTTCATTTCAGGCACGGTCACTTCAGGGTGAATTTAATGGTAGACCACTTAGCTACAGTAATTTAGCTACGATTTTTGCCAATCATCATTATTTTGGTGGTGGCTTAAAGATTGCTCCTCGGGCAAAGTTAAATGATGGTCAGCTTGATTGTTACTGCATGCCAGCAGATGGTTTGTTGAAAAACCTGATTAGCTTTTTATATTTACTACTTGTGAAACATCATAGTTTAAAAAGGCTGAAATATACCTGTTTAACAACTGCGGAAGTAACCACCAAAGGGCTTAGTATTGAGGCTGATGGAGAGCTCGTTGGTTTTACACCAGCCAAAGTTAAGGTGCACAAACAAGCGCTTCGTTTTCATGTGCCATAAAAAAGCGCCGGCATATTTTGCCAGCGCTTGGTGTTAGAGGTGACCTTGCCACATCTAACTGGGGACGGAGCTTTTTTGCTGTAGGTTACGTGCAGCAAAAAATGCTTTAATTTGTCGAGTTGGAGTTAGCACGATAGCATTACCGAATAACACTAGGCTAAAGCCCATAAAGGTATTCGCTTGCCATTCGAATCCTTCAAATAAGGTACTTAATACCACTGCAACCAGTGGGAATAATACGATTACGTAGCTTGCGCGCTCAGGGCCAATATTTTTAAGTAGTGCGAAGTAACAAGCAAATGCGATTACGGTACCAAACACAGCTAAATAGAAAAGCGATACCCAATAACTGGTTGGGGCATTTAATGTAAGCTCAACATCGCTTACTAAAACATACGCTGCTAGGCCTAAAGCGCTGTATAACATACCCCAGGCATTGCCCTGAAGTACGCCAATGTTTCGCTGAGAGTTTCGAACACTGACCATATTACCCAATGAAGCCACAAAGGTCCCAGATAGCGCAAGTAGTAACCCGACCAATGCACCATTACTCAAGTCGAATTGCTGAATTTGTGGCCAAAACAAGCTGGCAATACCCATTACGCCGAGCAGAGCACCAAAGTAAATTCGTTTCGCAATTGGCTTTGCGAAAAACAAGCGGGTGTTAATAATGTTCATCAATAACAACATCGAAAAGGCAATTGAAGCCATTGCTGAGGTAAGGTAGTTCTGCGCCCAATACAGTACTAAATAATTTAAACCAAAGTTAAATAAAGCTAATAATGCAAAAAAGCCGTGATCACGCAGTGAATATTGCATAGGAAGTTTTTTTACGAGCACAAAGGCCCACATTAAAATGGCTGCAATGGCAAAGCGATAAAATAAAGAGACCTCAACAGCGACATCACCCAGTTGAAACTCAATAGCAAGCCAAGTCGATCCCCAGATCAGTACTGTAGCAAGGTAGAGAGCAGCGCTTTTCATAGTTAGTACCTAAAAATTGAAAGTATGTTCATTTTAAATCGCTTCTGTATACTTAACATATACAGAAAACTAGAAATGCAACCTATACAGTTTGGTGGGCTATGTCACAAGTAATCAGTCGTAGTAACAGTGAGTTCTTATATCAACAAGTTATTCAGTTAGTTAGAGATCTTTGTTTGCAAGGCTCGTTATTACCAGGTGAAAAATTACCTTCACTCAGAAAAATGGCTGACAAGCTTAATATTAGTATTCCGACGGTAAAACAAGCGTATCAATTACTTGAAGGACAGGGGCTCATTGAAGCCAGAGAAAAGTCAGGTTACTTTTTAAAGTCTTCACAATTAAATCAGTCGCGGCCAAAGCGAGTCAGGCTGAGTCGAGAACCTACCACAGTCAACAAACAAGGCTTAATAGAACAAGTATATAGCGCTATCCACAAAGCTAATGTGGTGCCATTTGGTATTGCCAATCCTGTGGCCGCTGCACCGACAGATAAAGCATTGGCACGAACAATGCGCCGAGTAATGACATTAGCTGGCGCCTCGGCAATTAATTACGGTCCGATGGATGGCTTTGCACCACTTAAAAAACAACTCATTCATCGTTATTTAGACTTCGGCATTGGGGTTGATAGCGATGAATTAGTGATCACCAATGGCGCTCAAGAGGCGTTGGCGATAGCCCTTAAGTGTGTCGCTAAACCCGGAGATGTTATTGCTATCGAGTCGCCTTGCTATTTTGGCATTATCGAATTAATTGAAAGCTTAGGTTTAAAGGCACTGGAAATACCGCTGTGTCCTGATGAAGGAATATGGCTAGATGACTTGGCTCAAGCACTCGATGAGCATGATATAAAAGCGTGTGTATTTTCTACCTCATTAAATAACCCAGTTGGCAGCTTTATGCCTGATGCCAAGCGTGAACAATTGGTGGCATTGTTAGAGCAGCGCGATGTCGTGCTTATTGAAGATGATGTTTATGGCGACCTACATTTTACAGCTAAGCGAGCGACTCCTGCACAAGCTTATTCAAAAAAGGGTTTAGTGATCACCTGCGCGTCATTTTCAAAAACAGCTGCGCCCAGTTACCGTATTGGTTGGATCATTGCCGGTAAGTTTGCTGAACAAGCAAGGCGCTATAAAAGGGCGCTTAGTTGCTCTGCGCCACTTATTAATCAGTGGACCTTGTATGAATTTATAGCCACTGGCGAGTACGATCGTAATATTCGTTTACTAAGACAGCGCTTAAGTACCAACAAAGAGCGTATGATCTGGTGTTTGCAGCAGCACATGCCAAGTTGTGCACGCATAAGTAACCCGCAAGGGGGTTGTGTTATTTGGGTTGATCTTGGTAGCCAATATGATGCGGTAAAATTATTTCATTTGGCACTTGAGGCGGGGATCAGTATTACTCCAGGGCTGATATTTTCAGCGGGTAAAAAGTACCGTAGTTGTTTTCGCTTAAGTTATGGCTTGCCTTGGTCTGAAAATTTAGAGCAGGCGATTAAAACGTTATCGCAACTTACTGTGCTGGCCAAAAAATAAAAAAGCGCAGAGCAAGCTCTGCGCTAAAGGACCAAGTGTTTTGGTTCAGGGATGTTAATTCATTACTCTGCGTTTTGTTTGAAGATAAAAAGTTGATACTCTTTTAGTTCTGGTACTAGCGCCACTAACTCTTGCTCTTTATGAGCGATATCAGCAAAGCTGCCGCATAATGCATCTGCACGTTCTTCAAGTTGAGCTGCCTGTGTTTCAACGCGCGCTTCTATTTGTGCGCCCATGTTTTCCATACGTTGTTCAAACTCATTCATGTCGCCACCCGAACCTAAAAGTTCAGAGCCTAGCGCGACCAAAATACTGCCCATTGACTGCATCATGGCTGATTCAACTGCTGATTCGATTTGCTCATCGAATTGGTCTTCAAAGTTTTGACCAAATTTTTCAAAATTTTGCTGACCCATTGTGAACGCACCTTGTTGATAGAAGGCGTTTTGCACTTCTACGCTGATATCGTCCATTAATTCTGAAATGTCGTTTAGGCCGTCAATGTTGAAGGCTTTTGACACTTCTTCAATTGCTACGCCTGCTATTTTTACGCCATCAAGTGCGATATTTGCGACTTCAGGAAGTTGGCTGCGTAAGCTGTCTGAGTAATCTGCAATTGCTTGCTGTTGTGAAGCATCAAGCGATACGCTTTGACCATCGATATACAAAATGTGCTGATCGATGATTTTCATAGAGCGATTATCGGCTGTGTATACTTCTAACTCGCTTGGTGTGATGCGTACATCATTTTTAAATTCAACATCACATTGCTCACCACTGAATGAAATATTTGTATCATTATCGTTATGAGCCATTGCGCTGGTAGCGATAAATAAAGAACTTACTAACAATAACTTTTTCATTTTTTTCTTTCCTGTTTGAAATGACATTTAGACATAATCAAACTTAATGCCAAATTTATATTTTTATTTTATTTCATAGGGTTATCATTTTATTAAGTGTAGTTAGAAGTTATGAGGATTAAATTTTTAACTAAAATTTGGTCAAATTAACTAAAAAATAAACATGCATAAATGGGTTTTATCGAAACGATAAAAAACTCTCACTTTTCAGAATCCGAATTTAGCGCTATTTATTCACAATATTGACATATCACCCATTTAGCATGGCGATATGGCTTTATTTTGGTGGTTTTTTACATACTAATTAATCACTGAGCTTTTTAAACTTTGCCAATTCACAGAGCAAACTTTAAATTTGTGAAATTGGTCTCAAACACTTTATGGAGTGGGTTGTGGGTAAGACATTTAGTTATGATGCGCTAGATGACGATTTTGTTGAAGACGAGTACGAAATGGTTGGGCGTAATCAACATGACAAAAAAAAGCAACGCGTTAAGAAGAAGCTAGAAGATTATCTTGAGCAAAAACGCTTACGCAGAAACTTAGGCGAAGACGACTTTGACGAGTACATGAACGACTAAGCATAAATTTAAATAAAGAGGCATTTTGCCTCTTTATTGCTTATTGGCATGTGATTTTATTTGTTTAATGCAGCAATAATCGCAGCTTCGATCTGCTCTGGTTTTGTTAAAGGAGCAAATCGTTTAATAGCTTTGCCATCTTTACCAATTAAAAACTTGGTGAAGTTCCACTTTATTTTGCGGGTAATAAACCCAGGTAACTCTGATTTTAGGTATCTAAAAACTGGGTGGGCATGTTCGCCATTTACATCGACCTTGCTCATCATCAAAAAGCTAACGCCATAGTTAATTAGGCAGCCTTCTTTTATTTCTTTAGCATCTCCCGGTTCTTGCTTACCAAACTGATTACATGGAAAGCCGATAATGACGAGACCTTGATCATGGTATTTTTCGTGGAGTGCTTGCAAGCCTTCATACTGAGGGGTAAAGCCACATTTACTCGCCGTATTTACAATTAGAACGACTTTATTTTCAAAGTCATTAAAATCAATAGTTTGACCTTGAAGGCTGGTGGCACTCAGTTGATAAAATTCACTCATAGGTATCACTTATTATTATTGTTGAATTAATTCTAACCCGCTTTAGAGAGGTATAAAAGTATAAATTTTAATCACACTTTATACTTTATAGCCAACTGTGAGCAGTGTTAGAGTTGATGTCAGTTTTTTAAACTCAAAGTATGTTGCTCTGAAAGGCCAAAACTACAAATTTAGCGACAAAAAAGATTAACTTAAAATGATAAATAGCCCCATGCCTGCAAGCGTGGTGTAATAAATGTTATGTGTTTTATATGCGACAATAATGGCTAATACAGCCGCACTTAAATAAGGGTTTTGCCAATCTAAGTTAATCTCTCCCTCATTTATAAAGACGATGGGTACCCAAATTGCGGTAAGTACCGCTGGGGCGCTAAAACTTAAAAATTGCTGCATTTTCGGGCCGACTTTAAACGGTAATGCGCGGTGTAAAAATAAGTAACGAGTGAAAAAGGTAATACACGCCATCAATAAAATGGTGGTCATCATAGTGTATGCTCCTCTTTTGCTTGCCAGCGACTAATTAAATAACCTACTGTCATGGCTATTAGCGCTGCAGTCACTAACCATAGCTGAAAGCCTTGGCTTTTTAAAAGCGTAGCGACAACGCCAGCGGTGAGCACAGTAGCCAACGTAGCAAGGTTCTTTACACCAGGAATAACTAAGGCAATAAATGTGGCAGCAATGGCAAAATCAAGCCCAAGGTCTGTTAAGTCAGGCAGTAAGCTACCCGCGACTATGCCAAGCAAAGTCCATATATTCCACGCAATGTAAAAACTAAACCCTGCACTGAGCGCGTAAATAAGGCGCACTTTTGTTCGGTAGGCTTTGCGATGGTGCGAAAACGCAAATAATTCATCTGTGAGTACAAAGCTAACAGGAAGGCGCCAACGAAAAGGTTGATCAATGACTTTGTGGCGAATAGCTAAACCATATAGAAAGTGCCGCGAGCTAATAATGAGTGTGGTAAACAATATAGTAAGCAAAGGGGTATTGCCGGCCATTAATTCAATTGCGACTAGCTGCGCGGAGCCTGCAAATACCAACAATGACATAGCTTGTGTTTCTAAAGCACTGAAGCCATTTTGGACGGCTAACGAGCCACATAAAATGCCCCAAGGTAACACTGCAAGGCACAAGGGGAGCATGTCGAAAAACCCTTTTAGTAATGCTCTTATTGTTGATTTATGCATTTTATCGCTCATGTTTGTTGTTGTGGCTCAGATCAAAACAGCTGAAATAGAGGTGTGTCAAAATAACTGAAGTTTGTAATAATGTATAGCCGAACCCGTTGCTGAAATTCAGTTCTGCAAGTTATGATACCAATCCGCAATAATACTTAATCATTTTGAGGGATTAAACCTGTCGCTATCTGCGTTAAAAATTTCTGATTTAGAACAACTAAATAACGAAATTTTTGCCTTGCTATCTACGAGGTTTTATTGCCTCAAAATAGATCACTTAATTAAGCGAATTGGTATAAGCATCTTTTAAAGGGGAAGTTACAATGTCGAAAGTTAAAGTATGGGATGGCTTTATAAGAAGCTTCCATTGGTTATTAGTTGCGGCCATCGCAACACTCTATTTTAGTGCTGAAGAGGGTATGTTAGAGCTGCATTTTGCAGCAGGCTACTTCACCTTGGCGCTGATTATTACACGTCTTGTTTGGGGGCTTATTGGTAGCAAAACAGCAAAGCTCTCTGCACTTATTCACTCACCTGTTGCTGCAATTAAATCATTTACAAGCAATGAGCATAAGGCAGGTCATGGTGCGGCGGGCAGTTATATGGTGATTGCATTTTTTGTTTTAATACTTGTGCAGTTAACCTCGGGACTTATGACCAGCGACGATATCTTAACAGACGGCCCGCTAGTCGCACATGTATCATCAGATACCGTAGAATTTGCGGGTTGGTTGCATCATTTGAACTTTGATATTTTGTTGTATGCCATTGTGTTGCATGTATTGGCAATTGTGATTTACCGCATTAAGGGAAAGAATTTAGTCAAACCTATGCTAACGGGCAGTAGCGACCAGGTTTCAGTCACTGAGCCTGTCACTAAATCACCTATGCTCGCTTTTATTATTTTTGCTGTGTGCTTAGTGGTGCTATTTACAACTTGGGGTGCAGAGCCGCTCAGTTATTTGCTTGGGTAGACTTCTCAAGATAATAAAAAGGCGCTTATCAGCGCCTTTTTAGTTTACATAATTACTAGACTAGTCTTTGAAAGACTTATGGCAATCTTTACAGCCTTTAGCCCATGCGCCAAATGCTTTACCAATTACTTTTTCATCGCCACTCTGTGCTGCAACTGCTAGTTCATCAGCATATTGTTGGAAGGCAACTGCTTTTTTCATAAAGGTTTCGTTATCGCTCCATACAGCAGCAAGTGCAGATGTATCGCCTTTATCAGAACCCGCTACAAAAGCTTCCCAAGGCATTTTTGATAGTGCAGCTGCATTGTTGGCACGCTTTTGAAAGCGTTCAGCATCAAAAGGTACTTTTCCTTTTAGCATATCGCCCATGTCACCAATTTGTACGCGGATCATTGAAAATGCTGCCTGACGATACTCGATTGCATCACTTGGTTCTTCAAATACAGAATTTGCTGATGCGCCTAGTGCCATTGTAGATAGCATTGCACCTAATACTAATTGTTTTAATTTCATTCCTTTTGCCCCTTAAGATGTCATAAAAGTAAACTAACTGAGTTGTATCTTAGCTCAATATAATATTCAAGTGTATTGCGGTTTACTAGGGCGTATTTACCTTTGTGGATTAAATTTGTTCACTCTAGGTGCGATTTAATCGCGGCGCGAGATTTGTAACCTAGTGGGCTAAGTAAAAATCGAGCAACAAAGAGTTAATCGCCCCTAGGAAGAACCCGAAGGGCAGCGCGTGTTTGGCATTGATGCTGCGTTATCGCCTATTTATGTGGAACAACCACACTACATAGGCTCTGCCTTGCCTAAATACCAAACACACTGCTGCAAAATTAATCATAAAAGGTCAATACGCCCTAATCATTTATATCAATATCGGCGAATATCATCCCGCGGCGCATACTTCTGGTTGCTAAGAAAACCTCTCCTAATAAAGATAAAAAACCACAGATCAACAGGGCCATAGCGGCCACAAAGCAACTGGCAATTGTCACGCTTAGGTTAATAGATTGGATATGTGATAGAAATAAACACATAACCACAGCGCACACTAATAAGGCACTAAGCACACTTGCACTAAATGCAATATGGATACAGCGCGAGCGCTTTAATAACGCTCTTAATTCAGTCGTTAGAGACTTATTAAAGTCTTCATCAGTACTGACCTTTAACTTACGCTCAAGCTGCCTTGCACGGTCGGTAATGCGGGCTAGACGGTTAGATAACACACCTAATGTGGCAGCAATACCCGTAATTAAGAATACCGGGGCTACGGCTGTTTGAATCACCTTAGCCATAGTAAGAATATTAATGACCTCTGAGTTCATTATGTTTACCTTTTTGCATTTGATTCATTTACAAATATTTACAACCCATGCTTTTTCATTAAATGCTTTTAAAACAAAGTCTTGCCGGTTTTTTTCTCGCATCTAATAAATTTACTGTAACTATAATGTAACTGAAATGTTGTTCTTGAGTGTGTTTACGCTTTATATTGGTGATGGAACTTTGTTTCAATCACTATTTAGGACGATAAAATAACATATCCCAGGGGAACCCATGTCTAAAAATCTAATAAAAAGAACAGCAGTTGCTTTGGCTGTAACAAGTGCAATGTGCGCTAGTGCACAAGCCAATGACTTTTCAAAATACAATCTAGCAGGCAAAAAGTTAATTAAATCAAGTGCTGTTACTAAAAAAGAGCAAAAAGTTCGCAGCGAAGCAACAAGTTGGTTAGTTAAGTTAAATGCACCAGCAACAGTAAATGCAACATCACGTGGTGCAGATATTGCGAGTATTCAGTCACAAGCACAAGCGGCACAAGTAAGTGTAGAGCAAGCGATTAGCAGCATGGATTTACCGCTGCAAGTTGTTGCGAAAACATCAACACTTGTCAGCTCAATCGTAGTCAATGGTAATAAGCAGGACGTTGCAAAGCTTCTCTCTAACGCGCAAGTTGAGGGTATCTACCCTGTTTATGATTATGAATTGCATGTCGCAGACAGTGCCGATTATATTGAGGCAACACCTCTTGTCGCGAATGGTTTAGCAACAGGTGAAGGTGTTCGCGTTGCGGTACTTGATACAGGTATCGACTACACACACAAAGCATTCGGTGGTGAAGGTACTGATGAAGCATATGCTGCTGCGATTGCTGATCCTGCATCAGTCGATTGGCCACAAGGTAAAGTTTTAGGCGGTTATGACTACATCAATAATGATAGTGATCCAATTGATGTAGATACAAATCATGGTACACACGTTTCTCACTCGGTTAACGGTATCGCACCAAACGTAGATTTATTCGTTTACTCTGTATGTAATAGTGGTTGTCCTGGTCTTGCGCAATTATTAGCGCTTGAAAGTGCAATGGACCCAGATGGTAATGGTGATATCAGTGACCGTGTTGACGTAATCAACATGTCTTTAGGTGGTGATTACGGTGATATTGCAAATGATGCTGTCGGCTTATTCATCAACCAAGCAGTTAAACTAGGTACCAACGTGGTTATCTCTGCAGGTAATGATGGCGCATATCCATTTATCGTTGGTGGCCCAAGTACCACTGAGCATGCTCTTTCTGTTGGGGCAATGACTCACCCTACAGGTGCTGAGTCAATTGGTAGTGGTACAGTTAATGGCGAAGAAGCAATTGTGCAGCCAGCAAGTTTTGGTCCTCAAACTGCGTTTAGTTTCTCAAATGACGATATT
Organism: Pseudoalteromonas sp. PAR1; assembly: GCF_947311895.1. Lineage (NCBI taxonomy): Bacteria > Pseudomonadati > Pseudomonadota > Gammaproteobacteria > Alteromonadales > Pseudoalteromonadaceae > Pseudoalteromonas > Pseudoalteromonas sp. PAR1. The sequence goes on along the minus strand of NZ_CAMZMY010000023.1, from coordinate 61,855 downwards.
GAACTTGTTTACCCAGATGCGAACCAAACAGCATGTGAAGCGTTTGCTGATGACGTAGATTTTACTGGTAAGGGAGTTATCATCGACCGTGGAGCATGTGCATTTACAGTTAAAGTATTAGCAGCACAAGCTAAAGGTGCAGAGTTTGTTATTATTGCAAACAATAACGATGATGGTACGCCAGCTCCTATGGGTGGTTCTGATCCAAGTGTAACTATCCCTTCTGTCGGCGTAACATTTGCCGCAGGTACAGCACTTAAAGCAGGCGGTACATTTAACCTAACAGTTGAACGTTTAGTTCTTTCTGGCGCTATTGCTGATTTCACATCGCGTGGTCCTTCAATGGGTGGTCTGTTAAAACCTGAAATTACAGCACCAGGTGTAAACATCATGACTGCTCACCCAGGTTTAGGTGATGGTCTTACTGGCGCAACAGGTACTTCATTCTCAGGTCCAATCACGGCTGGTGCGGTGAGCTTATTAAAAGAAGCACTGCCTGAACGTAATGCACTTGAGTTAAAAGCTACGCTAATGAACACTGCTAACCTCAATGTCACAATGGAGCCATTAGCGATTAACCCTGATGCTGAGCTTGCGCCAATTAGTTATATCGGGGCAGGTTTAGTTGACGTAAATAAAGCGGCTAACTTACCAGTTGCTGCGTGGGCTGCAGATACTAAACAAGCTGCGCTTTCATTTGGTTTAGTAAATGCATCAGAAACAGTAGAACTAACTAAAACTGTTCACGTTAAAAACTTCTCAAATGAAGCAAAGGTTTATACGCTTTCACTTGAACAGCGTTATCAAGACGATATAGAACGTGGTTCATTCTCACTTGATTACCCAGAAACAATCACAGTTCCAGCTGGTCAAATGCTGTCATTTGATGTCACTGCGACAATCGACCCGACAACATTACCTGAGTGGACTTTGACTGATGACAACATTGGTTCTCAAGACTCAACGACGGATTTAACGAACCTTGAGTTAGACGGTGCGTTAATATTCTCAGATGGTGACGAGAAAGCATTCCACCTTGTTTACCACGTATTGCCAAAAGCGAATGCAGCAATGAGCTTTATGCCAGTCATGACTGATGATGGTGTTGCTCACCAACTGACAAATACTGGCGCTGTTGCTTTAGAGCCTGTGTTTGCACCAACGGTAGCGACTGATGAAGTCGATGAAGATCAACGTTTAGACTTGGTTGGCGCATCGATTGAAACATTTGCAGTACCAGCAGAGGTCTGTGATAGCGGTTATGTAACATTAACAACTATGGTGCTAAATGATGGTATCACTCACTCTTATGTGGGTGGCTTCATGGCTGACTTCGACCTTGATCAGGATGGCACGTACGACGTTACAGTACAAAATGGCAAGTTAGAATGGTTCTACGATGTTGAGCCAGGCACTGCTATTACCTTCACTCATGGCTACGGTAGCTCTTCAGGTAATCTTAATAACATTTACCAAATTATTGGTAATAACCATCTAACGATGCAAAGTTGTTTAGGTGCATTTGGTCTAACGGCTGATGATATTGGTAAAGCAACTGCAAATGTACGTTTCCGTACAGAAGAAGAAACTTGGACTCCAATTGCATCAGGCGAAGGCGATGTTGCAATGGGCACATATACATTCACTGATGCATCAAATGATGTCTATGCTGCGCTTGTTGATGAATCTGGTGAGGCTGTAAGTTCAATTGAACCAGGCGCTTCAGCAACATTATTGAATGCTGGTGCAGACTTCATGATCCTATCTGATTCTGGTTCTAAAGCATACGCAGCAACACCGAGTGCAGATGCTAATACAGCGCCTGAGCTTGCCGATGCTTCGTTCAGCGTTGATGAAAATAGCGCAGAAGGTACTGTTATCGGTATGCTTGAAGCGACTTACGGTGCTGAACTTGCAAATCCAATTTCTGAGTACATCGTACTGAGCTCATCTTCTACAGCGGTTTCTGTGAACGCGGCTGGAGAAGTTGTGGTAATGAATGCAGAGATGCTAGATTACGATGCAGGCCTTACATCTATTGAGCTTGAAGTTGTTGCTGCAGATTCTGCAGGCAATATCTCTGAGCCTGCGATGGTGACTGTTGAAGTTATGAACGTTGCTGACGAGCCAGAAGAAGTTAACCCAGTAATCGATGCTGATCTTGGTGAGTTCACGGTTCAAGAAAACGCAGCAGAAGGTACTGTAATTGGCACTGTGACTGCGACTGACCCAGATGCAGATCTGACTCCTATCGCTACTTATGAAGTGACAGGCAGTGATAGCATCAGCATCAGCGATACAGGTGAGTTAATGGTTGCGGGTGCAATCGATTATGAGCAAACAACCTCTATCGAAGTATCAGTGACAGCAGTTGACTCTGCAGGCAATATGTCTGAAGCGGTGACGATTACTATTGCAGTAACTCAAGACCCAAGCGAAGACGTTGTTGCTGAAGAACCTAAGAAGAAAAAATCGTCAGGTTCACTAGCATGGTTAACATTACTTGCTACGCCGTTCGCATTTATGCGTCGTCGTAAGCAAAAGTAATTGCTTGATAAGTAACTAATAAAGGGAGCTTCGGCTCCCTTTTTACATTGCTTCACAAAGGCTACTTATAAATTCACGGTTAATTACTTATATTAGGGACTTAATAATAAAAATTAATTTAGGATCCCTATGAAAGTTGGCCATTCACTTTGCCTTGCAGCACTCTCTTTAGCTGTTCTATCAGCGTGTAATAAAGTTCCAGATAATAAAGAACAAGCAATTATTACAGAGCAAGTTCAGATATCTGCTCCCGTCGCCAAAAAAATACCATATGAAATGACCATCCATGGTGATACTCGTATCGATAACTATTATTGGATGCGAGATGATGAGCGTAAAGATGAAGCCGTCATTGCCCACTTAAATGCTGAAAATGAGTATGTAGAAAGTATGCTCGCACACACTCTGCCATTGCAAAACACCCTGTTCGAAGAGCTTAAAGGACGTATTGAGAAAGATGACGATACAGTGCCAACCAAAAAAGGTGATTATTACTATTTTTCACAAACGCGCGGTGATGACGAATACCCGGTTTATGTGCGCAGCAAAGATAGCCAGGGTGAGAATAAGCAGGTTATCTTGAACGTAAATGACCTTGCTAAAGATCATGATTATTTTGCTGTAACAGGTTTGGCAGTGAGCCCAAATGGCAATTTGCTTGCTTACGGTGAAGATACGGTGAGTCGTCGTATTTATACAATTAAAGTAAAAGATTTAAGCACAGGTAAAATGTTGTCAGAGAGCCTTGAAGGCACTGAAGGTGAAGTTGTTTGGGCGAATGACAACAAAACCTTTTACTACATTAAAAAAGACCTACAGACACTGTTAGGCTACCAAGTTTATCGCCATACACTAGGAACATCTCAAGCCGACGATGAGCTAGTGTATGAAGAAAAAAATACCAGTTACTACACGGGTATTTCGAAAAGCAAAGATCAACAAGAAATCTATATTAGTCATGGCAGCACCAGTGCCTCGGGCATCTCGGTTATTGATGCCAATGATGTAAAAGCAATGCCAAAACGTTTTATTGAACGCGAAGCAGGGCTTGAATACGACATCAAAAAATTGGGTGATTGGTATTATATTGTTACCAATTTAAATGCAGTTAACTTCCAACTGATGAAAGTTCACCGCGATAAAGCGCATGATAAAGCAAATTGGCAAACGCTTATTGCTGGTCGTGATGATGTGAAACTTGAAGATATTGAGTTATTCAATAATCATTTGGTTTACGAAGAGCGTGAAAAGGGTCAAACCCGTATCACTATTCGCGACCTTCGTAACCAACAAGAGCAAGTTGTTGCTTTTAATGACCCAACTTACATGGTTTTTAGCTATGGTAATAGTGAGTTAGATAACCCTAACTTACGTGTTTACTATTCAAGCATGACGACCCCAGGTAGCAGCTTCGATATCAACCTTGAAAATGGTGAAAAAACGCTACTTAAGCAGCGCAAAGTGTTAGGTGACTTTAACCCAGAAAACTATGCCTCTGAGCGTGTTTACGTAACGACCCGAGATGGTGTTGATGTACCCGTTAGCCTTGTTTATCGTAAAGACAAGTTCAAAAAGGATGGCTCTAATCCACTTATGCAATATGGCTATGGCTCGTACGGTGCAACCATGGATCCGAGCTTTTCAAGCTCGCGTTTAAGCCTTCTTGATCGCGGTTTTGTATTTGCAATTGCGCATATCCGTGGCTCGCAAATGTTAGGCCGTCCTTGGTATGAAGATGGTAAGTTGCTGCATAAACAAAACACCTTTAATGACTTTGTTGATGTGACTAAGTCTTTAGCGGCTCAAAAATATGGTGATAAAGATAATATTTTTGCCATGGGTGGCAGTGCTGGTGGCTTGCTAATGGGGGCTGTTGTCAATCAAGCACCTGAGCTTTATAAAGGCGTTATTGCAGCAGTGCCTTTTGTCGATGTAGTGACGACCATGCTTGATGCCAGCTTACCATTAACAACGAATGAGTATGACGAGTGGGGTAATCCGAACGATAAAGTCTATTACGATTATATGTTGTCATATTCACCATACGACCAAGTTAAAAAGCAGGCATATCCAAACATGTTAGTCACTACCGGATTGCATGATTCACAGGTGCAATATTTTGAACCGGCAAAGTGGGTGGCTAAGCTACGTGAATATAAAACTGATGATAACCTATTACTGTTCAAAACCGACATGGAAGCAGGGCATGGTGGTGCATCTGGGCGCTTTAAAAGCTTGCAAGATACCGCGTTATATTATGCCTTTATGTTAGATTTAGCGGGTATAGAAAAATAATCACCCATCAGGCATCCGTGATTAAGCGGATGCCTGCATGGTTAAATTAAAGCGAAATTCACTGCCTTTTCCAACAGTACTTTGTACTTCGATTTTACTATTCATTAGCATAAGTAGTTGTTTACATATAGCTAACCCTAATCCGGTAGAGCCACGTTTTATACTATTGCGAGCCTGATAATGTGGTTCAAAAATCGCAGTGAGCTCGTCGGCATGAATGCCAACACCAGTGTCTGATACCGCTACAAATAGTTCGTTAGCTTGCTCAGAAACGCTAACTGAAATCACTCCGCCATATGGGGTATGGCGAATAGCATTTTCGATTAAGTTCGTTAGCACTCGTTCTAACTTGGCAATGTCAGCAGTTACTGTGAAATCGCATATCTCAGGGATAACCTTAAGTTTAATGCCTGCAGAGCGAGCGGTTAATTCCAGTTTTGCCACACAGTCATAAATTAACTCGCCCAGATTAAATGTTTCGGCATTTATTTTTACTTGCCCGCACTCTAAGTTAGCTAATTCAAATATTTGCTCAATGAGTTGTTTTAACTGTTGGCAATTATCCATCGCTAAATTTAGATAATGTTGCTGCTCTTGCTCACTTAAATGGCTGTTAGGCTTATTAATTACTTCGATAAAACCATGTAATGACGACAGCGGTGTTCTTAAGTCATGAGAGAGGTGGGTTAGTAATTCGCAACGCTGCTTATCTGCATGCTGTAGGGATTGAAATTGCTCATCGATGCGCGACAACATTGCATGTACGCCTTTGCTTAAATTACCAATTTCATTGTTACCCGTGTAACTTGGTCTGAGCGACATCTTTGTTAGGCTGTAATTGGCCGCTTCAATCTGACAAATTTCTTTGTTGAGTTGTTTTAGCGGTAATGTGAAGAACCTAAATAATATTAGCATGGCTATAAAAAGCGCGAGCATAGCTGTTATAAACCAAGCCGCACCTAGCCACAGTGCATCATTTTCTTTGATATTGTTTAAGGTTGTATCAAATGCTTGACCACCAATAATAACGTATAAATAGCCTTGCAGTTGTTGTTGATTAAACACCGGGGCGGCAGAGAAAATCTTTTTTGCGTCATGGCTACGTGGATCGTCACCATAAATAGGTGTGGCAGTGGGGTCGTTAATGAGCTTTTTAATGGGAGTAAGGTTGATCTGTTTTTTAATAACTTGGCCCGGTTTTGCAGAGTATGTAAGTAATTCTCCGCGTGGGTCTACAAAATAAAATTCAAAGTTGGGGCCTAATATCATCAGGGTATGAAATAAATTCTCTAAGGCTTCATAATCATACACACCTTGTTTTATTAGTGGGTTGTCATGAACGAGATGCTCAGCCAGCTGTAAGTGTAAGTTTTGCTGTGCATGGTGCTGCGAAGTTTGCTCAAGATGCTTGCTCCAACTAAATACTAGGGCACATAGTAGGCTAAAAATAAGTACAAGCGACCATGCGAGCTTTTGATAGAGTGTCATTGTTTTCATTAGTGTGTGCTCAGTTGCGATGGGTTTAGTTTGTAGCCAACCCCCCATACCGTTTCAATAAAGTTGCTAGCGTGATACTGCTCAAACTTACTACGCAGACGATTTATATGTGAATTGACTGTATGTTCATAGCCACAGTGTTGATACCCCCAAACGTGATCAAGTAATTGCTGGCGACTAAATACATGATTTGGGTGTTTAGCAAAATACACCAGCAAATCAAATTCGGTGGCAGTAAGATTGATTGCTTGATTAGCTAAAAAAGCCTGATGACTTGAAAACTCGATATGTAGATCCCCAAGTTGAATGGATTCGGCATTATGCGCTTGTTCATTAGTTGATTGTGCGATGAGCAATTGTGCTCTATGGCGCAGTTGTGTTTTGATCCTTGCCTGTAACTCTCTCGCAAAGAAAGGTTTGCAAATATAATCATCTGCACCCATCTCTAAACCAATTACCCGATCCATGTCGCTACTTAGTGCAGTCAATAAGATGACAGCTGTTTGCGGATAGTGCTCTTTAATTTTTCGACATAAGCTAAGGCCATCCATTTGCGGTAGATTGATATCTAGCAACACCAACCCATAACTTTGATTAGCCAGCTTTTTTATCGCGGCCTCAGCACTTGCTGTTTCGTCAATGTGCAGGTTTAAGCTAGTCAACTGGGTGGTGATGAGTTGGCGAATGGTTTTATCGTCTTCAACTATGAGTAATTTTTCAGGGCGCATCGTTTAATCCAAGTAGCTAAGGCACATCCTTATGACCTTAGCGTAAGGAGTGCGATTGTTATTGCGTCCGCGTTATGACTATTCGAGCAACGGGGTTATCAAACTTGTATTGGCTTGTAAGCACTGAGCTTGCTAAACCATCATCTTGAGTTACAACTCCCGGGTGCATTGCTACACGATTAATGTCGTCTCGCATTTCGTTAAAACCTTCACCTGAATCAGCCGGACCAGGAATAGTGCCAGCAGCTTCAGAGTTGGCTTCAGTGCCAGCATCATAGGAAAAACTAGTACGAGACAGTGACTCATTAACCGCTAACGAAGACACGTCTATAGCATTAAGACCGGTAAACGCATCATTTGTATTCACTAACATAGTTGCAACACTGATTTTTAATGAATCAAGCTCCCCGGTTGTTAGTACCATAGTAACCTGTTGACCCGGTGGTAGTGGGCTTTCTGCAGAAGCGGATTGCAAAGTGTATTCACTGGCTAAAAGCTCGCTGTTGTCGCCGCCTTCGGCCATTAATTCAAGAGCACTAGAAGCTGGTTCGCCAATTTGCCATAGCATGCCATCGGTATGGGCAATCACGGCAACAGGTGAGAAAGGTTGAGCGGCAGTGAGATTAGTCACTTGCACGGTAAATTGATGGCTTTCTGCCATTTCTCCCATTTGGTTAGTCATCTCATCCACACTGTCTGTCATATCAACAGTCTTTTTATCAGAGCCACCGCAAGCTGTGAGGCTTCCTGCGAGTGCAATGATGAGTAAGCTTTTTGAAAAGCGCATAATAACCTCCTATTTCACTGTGATAGTTAACATAGCAACAGGGTTAAGCCATCTGTGAACGGTATTATTAAGGTCACTCATTCCACCTTCAGGATCATCGTCACCTAAGTTCCCTGGGTGAATATGAACCATCATATTGCTTTCGCTACTAGTTACACCGCTTGCATTCATACCGGCATTACCGCCCGGCGCAGCCGGAATACCTGGCATTCCCATAGCACCAGAGCCATCGACAACTCGTTCGTCATTTGCTTCGGTGCCTGCATCATAAGCGTTTAAATACAGGGTGTAAGTCCCTGCTTCTGATGGGATCATCCAACTGTCTAAACCAACAAAGCCATCATTGGTAGGCAGTAACATAGCTGTTAACGACAAGTAGTTGTTACCTTCACTGGTGGTAAGCGAAGCCATTGTAGAGCTGGTTGGCGCTAATAAGCCTTCGGCTGGATTGGCAACCATATCGTTATTTGCTGCAGCTGCTTCATTCATTAATGGCTCTATGTTACCGCCTTCAGCCATCGCTTGAAGAGCCATTGAAGCAGGTGTAGCTACGTTAAACATCTGGCTATCGTTAGTGTGAGCAGTAATTAAGATAGGAGTAAAGTGTAAGCCTTGCGTAAGGTTAGTTAGTTTTATATCAAGCTCAGCTGCTTGGCTTGTAAGGCTAGTGACTGCACATGCAGCAAACAAAGTTAAAGGTAAAGCTTTCATGATCGATTCCTGTTTTTGATGATTCAAAATCAGTATCGAACAGCAATATCCAAAAACTTTCACAAAGTTATCACATTTTTATCACAGCCAAAAAAATCTTCTCAAAAGCCTTTTGTTTGTCTTTTGTGCACGTTTTTGTTTTAAATCTAAGCAAATTATCTATGGTAAAGTAGCCTAAAGGTTTATAGTAGAAACATAAACAGACCATAACAAGGAATTTAAAATGGATGATAATCAAAAAGTTGAAATAATTGTGGCCGATAAAGAGCAGCGTAATTGGGCGATGTTTTGTCATTTAAGTGCATTAGCGGGATTACTTTTCCCATTTGGCTCTGTTATTGGTCCGCTTATTATTTGGCTGGTGAAAAAGGAAGAAATGCCGCTTGTTGCTGAGCATGGCCGCAAGTCATTGAACTTTCAACTCACCATGATGATTGCTTACATTGTTAGCTTCTTACTGGTGTTTGTTGTTGTTGGTGTCATTTTATTACCAATCGTTGCACTGTTTTCTTTGATTATGGTTATTGTCTCGGCAATTAAAGCCAGTGATGGAAAAGAAGTTAATTACCCATTGACGATTGAATTTATAAAATAAACTGATTGCCATATAATGAGAGCTCAGCTCTTTGCTGAGCTTATTTTGTGGTATTTATGGCCTATTTCTCCTTATTCCTCAGCGCGTTTATTTCCGCAACCTTATTACCGAGCTCCTCTGAGTTAGTTATGACCGCCATGATTGCCAGTGGTGATTATCTACTTTGGTTGTTATGGCTAAGTGCAACCGTGGGTAATGTGCTTGGGAGTTGTGTGAATTATTGGCTAGGCACACAAGTGATGCGTTTTAAAGACCGTAAATGGTTTCCTGTATCGCAAAAGTCGATAGACAAAGCAGAACAGCAATTTAATAAGTATGGTATCTACAGCTTGCTATTTGCTTGGCTGCCTATTGTCGGCGACCCTTTAACGGTTGTTGGCGGAATTTTTAGGGTTAAGTTTTCAATCTTTTTGTTACTCGTGACCCTAGGCAAAGGCGCACGTTATTTAGCTGTGCTTGCCTTTGCGGTAGGACTAGAAAAGTTATTTTAACTTTTTTGCCAATCAAGAGTCAGTGATACTGAATCAGCAAAGCGCAGCGCATGAGGTTTATCGACACGCACTTTGGCATAGTGAACACTTTGATGCTGGTGGCAAATCGCTAAAATTTCAGCAACCAATTTTTCTAACAGTAAAAAGTGGCCTTCTTCGACAAGGCTGATCACTTCTTTAGTAATGGTCTTGTAGTTTAGCGCTTTATCGACTGCGTCAGTCTCACAAGCTTGATCAGCAGGGTAGTGAATTTCTAAATTAATCACTACATCTTGCTTTTTCTCGCGTTCCTCAGGGTTAAAACCAATGAAGGTTCGTAGCCTGAGGTTAGTGACATTAATAATTGCGTTAGCCATCATTACCCTCTAACTAGTTGTAAGAACTCGTTACGGGTTTTTGGATCTGCTCTGAAGTTGCCTAGCATGACCGATGTACGCATGCTTGAGTTTTGTTTTTCAACGCCGCGCATCATCATACACATATGTTTTGCTTCAACAATTACACCCACGCCTTTTGCTCCGGTTACTTCTTCAACCGCTTTAGCGATTTGATGGGTTAATTGCTCTTGAATTTGAAAACGGCGTGCGTACATATCAACAATACGCGCAAATTTAGATAAACCAAGAACTTTGCCATTTGGGATATAGGCAATATGACAGCGACCAACGAATGGCAGCAAATGATGCTCACACATAGAGTAAAGTTCAATATCTTGAACCAGCACCATGTCATCGGCGTCTGATGTAAATACCGCATTGTTAGTGATCTCGTCTAACGTTTGGCGATAACCTTTTGTCAGATACTCCATTGCTTTAGCGGCGCGCTTAGGCGTGTCGAGTAACCCTTCTCGTTGTGGATCTTCACCCACGGCGCTAATAATTTCGTGGTAACTCTTTTTTAAATCATCGTGCATAGGATTCTCAGTAATTCGTTATTTTAAATGTCTGCCACCATCGACAGGCATCGAACGCCCGGTAATGTAATGGCTGTGTAGTAATAGCTCTACGCTGTGAATAATTTCAGCGCAACCAGGCTCAATGCCCATCAGTGATTTTTGTAATGTTTTTGCTTTGTATTCGTCGCTATCATCTTCATTGAAAATGATTAATGACGGCGCAATTGCATTGACCTTGATTGCAGGGGCAAACTTAGCCGCGAATGATTTTGTTAAGTTATCAAGTGCAGCTTTGCTTGCAGCATAAGCAAGGTGTTTTGGACTACCTTTTTCAACGACATAATCGGTGAGATGAATAATATCGGCAGGGTGTCCTGTATTTTCGTAATGGTGTAGCAGTAAATCGCTCACTGCTAAATTTATTAGGTAGGGCGCTTTTGCATGAATTCGCATCATATTATCGAAAAGCGCTGCATAATCATGATTACTTGCTTCGCAGTCCCAACTAGAAGCATTATGAATAATGGCTTGAAGTTGATTGGTATGCGATTTTAATTGTTCTATGAAGTTGGCTATCGCTTCATCACTATTAAAGTCAGCATGAATACATGTAGCCCCTTGTCCAGCTAGTACATCAATGGCTTGATGACGCGTACGGTAGGTAACAATGATTTCTTGCCCTTGCGCTAAAAAGTGCTCGGCCAAAGCGAGTCCAATTCGTTGGCCTGCGCCAGTAATTAATATGGGCGATGACATAAACTAATATAAAACCTTAGATTTTTAATGTAATGAGTAATGTGTTTAACACTATCAACTATAAACCAAATTACAGAACTATTTCATCTTTACTGCAATGATGTTGCTAAACTTTCTACGCAAATGAAGATAACCCAGATCATTTTTAGTAATGGAGTTATTGTAGTTAGCTTGGTTTTGATAAGAAAAGCATGTCTTAAGCAAACCCAAAAAATCATTACCTAGCAGCTTTTAACGCCGGACTAAAGGAAGTTTTAGGTATCAGGGAAGAGTTAGCTGTAGGCAATTAAACAGTGTTAATTGCCTACAGCTAGAAAATAGTGCAGCAAATAATATTGTTGCTTACAGCGCGTCGTAAACGGTTGGAATAGCTTGACGTTTATGTTGAGTGCGAAGATAAATCGCAGTTAGCTTCTCTTCAACTTCTGCTGAGACTTCTTTGCCTTCTAAGAAATCGTCAATTTGATCATAAGTTAGGCCGAGCGCTTCTTCATCGGTTAAGCCTGGGCGGTCACATTCTAAATCAGCGGTAGGAGCTTTATGCACTAGCACTGCTGGTGCGCCTAAATGCTCTGCAAGAGCACGAACTTGGCGCTTAGATAAACCAAATAGAGGAGCAAGATCACATGCACCGTCACCAAATTTTGTGTAAAAGCCGGTAATATTTTCAGCGCTATGGTCGGTGCCAACAACTAATCCTTGGCAGAAGCCTGCAATTTCATATTGTGCGACCATGCGCTGGCGTGCTTTAACATTACCCTTAATGAAATCTATTTTAGCTTGTTCAGGAAGCTCAGCACTTGCACCGACTACCGCGGCCATAGCTTGTTCATGCATACCATCTACAGCTGCTTTGATATTAACCGTCATGCGCTTTGATGGCTTGATAAAGTCAACCGCGAGTTGTGCTTCGTCTTCATCTGCTTGTACACCGTAAGGTAAACGTACAGCAATGAACTGATAATCGTTGGTGTTATGTTCTTGGTTTAATTCATCTACAGCTAATTGACATAAACGACCACAGGTTGATGAATCAACACCGCCACTGATCCCTAATACAAGCGAGCGTGAGTGCGCAGCAATGAGACGGCTTTTTAGAAAGTTGACGCGACGAGTGATTTCCGCTTTTACATCAATAGTGGGTTGGACTTTCATTTCTGCCAGAATGTCGGCACGCATGGTAGAGCTCCTTTTTTACTTTTGGTTGTCAGCGTGGAAGCCCCAAGACGAATGGGGTAACTACATTATGTTACGGGTCAGGTTATTATTAAAGACCTAAATGCGCTTTTATTTCGTTAATTTGTTGCTTAAGTTCGTCTATTTCAGCTCTTAATTGTTGAACTTCGCTACTGTTAATTGCTTCAGGCTCACTCAGCATCTCTTCGATACTATCTGGATCTACGAATAAGTGCATATAACGACTTTCTCGTTTTCCTGGCTCACGGGCTAAGCGAGTGACATATTCTTTCTCGATTAATGCAGCTAAAGCTGCTTCCACTTCATTAACATTACTAAACTCAGCAAGGCGGTTACTTCGGGTTCTAAGTTCGCCGGGGGTTTGTGGTCCGCGTAATAGTAGCAAACAGATAATAGCACGCTGTTGTTCGGTAAATTGCAAGCTGCCAAACTCGGTATTGCAAAAGCGGTGCGCGTACTTATTAACCCGCCCAGAAAGGCCTTCATCTAAGGTTACTAATCGCTGCGCAATGAGTTCATCAAGGGTATCTTGTACTTGTGATTCAGATAACGACAGTACTGGATCTCTATTAGATTTTTGGTTGCAAGCGTTGGTAAGTGAATTTAAAGATAATGGATAATGTTCAGGTGTTGTACTTTGTTTTTCGAGCAAACAGCCAATGACGCGTTGTTGATTTATTGATAATTGCATTGTTTTACTCTCTATTCTTCAGTGCTTAACCACACGGTTAGTTTTTTACTGAGCGTATCAAACTTCAAAGGTTTGGTAACATAATCATTCATGCCCGCATTTAAACAGCGTTCTTTGTCACCTTGCATTGCATTAGCGGTGAGCGCAATGATAGTTACATCTTGATGTGCCTTACCAGCTTCACCTGCACGAATTGCCCGAGTTGCTTGGTAGCCATCCATTTCTGGCATTTGGCAATCCATAAGCACGAGTTGGTAAGGCATTTGCTCGCGACGAGATAGCTTAGCAATTGCTTCAAGGCCATTTTCAGCTATGTCGAAGCTGATACCTACCTGCTTTAAAAGCGATCCAGCAACAATTTGATTAACCTTATTATCTTCAACTAGCAGCACTTGTGAAGCAGAATTTTCATCTTGAGTGGCAACTTTTGTAATCAGTGTGTCGTTGTTTACTTGTTGTTGCTCAATGTATTTTTCGTTAGCAAGTGAGTTAAATAAATCTGACTGGGTCAAAGGTTTAAAAATGATACTCTCAGCTTTTAAGGCCTGTTTGCTTTGCACTTCGGTCAAACTCATTGGTGCCATTAAAATACGTTTACACTGTTCAGCATTAAAGTGTTTAACAAAAACTTGTTGTTGCTCTTTAGTTGCGTTGGTATAAAACAAGAAATCAACGAAAATCGCGTCACATTCGACATGTTCCGTCATAGCCGCGCGACTCAATAAACGTGTCATATCGGTAAATACTTCAACGCTGGCCCCCCATAGTTGCAGCTGTTTTTTCGCTATATTGCTACTCAACTTACAATTATCTGCAATGAATATATGTTTTTTATCAATAATATGGCTGGGTTCTAGGGCTTTCTTTTTATGATCTATTTTCACTTTTACAGAGAAATTAAAAGTACTGCCTTCTCCATATGAGCTGACCACACTCACATCGCCCTTCATTAGGTTACATAGTTGTTTAACAATCGCTAAGCCAAGCCCTGTACCGCCATATTGGCGAGTTGTTGAGGTATCTGCTTGGGTAAATGAGTCAAATAATGTAGCTTGCTTTTCAGGCTTAATACCGACTCCGGTATCAATGATGGAACAGTTTAAAAAGTGCTTGTCATCTAATTTCTCAAGCTTAGCAATAATAATTATTTTGCCATTTTTAGTGAATTTAACCGCATTACTAACAAGGTTGTTGATAATTTGTCTGATCCTGTTTGGATCGCTGACAATAAATTCGTGATAAATATCAGTCGTATCAAGGATAAGTTTGGTGTTGTTTTGTTCGGCTTTAATTGCAAATGATTCGATGGTGTTGCCGAACAGTTTTGAAATATTAAAGCTAACATTTTCGATATCTAGTTTACCAGCTTCAATTTTTGAGAAATCTAAGATGTCGTTAATGATATGCAAAAGCGACTCGGCTGAAGATTGTGCGAGCTCTAGATGATGACTCTGTTGGCTATCTAATTTAGATTGCTTAATGATATTGAGCATGCCAATCACCCCATTCATTGGAGTGCGTATTTCATGGCTCATACTTGCTAAGAACTCACTTTTTGCTTTTACTGCTTGTTCAGCTGCTTCTTTAGCTTGCACTAGTTGCTGCTCGGTTTCTATACGGCGTTGGCTGGCGTGTAAACTACCAATTAGCGCTGCAACGGCAATTAAAAAACTTTCTTCGTTTTTGCTCCATTGCCTGCGAGATTTGCATTTTTCTGCGCACACAACCCCCATGGTTTTACTACCGGTGGGAATGATCACCGTGAGCATTGAGCATATTTTAAATCGTTCAAAATAAGTTGTTCGTAATTCTTTTAAAAACGGATGGTGTGGGGCATCACTAGCATTTACAACGGCATTGTTATTAATGGCGTCAAAGTAATCAGGGTAATCAATTTGTTTTAGTGTGGTTGCTTCTCGTATTTGTGGTGTATTCTCGTCATGAACAGCAAAGGTATCGAGAGACTCTCTGTCGTCACTAAATAACCAAATGCTGGCACGGTCAACGTCAAAAGCATGACAAATCGCTTGTACAATGACATGCTTTGATAAATTCAAATTACCCGTTAGTACAGCATCATTAACAGTGAGCGACGCTAAAATCTCGTTGTGTAAAGCTACTTTCCTGTTTTCAATTTCAACTCGTTTACGGGCATCAATATTTTGCAGTGAGCCGAATACTTTTATGCAGCGGCCATTACGATGTTCGGTTTCGGCGTGAACTAACACCCATATTTCATCCCCATCAGCTGTGACGACTTGTACCTGAGTTTCAAAGCTTTCGCCGTTTTTTATAGCGCGCTCATTCAATTGGCGGATTTTATCGCGGCTTTCACCGGCTTTAAAATAACTATAATTTTGAGGCCACTCGGGCTGCTTGCTCAGCGGAAATTTAAAAATTTGTTTGGTCATATCAGACCAATACACAGATTTTGTTTCTAGGTTGAACGACCATGCCCCTACTTTGGCAAGACTACTCATAGTCTCTAGCATTCGCTCACTCTTATATTGCCGCTCAAGCATTTTCAGAAAAAACCATGAGCAACCTGCAAATAAAACACAAAATAAAATAATGGCTAACCGTAGTGGCCAAATGGCAGAAGCAGGGGGGTGCCAACCTGCTTTGGGTGATGCGTACATTTGCCACTTACCACCCGGGAAGTGAATTATAAAATCGAGAGGATCATTTTTTAAAATTGCACTTTTTCCGTAAAAGAAATCTCCTTGTGAGCCCAGACCATTTCGCCCTTGCAGGGCAACATCATAATTTTCACTGAGCGAAACTAAACCAGAGTTTACATATATTTTATTGATATCAAGTACCACAGATAATAATCCCCAAAACTGTTGTTCTGGAGGAATAAATACAGGCATACGTGCGATGAGTGCCTGTCCACCTTGTACTAGCTCTAATGGGCCAGCCATAACAATCTGGTTTTCATCTCGTGCTCTGAGCGCATCTGCGCGTTGTGCTGCATTTTCTAAAAAATTAAGCCCAATTGATTTTTCGTTACCTTCAAGGGGGTAGGTCATTCGAATAACCATATTGGGAGCCGCACCAATATTTCTTAGTTCAGATGAGGTTTCAAATAGTGGAGAGGCTATTTGGCTGTAACGAGCTTGATCTAAATTTGGCTCCGCCGTTATAGCTACGGCGAGACCGCGAACAAGTTGAATATTTGAGACGAGGATCGCTTCTAATTCAGCCCGATAAGCACTTACTTTTGCTAGCTCTTGCGCACGGAAAGCATCTTTTTCACGGTGATAATTTATCCGATCAATCACGATACCTATAACGATAACAAGCACGAGAGATAGCCAAAAAGCTAACTTTAATTTATGTAATTTCTTATTATCAGTGTCGATCGTTAATGGCATTAGAAGCATTGATTTTTTTACTATTTAATTACTATAGACAATTTACCTTGTAATTAACAATGGGGACTTTGATATGTAAGTTATTTGTCTGTGGGTCGTTTTCTCAGTTCAGTGATCATTATTTTGTATGAAGACACTATTTTTTCACAAAACTTAGGTTAATATAGTGTTACTTTAGCTAAGGGAAGCAAGCATGTTTAAGATAATCAAATGGTTACTAGTCGCTTCGCTCATCATCGGACTATTGGCAACAGGCCTCATCTATGGGGTGTTGAATCTAAGTTTGCCAGCACTTGATGGTCGAGGACAAAGTAATGCAATTACTCACTCAGTGAAGATTGAGCGTGATGCTTTGGGGCAAGCTGTTATTAGCGCTCAAAATCGCTTAGATGCTGCTTATGCGCTTGGTTTTGCGCATGGCCAAGACCGATTTTTTCAAATGGATTTATTGCGCCGTAATGCGGCGGGTGAATTAAGTGAGCTGTTTGGTAAAGCTGCGTTAGAGCTTGATAAAAAAATGCGTTTTCATCAATTACGTCAGCGTAGCCAGTTTTTAGTTGAGCAACTACCTGCTGCAGATAAGACGCTACTTAAAGCCTATGCTAATGGCGTGAACGAAGGTTATGCGCAATTGGGGTTTGATAGCTTTGAATACATATTAACAGGCTCGAGTGCTCAACCTTGGCAAAGCGAAGACAGTTTGTTGGTTATTTTTAGTATGTACTTAGACTTACAAACAGCAACATTTGAACGAGATAAAACGCTGATAGAAATTGAGCAGCTTTACGGTAAAGACATGGTTGACTTTATTACCCAGCCAAGCCCTTATCAGGCTGCACTTGATAACAGTCAGTTACCTGCATACGGTGCAGGGATCCCTGCTTTAAACAAATCATCATGGGTAATCAACGATATTCTCGACCGAAAAGAATTAGGGAGTAATAATTGGGCCGTTACAGGGCAGTTAACTAAAACGGGCGCTGCAATGTTATCTGATGATATGCACCTTTCTTTTGCGGTGCCAATCATTTGGTATCGCGCTCAACTTAATTATCCTGTTGATGGTCAGATGCAGCAAATTACCGGTGTATCATTGCCGGGGGCACCGGCAATTGTGGTTGGTACAAATAATAAAATCGCGTGGGGTTTTACCAATGGTTATTTAGATACCGCCGATTGGGTAGCGCTTGAGAGTAAAGAGAAAACGTGGCAAATAGATGAACCCATTTTACTTAATGATGGCAAGGTTGAAAATTATGCTTTGACCATGAGTGAGTATGGTCCCGTTAAAGAAATTAATGGCAAACCCTATGCTTTAAGTTGGGTTGCTCACCATGATTATGCCGTTGATATGGACTTATTAAAGCTTGAAAGTGCAAAAACGGTTGATGATGCGCTAGCTATTGCTGCAGACGTTGGTATTCCGGTGCAAAACTTAATGGTGGTCGATGATAAAGGCAATGCTGCATGGAAAAATATGGGAGCAGTGCCTGCACGTAAAGTGCCTCATCAACTGGCTGTGTCTGAACAAGCTTACTCTGCAGCTTGGCATGAGAATGAAACGGATCGTCCCTTTGTAAAAAATCCTGAGAGCGGTCGTTTATGGACTGGTAATTCTCGTGTTGTTTCGGCTAAAGATGATGAGCGATTTGGTAATGGTGCATACGCGATGGGGGCAAGATCAGCACAAATTCGCGATCGTTTATTTGAAAAGCAGCAATTTACCGAGCAAGATTTTTATTCATTACAGCATGATAACGAGGCGCGCTTTTTAGCACCATGGCATCAATTACTGGTTAAACAGCTTAGTACTGCAGGCGATAAATATGCGCTGTATTTAAAAGAGCTAAATAACTGGCAGGCGTGTGCTTGTAGTGACTCAATTGGTTACACCTTAGTAAAACGTTACCGCAGTGAAGTGATTAATAGCTTATTTAGCCCATTAGAAAATAAGCTAAAAGATCTCGACAGTAGTTTAAAGTCAGTTAAGCGAGATTTAGAGCCTGCCGTTTGGCAACTTATCGAAGCTCAACCTCAAACATGGTTAAACCCTGATTATGCAAACTGGCAACAGCAAATGGTAGGAGCCTTTGACCGAGTTGTTACTAAACTTACAGAGCAGTACGGTAATAATCCACACAGTTGGCAATGGGGTAAGGTCAACGAATTAGTGATTGAGCACCCGTTTGCCAAGCAAATACCGGCACTTAAAAGCTTATTAAATATGCCTACAGCTCCTGGCTTTGGCGATACCTTCATGCCAGCAGTCCAAGGTCGTAGCTTTGGCGCTTCACAGCGTTTTATAGTACAACCAGGCCATTTAGATAAAGCGATTATGGCGATTCCTGGCGGTCAATCAGGGCATCCGTTGTCGGAGTTTTATCGAGCTGGATTTGACGACTATGTGAGTAACGGTTTAACTCCTCTATTACCACAAGAGATTATTCATAGTATTCGTATTGATGCGGTTAACTAACCGCATCAATATCATCGAAAGTAGGGTTGGAACCTTTCGCGACAGTGGTTTGATTTCGACCCAAGTGTTTACTTTGATACAAGGCCGTATCAGCATGTTGTAGCATTTTTTCTATCGGTGCAAGAGGCTGCCACTCGATTAAACCAAAGCTCATAGTGATTGTTAAATCAGGGAAATCGGGATGGGCATCAAGCTCGGCTATCTGTTGACGAAGCGCTTCTATTTTAGCAAAAGCTTGTTGCTCATTAGTATTTGTAAGTATCAATAAAAACTCTTCACCTCCCCAACGAACAGCAATGTCATCCTCACTGATAAAGTCACTAATTAGTTTTGATACATTTATTAAGATGGTGTCACCTTTATCATGACCAAAGGTATCATTAATACTTTTGAACCTGTCAATGTCAGCCATAACCATACATAGATTGGCATCTTGCTCGATACTCTTTTTATGTGCCATTGAGATGAGCTTTTTCGCAAACCGTCGGTTGTATAATTTTGTTAATGGATCTCGAGCGGCCATCTCGGTGAGCTCAACGCGTTGTGAAAGCGTAATTTCACGAATAAGCCCCATCCCATACACCATAGGTAATCCGGCAATGATGACGTTTATCACATTGATATATGGAAGGAGTTCAGGATAAGCGAAACCATAGGTTACGTCTGAGAAAAATAAATACAACGAAGCAAAGGTAGCAATCATTAACAAGCTGTATGTTGCAGCCCATTTAAAAGTAAGCTGGTAATCAATCATCAAAATACACGACACAGTCCATAAATAGAACTGAAACCCAGCACCTAAGCCAAGAGTTGCGCAGACAATAACTGCATGAATAAGCACTTCGAGGCAAAACACCCTCAAAGCAAGAGAGGTTAAGCCTTGCTTTATAAGGAAAATACCACTGCCCCAAGCAAATACACTTAAAATGTTAACTATAGCGAGCATGTTCGCGCCAATGTGCGCGAAAGCGGGGATTAGTAAAGCATGTACAGCTAATGCGAAATAGGCAATTTTAGTAATAATAAGAAACTTTACATGCTCTATTTCTTCTAATCCAGACTGTTTGGTTTGTCTTAGTAAATGTTTTATCAAACCAACCTCATACACACTTACAGGGAGAAATTAAAGTATAGATGATTATTTGAACAATGCGGCAGTGTTGTCAGGTGCTTTTAATAACAGCACAATAAAATTTTTGTATAATGCTAATTAAAGCCTTGTTCACCTGCAGTTTGCTAAGTTTAAGGCTTGGCAGAGCTCATAATTGATGCCACTCTAAATAAAACCAATCTAGAAACATGAGAATATCTTGTTTTATTGATTATCCTCTCGTGCCTAAAAGGAGTAAGTATGCCGGCGGAAAAAACGCATTTAGCGATCTGTAATTTAACTAAAGAGCAGTATCCACAAATCAAAACTCTCATGGATCAAGCGTATCCGGGGCTCGGTGGTGCTTGGCCAAGTCACACTATTTTTAGGTTAATAGACCAGTTTCCGGAAGGGCAAATAGGCATTGTTGATGACGGTGTTTTGGTCGGAATTGCGCTTAGCGTACAGGTTGATTACGGACGCTTTTCTAACCCACATACTTATGAAGACATTGTTGATGGTCACGACCGTGTATTTAGTGACCCTGAAGGTGATGCCTTATATGGTTTAGATGTGGTCATTTCATCGACTCACCGAGGTATGCGACTTGGTCGTCGTTTATACGATGCACGAAAAGAGTTGTGCCGCCAGTATAACTTACGTGCCATTTTAGCAGGTGGGCGAATTCCGCGTTATTACAATCACAGTGCAGAGATGACTCCGATGGAGTACATCGAAAAAGTGGACCACAAAGAGCTGTACGATCCGATTTTAAGCTTTCAGCTATCTAATGATTTCCAAGTAAAACGTCTACTTAAAAAGTATCTTCCTGAAGATCAGGAATCCGTTGGTTATGCCACTTTACTAGAGTGGAATAACATTATGTTTGAGCCGACTGATACGGTACTTGAGTCGACCAAATCAATTGTGCGCGTCGGTGCTGTACAGTGGCAAATGCGCTGTGTTGAGTCTGTTGAAGAGCTGCTTAAGCAAGTGGAATATTTTGTTGATACGGTATCAGATTATAAGAGTGACTTTATTCTGTTTCCGGAGTTTTTCAATGCCCCGTTAATGGGACTCACTGAGCAAAGCAATCAAACCGAAGCAATTCGCTATCTGGCCGAATACACAGAAACATTCCGTGATGCTATGTCGCGTATGGCGGTTGAATATAACGCCAATATTATCACCGGTTCTATGCCGCTTGCTGAAGACGACAAGATTTATAATGTCAGCTATTTGTGCCACCGCAGCGGTAAAATTGATGAGCAGCGCAAAATTCATATTACGCCCCATGAGCAAAATGACTGGGTGATCCAAGGCGGTGACAAAATTGCCGTATTTGAAACGGATGCGGGTCGTGTCGGTATTCAAATTTGTTACGATGTTGAGTTCCCTGAGCTGTCACGTATTCTCGCTAAACAAGGGCTGGATATTTTATTTGTACCATTTTGGACAGATACCAAAAACAGTTACTTACGTGTTCGTCATTGTGCCCAAGCACGCGCAATCGAAAATGAATGTTATGTTGTGATTGCAGGCTCTGTTGGTAACTTACCTGAAGTAGAGAGTTTAGACGTACAATACTCGCAATCGGCAGTGCTTACGCCATCAGATTTCTCATTCCCGCATGATGCGACCTTGAATGAAGCAACACCTAATACTGAAATGTTGTTATTCAGTGATTTAGATATGGATAAACTGAAAATCCTGCACAGTGAAGGTACGGTAAGAAACTTAAAGGACCGCCGTGAAGATCTGTATGACGTGATCTTGAAAAAGCGAGAGCAATAATGGCGTGGCTGTATTTAATTGTCGCAGGACTGTTAGAGATTGGTTGGCCAGTCGGCCTTAAAATGTCTCAACAGCCAGATAGTCGCTGGTTAGGTATTGCAATAGCTGTCGCCTTTATGGTCGCCAGTGGGTTTATGTTGTGGTTGGCGCAAAAGGATATTCCGATGGGGACATCCTATGCGGTATGGACAGGCATAGGAGCCGCAGGCACCTTCTTGGTTGGTATTTTATTTTATGGTGATGCTGCCACATTTGGCCGCATTGCCGGAGTACTTTTGATAATTAGTGGTGTAATAACCCTAAAAATTAGTCATTAAAAAAGCGGCATAGCCGCTTTTTTAATGACTAGGAATAAGCCTAATTGGGTAGCATTACCAGAATGGCTGCCAATGCAATTAACACAAGCCCCGCCGTGTCTTGGCGTTTTAACGGCTGTTTTAGCCAAAGAATCGATACCATAATGGTAAAAAATACTTCAATTTGCCCCAGTGTTTTTACATAAGCAACATGCTGCAAGCTCATGGCGCTAAACCAACCGATGGAACCTAAACAGCTACACACACTAACAGCGGTCGTGGTGCCTTTGTGATGCCACATTTTGTTAAATGTATCGCGCTCTTTGAGGGCAATATAAACGCACAGCATCAAGGTTTGTAAGCTGATAATCAGTACCAATACCCAAGCCGCCGAGTGTGGGAAAGTCAGCCCTGAATTTAAGCTTGCTTCGCGGATCCACGACGATGAAAGAGCAAATGAAGTACCGCAAGCAAGCCCAAGCAGTGCAGTGCCCAAATTAAAGTGTTTAACATTCGCGATGCCACTTAATAGCAATACCGCAATTGCACCAATAAATACCCCAATCCAGCCTAGTAATGATAGTGCGGAGCCAAAAAACATAACACCTAAAATAGCAGCCATCAGCGCTTCACTTTTGGCAAGCCCAGCACCGACTGCAAAGTTATTCATTTTAAATAGTTTTACCATCAAGCCTGTGGCAAGGATTTGGACGATACTGGCGCCAACAATGTAGCCAATAAAAGCCAGATTAAAGTCAGGAAGTGCAGCGTCTTGGTATTGATAAAGTGCAAATAAATAAAGGGCAGCAATCGGGCTGGCAACAATAAAGCGGGCAAGCGTCACCCCTGCAACACTCACTGTTGCACTGAGTTTACTTTGCAGAGCATTGCGCCATGACTGCATAAACGCTGCAAAAATAGTTAAGAAAATCCAAGTCATATTGAAAATATATTAATGGGGGGAGGCAATTAGAGTATCAAAACCAAAGTATTAGGGCATTAGCTTATCGACCAACTTGAGAAAAACTCAGCTGTGACAATATGTCGCAGGGCTTTTAAGTAATCATTAGGCTATAGTGGCAATGATGCTATTGCTAGCCGTTGCTTTTAGAAGTAGCGGCTTTTTTTTGTTTGCTGTAGGGTAAGCTATTACAGTTAAAAATAAGGAAATATCATGACAACACTGATTATCTGCGCACTCATCGCAGTACTCATACCTTATTTAGCTAAAGCCCCCGTGGCTTTTGCACAAAATAAGCTAGCAGGCTACGACAATAAGCACCCTCGCGAACAACAAGCAAAACTAACCGGCTTTGGTGCTCGTGCATTAGCAGCACATCAAAATAGCTTTGAATCGCTGATTATTTTTGCAGTAGCGCTGGCGGTGGTAATCGGTAGTAATAATATCTATCAGGTGACTGAAACCCTTGCGATTGTGCATGTTATTGCTCGCGTTCTGTACTGTATTTTCTACTACATAAACCAAGATATATTGCGATCATTAGTCTGGTTTATTGGTTATGTTTGCGCTGTGGCGATGATCGCTCTTTGCCTCTAGTTACAAAGCAATGAGTTAAAAACCACAAAGCAAGCGGCTTAAATAAGGCGCTTGCTTTAGGGTCTTAAGTTGCTACAGCTTATTTAGAACTGACTTTAACTTTCTCAATTAAATCCTTAGCTTGATAGTTTTCGTCTAAGGCAAAATCGAGTTGCACTAGGGCGTTTTTAAAGCCAGATTCAGATGGCGCATATTGCCATTGTTTTAATGCTCTTTTCGCTTCTCGATTGAAAACATCTTCAGGCTCTGCACTTACCACACTAATATTGCTGGTGGCGCCGCTTGGTAAAATATCGTATTTCAAAACGACTGAACCGCTAATGCCTTGCTCCGCAGCTTGAATTGGGTATATCGGTTCTACGCGCATAACCGCTTGATAGTCTTTTGTCTTTTCAACTGACATTGGCTGTTTTGCAATGGCAAAGCTGCTAAGCATGCCCGCTGTAAAAATAACTAATGCTGTTTTTGCGATAAATGAGCTGTTGTCGATCTGCTTTATTTGATTTAGACGTTGTAACATGGTGTTTTTATCTCCGTATTGTGAATAAGCCATTAAGCCTGTTCTGCTAAAGCTTGCACAGTGCACTAATGCCTTACTGTATAAAATTCGTTGCTCTGTCGATTTATTTTTGAGTACCTGCTCATCACATGAAAGCTCTTGAATACGGCGCAGGCTTGCATAGCCAAGCCAAGCGATTGGGTTAAACCACTGCACAATAGTGGCACTCAAAGCAATGGCATTAATCAGATTGTCTTTACGTTTAATGTGCACAGATTCATGCTCTAAAATAAGCGCTAAAGCATGGTTATCGTAGTGGCTTTGGTAGTTTGTAGGCAGCACTAGCTTGGTATTTATAACGCCTACAACCATAGGGGAGCTCACCTGTTTGCTTTGGTATAAGCGCATACTTTGGCTGTTGTGATGATCAACCGTAATTGGCTCTAGTTGCAGTTTCGCTAAAAAACGATAATGAAAGTACACGGCAGTGATCAGCATAGTAGCTGTAATAAAGCCATAAATAGCGAACCACGTTAGCGTAAATTGCGGCATTATTGCTGTGTTTGGCGTAATGGTCAGCTTACTGATAAAGTCGTTTTGTATCGGCTTTAAGTGGTTTGGCAGGTTCGCTAACAGTAAGCTAATAGGTAGTAGTGCCCACAGCGTATAAACCAAGCGCGCTGATAACTGGCTCAATAATTTTCGCTCTAGCAGCAATAAAAACAAAATTGCAGATGAGATCAAAAGCTGTTGTTCTAACAGCCAATTAAAAAATGCATCTAACATAACAAAGCCTTACTTTTGCTGTTTTTCCCAATCATCAATGACTTTTTTTAGCTCATCAATATCATGTTGCGAGAGTTGCTCTGATTTAGCAAAACCACTCACCAATGGCGCAATACGGCCATTAAAAAAGCGTTCAATAAAACTTTGGCTTTCTTTTAAAGTGTATTCTTCACGGGCAATGCAAGGGGTGTAGTTATATTGGCGACCTTGTTTCTCGAAGCTTAGTGCGCCTTTTTTAACTAAACGGCTTAGTAACGTTTTAATGGTTTTTTCGTGCCATTCTTTATCGTCACTTAAACGTGCAATTACTTCACTAGCCGTGGCTGGGTAGCCAAGCCATACCGCATCTAATACTTCGAATTCAGCTTTAGAAAGTTCAATCATTTTTATGCCTACAGATGTAATCTTTAATTAAAGATTACACGCGTAATCAATTAATGCAAACTTTTTTGTTAGAGAATGTCACTTTTTTTGATACTGACTATCTGTCCTTCGGGCAAATTTAACGTGGTTAGTGATAGCTGTGCGATATCTGTGCGGAAAAGGTCGATGACTTTATAGCCACAAAAACGTGCCATTTTACGTATTTGCCGGTTTAAACCTTGTTTTAATACGATGCAAAACTGCGTTTCGTTGACTTGGGTCACTTCACAAGGGAGGGTTATTTGTTTATCTACTGGCACACCGTTTGCCATTTTTTGACAAAAATCACTATCGAGAGGTTTATCTACGGTGACTAAATAGCGTTTGGGTTGATGGTAATCAGGGTGGATCAGTTGATTACAAAATTCACCGTCATTGGTCAAAATTAACAACCCACGAGAGTCTTTGTCGAGCCGGCCAATTGGATAAACCCGAGTGGTTTTAGGCAGGCTATGGATAAGGCTTGCTGGGTCTGCAGCATTTAATTTGCAATCTATACCAACAGGCTTGTGATACGCAAAGTAGGTGAGTGGTGCTTTAGTTGAAATTTTTTCGCCAAGTACAATTACATCATCTTGTTCATCAACATGATCTATATGATTTGCAGCACGACCATTTACTGTTACCTCACCTTGGTCAATCAAGCGCGATGCTTGCTTTCGTGAGCAGACACCTGCATGGGCAATAAATTTGGCGAGTCGCACTTTTTCAGTCATGGATGCTTTTTGTACAATTAATTTGATCACAGTATACCAAAATCACGTATAAATAGTTCCACCACCAAAGAGGAACGCACATGCCTATCAAGTTATCAGAGCTTGCAGATCATCAGCCACTGCAAAAAGTTATCCTTCATTCGTTGGAAATGGCGCTGTATCAAGTGTCTGTGGTAATTAATAACGTTGAGTATTATGTTACTGATGAGAAAGGTGAATTTATACGAGATCTCAGTCCGTTGCATATTCAAAAGCGCCTAGATCATTTAAGTTACGGTGATATGGTTTTACGCCACACCAGTGCTTATGACGAAATGTGCGGTCAGCCAGAAAAATTGGCCAGCAATATGCTCGAAGTACCCTATGGTAAGAATCACTTATACTGATTAACGATATAAGCGTATACTGAGTCATAACATTTTATAGGTATGCTATGTATCAATTAAAAAGTGATGACTCAGCTGACTTAAATAACCAGCTAAGAGAACATGTTGTTGCCTACAATGCGGCACATTTTAATGCTGAACGTATTCCCGTTGGTTTTAAGTTTGTTAATAAGCATAACACCGTTGTGGCGGGTATTCATGGCCAAGTATTTGGTAACTGGCTGCTAATTAGTTGGCTTTGGTGTGATGATAAGACGCGTGGTAAAGGGCTTGCAACCCGCTTATTAACGGAATTAGAGAGCAAAGCTAAAGCGCTTGGCGCAAACACTGCACAACTCGATACACTCGATTTCCAAGCCAAACCCTTTTACGAAAAAAACGGCTACCAAGTTAAATATGAAATGAGTAATTACCCACTCGATGGTTGCCGTTATTTTATGGAAAAATCTTTGCTTACTTAGCTTTCAGTACTTCTTGCTCGGTAAAAGTAACTCCTAAAAAAGGAGTTGCTTCAGGAGCAAGCATAAAGGTGCGAATGTTCATGTGGTCTTGCCCTTCAGGATTCTTCAACACATCATCACGATAAAACGCGCCAAAACAATCTAGGGTATTTTGTTTGCTTAGTTGGTTAAGTTTTGCAAAGGCGAAAATTTTACATGAGCCATTATTTTCATTTGCTGCACTGATCAATCCATGATTGTTAAAGCCACTAGGAGTGAAATGGTAGTTACTCTCTATCACAGCCATTGTATCGTTAAACTCTATCTGCTGTGGCGTGTTAGCTAATTTCGATAAGAAATCGTTAAGTGTCATTACCTGTCCTTAATAGTTATCTTTTATCAACTCTAACTCATTCACTTGTTGATTGATATTAAACTTAAAATTCTCTAAGAAGTTCATACCTAGCAAACCATAACTGCCATGACTTTTAAGTACTAGAACATCGAAGTTATAGAGCCGCTGTTGACCGATTTGAAAAGAGTGTACTTGATAATGCTGCGCTTCAACGAGTCCATTTGCGGTATTTACTTGCATAGTACCAAGATAATGGGCGGGTTCTTTTAGTTGTTCTAGCAGTGATTGCGTTAATACCGTAAAGCTTGCGCCAGTGTCTATCATTAGCTTAGCGTCGGTATCGTCATTGATTATGCTATTAACTAAATAATGTGAGCCATGTGGGATGAGAGGCACAACCTCAACCCCTGCTAATGCTTGCTGTATCAAACGATATAATTCGTCAGCTTCTTGCTTATGCTCATGGTTTTCAGGAAGTTGCTCAAGCGCAATTTGGCTTGCGACTAAGTCACCTAGGTGAAAATAAGCCTGCGCTTGAACTAATAAATAAAAGGTGTTTTGCGGCATATAATCTAGCCATTGTTGGCTGTGATTGAGAAGTTCTTGCCAGTTTTGTTCTTCAATCAATGACTCTGCTTTTAACTTTGTTAGCTCCGAAATTCTCTTCGCGAATCGCGCTTGCTTACTTTTTCCAAGCTGATTATGTAAAGCCATTAAACTAATAATTCCCTGTTGAACATGGCCCTGATTGATCATGCGTTTTGCATCGAGTTCTAACATTGATGCATCATAAGGGTGACTATTCAAAAAGGCAGTTAAAAATTGCTCGCTAAGTTCGTCATCATGGTGGGATAGCCAAGACTCAAGTTGCTGTTGCCAAGCACGCTTTAATTGCAGTGCAAAGCTTGGGTTATTTTCTAAAAGTTGCGTGTACTCAAGAACTGCTTCATCAAATAGATTATTGCGAAATAAGGCGACAGCATGTTGAAACTTCTCTGGCAACCTCGTTACTTTACTGGGCTTTATAACAGTGTTTTTTTCGGTTAGCTTCTCAGCTGATCGTTTATAATTATCATATTGCCATAGGAAATAGCCATTAAGGCTAAGAGAGCACACGAGTAGTAACTTTAGTAGATAATTCACTTGTGCCTTCGCCTTACTTAACTAATTAATTTTCCATACGAGAAGTCTAGGCACATTTAAATTTAACACTGCCATGTATCTTCCATACTTTATTAAGCATAAAACAAATTACAAAAATTGGTTACTTTTTAACTAAATGATTCAATAAAAAGATATCGTTAATTTCGATGTCAGCTAATCCCTTGTATTTGTAATTTGCTGCCTGATTATTCAACCAAACACTTTGACAGCCAGCGTTATTTGCACCTTGAACATCTGTGTCGAGACTATCGCCAATATGCAAAATCTCTTTGTGAGCTACATTTAGCTTTTCTGCTGCAATGTCGAATAAGCCGGGATGGGGCTTCGCTTTACCATGAGGGCCTGCCTGTAAGACAAGTTCGAATACCCCTTTGAGGTTAAACTTGTCGACTTCGACATTGCCATTGGTTATTGCTATTAAGCGAAATTGTTTGCTGAGAGCTTTTAATAGCCCTAACACTTCTTTTGATACAGTAATTTGGCTGCGAGCATCAGCAAATGCTTGATAGGCGTTGTTAGCATGTTGTTGTGCTAAATCATTTTTAAACCCCAGATCGTGCATGGCATAGAGTAGTGCCGCACGTCGCCAGCGAGTCACATCGTCAATGAGGCTTGGATCTAGCGCTAAGGCTTTGTCACGACAATAAAGCCAATACTGCGTGTCATTAGTTGGCCATTCTGGCAGCTTTGCTAAATAATCAGCTTGCGCTTGTAAAGCTGATTTAATGATCGGATGGTTGTTATAAAGTGTGTCATCTAAATCAAAACTTAAAACAGTAACAGGTGATAAAGCACGGTTAAAACGGATCATAATTACTAAGTATTACTCTGGAGTTGAGCGCTTTTTAGCGCGTGGATGAGTGTTATCATAAACTTTGGCTAGATGCTGAAAATCAAGGTGTGTATACACTTGTGTTGCCGATAAACTGCTGTGCCCTAATAGTTCCTGAACGGCACGTAGATCACCAGACGATTCTAAAATATGCGAAGCAAATGAGTGGCGAAGTTTATGTGGATGAACTTGCGAGCTGATCCCTTGTTTTATTCCCCACTCTTGCATACGGAGGCGAACTTGACGAACTGAAATGCGTTTTTTTTGGCTGCTCAAAAAAATAGCCGTTTCATCTGGGTGTGCAAATTGTGGACGAATTTTTAACCAAGACTTTAAAGCGTTTAATGCTTTGCTACCTACAGGCAATAAACGTTCTTTATTGCCTTTACCGCGCACTAAAATTTCACCTTCAGTGGTATTTATATCTTGTATGTTAGCGCCAACTAACTCGCTAATCCTTAACCCTGATGAATACATTAATTCCATCATTGCTTTGTCACGTATTGTTAGTGGTTCTTCACCTTCTAGTTCTAATAGCTTTGCCATTTGATCAACGTCTAAATTTTTAGGCAATGGCTTGGAAAACTTTGGCCCTTTTATAGCCTCAGCTGGGTTATGGTAGTGAACGTGATTTTCAATCTTTTTAGTTTTAAGAAACTTGTAGAGGCTACGAATGCAACTAAGCTTTAAGCTAATTGTGCGGCCACTCAGTTGTTTGCCTCGTAGTTGCATACTGTAACGGCGAATATGCTCACCTTGAACAGCAAACCAGTTTTCACAGAGTTTACTAAAGTATAATGCTGCAAAGCCTAATTGACTTGTGTATTGGTTGACTGTGTGTGCTGAGTATTGCTTTTCGTAGCGTAAATAATCTGCAAAAAGTTGGATAGGTGTGCGCCAAGCATCACTTAATTCATCAATATTTGGCGTCGTCACATCGCTCATGCAAGTTCCAATAACCGCAGTTGCAATGAGCGAACAAACTCAAGTACGAAAAAGCTATCTTTAGCGGGCTCAAAGTGGTTTACATCATGACTACCAAACGCCAATATGGCGACAGGATGCGCGGTGTTTCCGATCAGGTAAAGGGCAGTTGACTGTATTGAACCAGAAAATAGTAAATCGCATTCTTGTTGGTTGATACGACCTAAATAAATGCCATCGTTTTGTAGTCGATGAGTTATTAAATCATCAAACTTCTTTTCATATTTCACTAAGTGACATTCATTAATTAGTGGGTTGGTACATATAATGTTACGCAGATTGATGGCGAGCGTTTTAAAGTCGTAATTAGTCCATAGTTGGCGATGACATTCGCTGAACAGGCGGTAGATTAATTCGTTTTCTTTTGCTTGCTCAAGAAGTTGATCAATCTTATTTTTCAAAAATGTATTATGTTCACGGAGCTGGCGCTGTTGAATATGAACCAGTGAGGTTGCTCCAGCAGCTTGTTGATGCAGTTCAATGTCAGCGAGTAACTCTGGCTGTTTAATGAAAAAATCAGGGTTTTCAGTTAGGTATTGTGCAATTTGTTGTTCTGTTAGTTTGCTCATAATGCCACTTGTCCATCAAAAACATGTTCAGCAGGGCCAGTCATTCTTACTGGATGTCCTTCACCTTGCCAGCGAACTTGCAAGCTTCCACCGGGTAAATCTACTTGCACTGTGCTGGCAAGCTTATTTTGTACTTGACCAATAACGACAGCTGCACAGGCACCTGTTCCACATGCTAAGGTTTCGCTTACACCTCGCTCCCAGACTCTAAGTTTAATATGATCTTGAGAAATTACCTGCATAAAACCAACATTGGCTCGTTGTGGAAAACGCTCGTGATTTTCAAGCAGTGGCCCTAAAGTGTTCACTTCGGCGGTATGAATATCATCGACTTCTAACACGCAATGTGGATTACCCATAGAAACTGCACCACTGAAAACTGTGTGCTCTTCTGTGCGGATGATATAGGTCAACTCACGTTTACTGGCTTTTAATGGTATTTTGTTTGGTTCAAAGTTTGGGTGGCCCATGTTGACCGTAACTTGGCCATCTTTTTCAATGTATAAAGTCAAGTTACCTGATTTAGTTGAAACCGAAATTTTATGCTTGTTAGTGAGACCTTTCATGCGCACAAAACGGGCAAAACAACGAGCACCGTTGCCACATTGTTCTACTTCGTTACCGTCAGCATTGAAAATTCGGTAATGAAAATCTAAATCAGGAGAATAAGGGGCTTCAACCATGAGTAGTTGGTCAAAGCCTATGCCGAAATGGCGATCTGCCAGTTTCTTTATTTGGTCACGAGATAAGAAAACATTTTGAGTGATGTTATCAATAACGACAAAGTCATTACCTAGGCCGTGCATTTTTGAGAAATTAACTAACATAACGCTCTAATTCAGGATTGCTCTGAGCTAATCATGCCACAGAGCTGCCCGGTTATAAAAACGTTTATGGTAAAATTTTCTCGCCTTGCCATAGGCTTTCTAAGGTTTCACGTTGACGAATTAAATGACTTTGTTGGCCATCCACCATAATTTCCGCAACACGAGGGCGCGAGTTATAGTTTGAGCTCATGGTAAAACCATATGCGCCTGCACTGCGCTGTGCCAATAAGTCGCCTGCTTGAAGTGCTAGTTGACGATCTTTACCTAAGAAGTCTCCGGTTTCACAAACTGGGCCTACAATATCGTAGTTGTGAGTTGGCGTATCATCTTCACGAGGTTCAACCGGCACAATATTTTGCCAAGCCTGATAAAGAGATGGGCGAAGCATATCGTTCATACCCGCATCAACAATAGCAAAATACTTGTCTTGGTTTTGCTTAATAAACTCAACTTTGGTGACTAATATGCCGGCGTTGGCAGCAATTGCACGGCCAGGCTCAAAAATTAGTTCCAAGTCTTGATAATCAGCTAAGCGAGCGGTGATTTTGTCTACATATTCACTTGGGTGAGGTGGCGTTTCGCCGTTATAAGGCACACCCAATCCGCCACCAATATCAAGGTGTGAAAGTGTTATGCCAACGGCTTTTAATTCTTCGATAAGAGTTAGTACTTTTTCAAGTGCAGCTAAAAAAGGTTTAATTTCTGTTAGCTGCGAACCAATGTGGCAATCGACACCGGTAATTTTTAAACCCGGTAATGATGCCGCATGTTGGTAAACCGTCACTGCAGTTTGAATATCAATACCAAATTTATTCTCTTTTAGACCTGTTGAGATATAAGGATGCGTTTTAGCATCAATATCAGGGTTAACACGAATCGAAATAGGTGCCACAAGGTT
The DNA here is from genome assembly GCF_947311895.1 of Pseudoalteromonas sp. PAR1. Classification (NCBI taxonomy): domain Bacteria; kingdom Pseudomonadati; phylum Pseudomonadota; class Gammaproteobacteria; order Alteromonadales; family Pseudoalteromonadaceae; genus Pseudoalteromonas; species Pseudoalteromonas sp. PAR1. The sequence goes on along the minus strand of NZ_CAMZMY010000023.1, from coordinate 29,195 downwards.
TAGTGACGTCGCCACCTCAGAAATACGCTCAAGCTCTGCGACAGATTCAACGTTAAAACACTTGATCCCCAATTTAAGTGCATACGTTATTTCATCAGCGGTTTTTGCAACGCCAGAAAATACCACTTTACTGGCATCTCCACCTGCTTCGATAACGCGTGCAAGCTCACCTTTTGACACGATGTCAAAGCCAGAGCCAAGACGGGCTAAAATATTGAGCACGGCAATATTTGAGTTGGCTTTTACGGCATAACATACCAAGCTTTTATGTGACTTTGCTGCATCAGCAAAGGCACGGTAATGGCGCTCAAATGTTTTACGCGAATAGATATAACACGGTGTACCGTATTGTTCTGCCAGCTCTTTGACAGCGATGTCTTCAGCGAACAGCTGATTATTATTGTAGTTAAAAAAGTCCATCTATTGGTCCTGTTTTTGCTCTGGTTGTTCGGATGGATCAGCCTGTGGCTGAGATTCTTTAGGCTGTGCAGTATCATCTGGTAGATAAAGAGCACCACTTTGTCCACATCCTGCTAGGGTTAGAAGTAGGGCGCTAAGTGGTAAGATTGTTTTTAATTTTTGGCTATGAGTCTCTTTCATTAGATTAATACGATTGCTGGCTTTATAATCGCAGAGTAACAGAATATTTAAAAAATGCAGCTATTCGCGGATGAATTTATTCCTGTTACACTTGTTGTACACAATCTGCCCCCAGATCTAGGCTTAAAGCCAGTTAAAGGACATTAAAATGACTGATCATGAATACCACACACTAGCCGATGCATTAATGCTAACTATTGAAGAGCAAATCGATGAATGTGATGCCGACTTAGATTATGAATCAGCGTCAGGTATTTTAGAAATCATCTTCCCAGATCGCAGTAAAATAGTGATCAACAAGCAAGCACCACTTCATCAAGTGTGGGTTGCGACGAAATTTAATGGTCACCATTTTGAACTACGCGATGATAAGTGGATTGATAACCGCTCGGGTGCTGAGTTTTGGCAATTTATGTGTGATGCAGCAACACGTCAAGCGGGCCAACCTATTGAGTGGCGCTCAGAACTATGAGTTTAGAGTTTGTCGAATACCCAGCACAGAGTGACCACAAAGCAACCGTCATTTGGTTACATGGGTTAGGTGATTCTGGTGATGGTTTTGCGCCAGTTGCACCACAGCTAGCACTTCCAGCTGAGCTTGGGGTGCGTTTCGTATTTCCGCATGCACCTGTGCAACCGGTCACCATTAATGGTGGTATGGCAATGCGCTCTTGGTACGATATTAAATCGATGGATTTAGATAAACGTGCTGATGAACAAGGTGTGCGTGACTCGGCTGCAAAAGTGGCTGAGCTTATTGACCAAGAAATTGCAAAAGGGATTGCTGCAAACAAAATTATTCTTGCAGGTTTTTCGCAAGGAGGGGTGGTATCGCTACACTTAGCGCCACGACTCGATTATAAATTAGCGGGTGTAATGGCACTATCAACTTACATGTGTGTACCAGCTAAATTAGCCGATGAAACCAAGCAACAAGGGTTAAATATATTTATGGCACATGGTCGATTTGACGATGTGGTACCGCATAGCGCTGGCAGGCAAGCATTTACTGTACTTAGCGCTAATAACATGGAAGTAAGCTGGCAAGACTATCCGATGGCGCATCAAGTTTGTGGTGAAGAGCTTATGGCTATCCGTGAGTGGTTAATTGCTCGCCTGAGTTAATTTTTGGTTGTGAAGGGGCCAAACATGACAAAAAAAATTGTAATAACAGCTAACATGAATGCTGAAAAATCAGAAAGCCGCCGCCTAGAAACGGTCACTTATCAGTGGCACTGGCGACGCATATTTATGGTTAGCAGTGTGATTTTTGTCGCACTAGCAGCTGTTATCTATAGTTTTGTTGGTGCTGTTAATGCCGAACAGGCTGAAACCGATGAGCAAAGTGCTGAAGCAACGGGTACTGTTATGCAACAACCCACAGCAGCTGACACGGTATCGCCAAGCGAACTTGAACCAGCTTCACCTCAACCGCAAGAACCTGCTATTCAAGTCGTCGAGCAAAAGCAGGATGTAGAAGCGCCTGCTGATGAGCAGCCAATAACCTCTGACTTAGAAACAGAAACGACAGCGCAAGCAGAGGCTATTGATGAAGCTTCGCCGGTCCTTGAAGAAGAAAACCGCGACGAACCTATCGCCATCGCTAAAAATTCTGATGTTCAACAGCAATTTTCTCAGTCTGCTCATATTGCTAGCTTAGCGATTGGCGCTAAAATAGATACAGATAAAGTTAGTAGAGCGGTATTAACAACCGATGTTGTTGATCGAGAACCAGTCAACGTTCTAAAAAACGATGTAAAATTGTCGGAAATAACGCAAAGCTTAAGCTTTTTTAGTGAGCTTAAAAATATGCAGGGACAAACTGTTCGTCATCAATGGTATTACCAAGACACTCAGCTTGCATCTATTGAATTAGCAATAACTAGCCCGCGTTTTCGAACCTACTCAACCAAAAACATCATGCCAGAGCAACTCGGCGAATGGCGGGTAGAAGTGGTGGACGCGCAAGGTACTTTACTTGCGCAAAAAGAATTTAGACTTTTAGCTGATTAATTTCGGCCAGATAAACAATTGGAATTTTCATGACTCAGACAACAAAACGCGTTCGTATCGCTACACGTAAAAGTGCGCTTGCTCTATGGCAGGCCGAATTTGTAAAAGCACAGCTAGAGCACTTTCATGACGATGTGACGGTTGAACTTGTTCCTATGTCGACGCAAGGGGATATTATCTTAGATACACCGCTGGCTAAAATTGGTGGTAAAGGCTTATTTGTAAAAGAATTAGAACAAGCCATGCTAGATGGTCGAGCAGATATTGCTGTGCACTCGATGAAAGATGTGCCGGTTGAGTTTCCTGAAGGCTTAGCGCTTCATACTATCTGTGAGCGTGAAGACCCTCGTGATGCATTCGTATCAAATAACTACAAAAGCTTAGACGAGTTACCGCAAGGTGCTATTGTTGGTACATCGAGCTTACGTCGCCAATGTCAAATTCGTGAAGCACGTCCTGATTTAGATATTCGTGATTTACGCGGTAACGTTAACACTCGTTTAGCTAAGCTTGATGATGGTCAATATGATGCAATTATTCTTGCAGCAGCAGGTTTAATTCGTTTAGAAATGCCAGAGCGTATTACGGCATTCATTGAACCAGAGGTTTCATTACCTGCCAATGGTCAAGGTGCCGTCGGCATTGAATGTCGTGTAGATGATGAAGTAACAAAAGCGCTGCTAGCACCACTTGAGCATACAGAAACACGTATTCGTGTTAATGCCGAGCGTGCCATGAACCGCCGTTTAGAAGGTGGCTGCCAAGTACCTATTGGTGCTTTTGCGTTGGTTGATGGTGAACAAGTGCATTTACGTGGTTTAGTTGGCGCAATTGATGGAAGTCAAATGCTACGTGATGAAGTTTCTGGCCCTGTTAGTGACGCTGAGCAGCTAGGTATTACACTTGCTGAAAAGCTACTTGCGCAAGGTGCAGATAAAATTTTAGCAGAAGTATATAGAGACGCTTAACATGCATATATTGATAACTCGTCCAGAAGGGAAAGGCACTGAACTTGCGCTTGCGCTTCAGCAGGCGGGTTATCGAGCAACCCAGTGTCCAGTGCTTACCCTTGATTATCTTACCCCAAGTAGTAGTGAGCTCTCACCACTTGAGAATGCTGATAAGATCATTTTTATCTCGCAGGATGCTGTTCATGCATTGTTAAAGCTCACACCCACAATTAATAAAGCAGCACAACTTTATGCAGTTGGACAGCAAACGGCAGATGCAGTGTATGAAGCCTTTGGGCGTCGAGCTGCAGTGCCGAAAAACCATGACTCAGAGGGCTTGCTCGAGTTAAAAACTCTACAAGATGTAGAGTTGGATAATATTGTTTTGGTTAAAGGTGAAGGTGGGCGCACAACGATAGCGAAAACCTTAAAACAACGTGGGGCACTTTTAAATCAGCTCGTGGTATACAAACGAACTGCAATCGAGAGTGAACCAGGTAAGTGGATGGACCACTGGCAAACAATTGATGTAGAAGGTATAGTCATTACCAGTAATGCAGCTGTTGACGCCATTTTTAATGGTCTCAATGAATCGCAGTTAGCATGGTTAAAAGCGCGACAATTTTATGTTGCCAGCGAACGTATCGCTGATTATTTAAAACAACAAAATGTAGCAAGAACGCAGATACACATTGCTGCAGGGGCAAGCGATAGTGCTATGTTCGCCTGTATTGATAAGCAAGGTAGCAAAATGAGTGAAGCAGATTTAAAACAAACCACAAAGCCAGCCAGCGCTGAGCCTGCCAAAAAAGCACCTGCAGCTAAACCAGCAGCAGTTCAGCATAAAAGAGGGATAAGTAAAACAGGGAGCTTGGCTTTACTCATTTCACTCCTTGTTGCCTCGGCTGTGGGATATGAGTTTTATCATAAACTTAATGGCGATCAACAATCTACTCTTGCTATTAATGAGCTGACAACAGAAAACCAACGTTTACAGCAACAGCTTGATGCGGTGAAAAGTGCCCAGCAAACATTGCAGCAATCGCTATTTAATACTGAACAAAAAGTTACTGATGCGCTGAATGAAAGTGCTGAACAAACGCAGCAGCAGCTGCAAGCGGCTTTAAAGCGTGCCGAGCAGCAAACTTTTACACTTAATCCGCAAGAAGTCACAAGCTTGCAGCGTATGGCTGAGTTTAAACTCTGGGCTGAGCACGACTACCAAGGTGCTGCTGCTGTATTATCTCGTTTAGATAGCTTGCTTGCTGAGCATCCTGGAACAGGGGCTATTCGCCAAGCAATTCATCAAGATTTGCAAACATTAAATGCCATTGAGCCAGTTGCTGTAGAAGCCATTTATTTAAAGCTGCACGGAATCAATCAGCAAGTGACTGAGTTGGCATTTAATGCTATTTCTCTACCTGAAGAAGTAAAACAAGAAGATCCAAATCAGCTTAGTGAAAACGTCAGTGAGTGGCGTCAAAACCTTGCAAAATCTTGGCAGCAATTTAAAGACTTCTTTGTCACAGTTCGTACTCGTGAAGACATGGTTGTTGCGCCATTTTTAAGTGAACAAGAGCGCCATTTAGTAAAACAACGCCTAAGTTTATATATCGCACAAGCGCAAGACGCCGTATTAACAAAACAAAGCAGTGTGTACTTTAGTGCAGTTGATGCAGCGCATGACTTAGTGAAAGATTACTTTAAACAAGATGATGCAGTCACTAAAGCGGTATTAACTAGCTTAACTTCACTTTCAAAAGAGCAACTCGATTTCAGCCCTAAAGTGTCACTGCAAAGTACTGAGCAGGTGAAGGAGTGGGCACAATGATCCGCTTCTTATTGATAATCATCGCTATTGCAGCTTGCTTAGGAATAGCCCCTTTTTTTATTGATCAAAAAGGCTATGTGCTTATTGCTTTTAACAATACCACGGTTGAGGGCACTATTTGGGGCGTCACTGCGTTAGTTTTGTTGGCTTTTGCTGCGATATTCTTGCTTTATAAATTGGTGCGTTATTTGTGGTCTTTGTATAGCCATACGCGACATCGTTTTTTTGCTCGAAGTGAAGAGCGCAAACATGCTGCAATTGAACAAGGAATATGGAGTTTAATCAATAACGATTACACTGAGCTTGAGTTAGCACTTGAAAATAATAGTGTGGCAGAGCAATGGAATGATGTGCGTTATGCTTTACTTGCCAAAGCAGCATTGGCAAATAACAACCGTGAACAAGCAATTAGTTATCTTGATAAAATCAGTCAAGACAAGCAGCTAAAAGTCGCTAACTTATGGGTTGCAAGTGGTGAGACGAGTACTATTTTTGCTGACCTTAAAGCCTTGGCAGAGCGTAAAAAAGCCTCTAGCTTAGAACTTAAAATGTATGCTCACGTCCTGATGCAAGAGAAAAAGTGGTCGGCGCTTAATGAATTTATGCCTCGCTTATTACGTAAAAAAGCACTTTCAGATAACGAATGGCGTCAGCTATTTGACCATTACTTTTCTGCGCAACCTAGCAGTGAACTAACGACACGTTATGAGCAATTAGCCAAGAACTTAAAACCGTTAGCTGAAGTGAGCTATTTTTCAGCTATGGCGCGCGTGGGTGATCTTAATAAAATTGAGCTAAGCTTAATCAAAATGCTAAAAAAACCACTTCAGCATAAAGATTTAGCACGTATTTTACGAGCTAGCACGGCGGGTGATGCACTCAAACTGCAAACAAGCTTGCAAGATATATTAAAAAAAGACACCGAAAATACAGACCTGCTTTTAGCCTTAGCATGTTTAGCAAATGCTCATGGCCAGTACGACTTAGCTGCACGAGTATTTGATAAAGCGCTTAATGCAGATAATCGTGACGAGTATTTGCAGCAAGCAGTGCTAAGTTATAGTAAAAGTGCTCAACCAGATAAGGCCCTGGTACTGTATCAGTAATTTTGGCTTAGCCTGCACAGGAGCGATGGCTTGAAAAACTTATTTGCGCTGACACTAAGTATCGCTTTCGCTTATTTTCTAACAGGGTATTTAAGTAATTCTCTTTTGGCTATCGACGGCTATGCTGTTGCAGCATGGCCCCCTTCTGGTATAGCTCTGGCCAGTATCTTACTTAGTCGAAACCGTGCCTTGCCTGGGGTGTTGTTGGGGGCTTTCTTAGTCAACCTTATCCATCTCGATAAAGTTACTGATATTTTACATTGGCAAGTTATGTTACAAGCCATTGGGGTAACAGCAGCATCTACTTTCCAAGCCTGGTTGGCTTATTACATTATTATTCATGTTGTAAAACGTCCTCTTGAACTATCGTCGCTAAAACAAAGTGTGCAAGGGTTAATCATTGGCGGCCCACTTTGCAGTCTTATCGCAGCATCGACAGGAACTGCGCTGTTGGTCATCAATAATGTGATTCCTAGCTACGCGGCACTTAATAATTTTATTGCTTGGTGGATTGGTGACAGTATCGGAGTACTCATTTTTACTCCGTTAGTTTTAGCGGCATTCAGTTATAATCATGCACGGCAGCGACTACAAATTATTGTTCCTTCACTATTAATTTATATGATTATTTGTGTCAGCTTTTATGGCGCAGCAAGTGTTAAAAAGGAGAAAGATTTACAGCGCAAAGAAGCAAAAGTAAGTGCAATAAAAACCAACCTTGAACACAAAATTGATGAAATTAAGTCTCATCTGTCGTTATTGGCAACCTTTTTTGCAAGTAGTGACATGGTTGATTTTGAAGAGTTTAAGCGCTTTACCTCAAGACAGCTGCAATACAGTAAAGAGATAATAGCGTTTGAGTGGGCACCAAAAGTGATTAATTCACAATTGGATAATTACCAAAATTTGCTGCTCGAAGAGCTTGGGCCTAATTACTATATCAAAGAGAAAAATTCCGCGGGACAATGGCAAGCGGTAAGTCAGCGTGCTATTTATTTTCCGGTGCAATATATCCACCCATTGCAAGGCAACGAGGCCGCACAAGGTTTTGATTTAGCCTCCCATGAACTGCGCAGGCAGGCACTGACAGACGCTCGTTTAATAAAAAATGTCACAGTGAGTGAGCCTATTACCTTGATGCAAGGTGATGGTAACGATAAAGGAGTCTTGTTCTTTAACCCTGTTTATTCAGACATAAATCATCAAGTCGGGTTTAGAGGTTATGTTGTTGCTGTGGTTAATTTAGAGTTGCTGGCGCAAACACTAAACTTTAATCAGAACACAGAGATTGATGCCAGCTTCTATGACGTTACCGACGGCAGTAACCCTGTCGAAATTTATAACCCTCAACGTGTTGGAACAACGGCCATTGCGAGCTTTAATTTTATTATTGGTGAGCGTGTCTGGCAGGTGAAATTATGGGAGTCAGTCGCGCAATCGTCTTGGTTGCCTTATTGGCTTGCACAAATAGTCGGTATGCTGTTTGTTTGGTTATTGATCACCTTTTTGATTTCAGTAACCGGTACTAATATTCAAATTCGTCAGCAAGTAGCAAAACAAACCCAAAGCCTTCGTGAAGAAAAACAAAAAGCGGATAAAGCCAGTCAAATTAAGAGTGAATTTTTGGCGAATATGAGCCATGAAATACGCACTCCTATTAATGGTATTAAGGGGTTGCACTACTTGGCTATGCAAGAGCAAGATTGGCCGCAAGCACGTAGTTATATTGATCAAGCCGATGGTGCATTGAATGTACTATTAAGAGTTATTAATGATGTTTTAGATTTTTCTAAAATAGAAGCTGGGCGCTTGGAAATGCATCAAGAGCCAATCGATGTTAATGCGCTTGTTAGTGAAGTCTGTAACTTGCTGCAATTTGAATTGAACACTCGCTCTTTAGAGTTTGACGTTGATTACGACAGCTCTTCGCAGTTAGAGATTTACACCGATCCTATTCGGTTAAAACAAGTGCTGTTAAATTTATTAAATAATGCTGTTAAATTCACACCACAGGGGCATATCACTCTACGTATTTGGCAACAGCGTGAGTTTACTTACTTTAGTGTTATTGATACCGGTATTGGTATTAGCAAAGAAGCGCAACAGCGATTATTTCAGCCATTCTCGCAAGCAGATAGTTCAACCTCACGCCGTTTTGGTGGCACAGGTTTAGGGTTAAGTATTTGCCAAAAATTGGTTTCGATGATGGGTGGCAGTATCAGTTTGCAAAGCGTTGAAGGGCAAGGTTCAACGTTTACTATTTCAATCCCTTTTGAGTCACCTTTATCAGAGGTTATCCAAAGTGATGATGAAGTTGTTGATATTGATGTCAGCTCATTATCATTCGCAGATTACGCAATACTTTTAGTTGAAGATAACCCGCTAAATCAGCATGTCGCTAGCTCTATTTTAAAAACCAAAGGCTGTCAGCCTGATATAGCAAAAGATGGCCACGAAGCTATTAAGATGATTAGTGAAAAAAGCTACGACCTTGTACTAATGGATATTCAAATGCCTAACATGGATGGTCTGCAAGCGACTAAGGTTATTCGCAATGAGCTGCTGATCTCCGAGTTACCGATTATTGGCTTATCGGCAAATGCCCATGATGATGACCTTAAGAAAGGCCTCGCCAGTGGCATGAATGGTTATCTAACTAAGCCAATTGACGCTGATAAATTGTTTAAAACATTTTGGCAGCATCTGCACGGCAAAAGTGCTTTATAAAGCAGACAATTGACCTCTTAAAAGTAAATATATTCATCTACACTTGAATTATCGTTGTGGGTACGTATGATCCGCGAAAATTTTCTGAACTGAGTACTAATTATGATCAACAAGACACTTCCTTTGCTTGATATTCATCGTCATCTTGACGGTAATGTTCGCCCACAAACGATCTTAGAACTTGGTCGTCAGTTTAATCTTGAATTACCAGCAGATACAGTAGAGGCGCTGATCCCTCATGTTCAGGTTATTGACCCTGAACCAAATCTTGTCGCCTTTTTACAGAAATTAGATTGGGGTGTAAAAGTACTCGGTGATTACGATGCCTGTCGTCGTATTGCCATCGAGAACGTTGAAGATGCTATTGCACAAAGCCTAGATTACGTAGAGCTTCGTTTTAGTCCATATTATATGGCGCAAAGCCAAGGACTGCACCCGCAAGGTGTCGTAGAAGCGGTGGTTGATGGTGTTAGGAGTGCGTGTCAAAACGCACCAATTAAAGCCAACTTAATCGGTATTATGTCGCGTACTTATGGCACTAAAATTTGTCAGCAAGAGCTTGATGCGTTACTTGCTTTTAAAAATGATTTAGTTGCTGTTGATTTAGCTGGTGATGAAATAGGTTTTCCGGGTGAATTATTTGTTGATCACTTTAAGCAAGTTCACGATGCATACTTAGCTGCTACTATTCACGCTGGTGAAGCGCGTGGTAGCGAAAGTATCTGGCAAGCAATTAACGAGCTTGGTGCAACGCGTATTGGCCATGGTGTAAAAGCGATTGAAGATGCAGCGCTTATGGATCACTTACGTGATAAACGCATTGGTATTGAGTCTTGCTTAACCAGTAACATTCAAACTAGCACTGTTGCTGAGCTTGCAAAACACCCGTTAAAAACCTTCTTAGACCATGGTATTTTGGCATCAATTAATACTGATGATCCGGCAGTTGAAGGTATTGAAATTGCGTATGAGTATCAAGTAGCCGCGCCTGCAGCTGGTTTAAGCCAAGCCGATATGGAAAAAGCGCAAGCTAATGCGCTTGAAATTGCTTATTTAAGCGAGGCAGATAAAGCGGCTTTAAAACAGTTAGCTGCTAATCGTTAAGCAGCTAACTTACACTTGGTGCTCTTGGCATGAGACATAGTTTTCATACAATGCCTTGAGCACATCTCCTCGGCTGATCATACCAACAACCTTACCACCCTCGATTACCGGGTAATTCTTTGGCTTACCTGTTTTCATGGCATCTGCCAGCTCAATGATATTTTGATCGCTACTTACGGTAACAACATCGGTGCGCATAAGTTGTTTTACCTTTACCACACCATCGCAGAAATAACTGTTTTGCATCAGCGGTTGCAAAAGCTCTTGTTCAGATATAAAGCCAACTAGGCTTTTGTTGTCATCGAACACAGGTGCGCCCAGTAATTTAAACTTTTGCAGCTCGCTAATAGCGGTGGTCATTTCAGTTTCAGGCGTAATGTGTGGCAACTTACGTTGCATAAAGTCTTGTACTTTTGTATTTAGCATTTGGGTCTCTCCCCATCGTTATTCTAATCAGAGTATGGTCAAGGAAATGCTGTTTGTGAAATTGTTTAGATGGATTAGGGCGATAGGTAAAACAAATAAAAAAGGCATCCAATTGGATGCCTTAAAAATAATCTGTATCACTTAGCTATTTAATGAATGCAAATGCATCGGCATACATGTTTTCGCGGATTGCGCCATGATTTATGAAATCATCGCGAACAACGCCAATCATGTCGAAGCGACCTGCCATGTAAATATCGTATGGTTCTAGCGACACGATATCTGCCATAACGGCTTTGTGAACGTAACCAGTTTTGCCTGTCCAGCTTTGCGACGCATTTTCAACTACAGGAATGTATTGGAAATGAGGGTTACTGTTTGCCCATGCTTGCATTTCGTCATGCGCATATAGCGCAGCTTGCTCACGTACACCCCAGTAGAATAATACCGGGCGCTCACAGCCTATTTCTGCAAGGTGATCAGCCATTGATTTGGCATAAGAAAAACCGGTGCCGCCAGCAAGTAGAATAATAGGGCGCTCACCCTCTACACGAAGTTGCGATATGCCTAGACCCACTTCAACATTAACTTGTTGTTGCTGAGCATGTGCTTGACGCAAATGATCAAGCGCTTGCATCGCGTATGAATCAGCACCTGAGGCACCAATGTGTAGTTCAATTTGCTCAGTTTGCGACGGGCGGCTTGCAATAGAAAAGGCACGCTTATCTTTTTCGCCTAATACAAGTTGCATATATTGGCCTGCCTCGAATGACACAGGTTGCTGTGGTTTCAAAATGACCTTATGTACGTGGTCTGTAAGCGGGCTGATCGCAACAACGTCAGCGAGTAATGTTTGCATAGTTTACCTTTATAAGCACAGAAGCAAATTCGGTTATGAATCGCACTCATAACCGTTAAATTTTGAGCAGTTTAACATAGACACAGCTTAGAGAATATCTAAGCTGTCCCATAATTCATCAACTCGTTCTTTGATTTTTGGATCCATGACAATGGGCTCACCCCATTCACGATCTGTTTCACCAGGCCATTTATTGGTTGCATCCATGCCCATTTTTGAGCCAAGGCCTGATACTGGCGATGCAAAGTCTAAATAATCAATCGGTGTGTTTTCGATTAACGTTGTATCGCGCGCAGGATCCATACGCGTAGTGATTGCCCAAATTACGTCGTTCCAGTCGCGTGCGTTTACATCGTCATCGCAAACAATCACGAACTTGGTATACATAAATTGACGTAAGAAAGACCATACCCCCATCATCACACGCTTGGCATGACCCGGGTATTGTTTTTTCATCGTGACCACCGCCATTCGGTATGAACACCCTTCAGGTGGCAGATAAAAATCTACAATTTCAGGAAATTGTTTTTGTAGAATTGGCACGAACACTTCGTTTAAGGCAACCCCGAGTACCGCCGGCTCATCTGGTGGACGGCCTGTGTAGGTACTGTGATAAATCGGGTTTTCACGATGCGTGATGTGAGTCACCGTCATGACCGGAAACTCGTCTACTTCATTGTAGTAACCTGTGTGATCGCCATATGGGCCTTCAGGGGCTGTTTCACCCGGCATAATATGGCCTTCAAGTACGAACTCAGCGGTAGCAGGCACTTGTAGGTCATTTGAAATCGACTTAACAACTTCTGTTTTACTACCGCGTAGTAAGCCCGCAAACGCGTATTCGCTTAGGGTGTCAGGTACTGGCGTTACAGCGCCTAGGATTGTTGCAGGGTCTGCCCCTAATGCGACCGATACAGGATAGGGTTCGCCTGGGTGCTCTTTACACCATTCACGAAAATCTAATGCGCCACCACGGTGCGATAACCAACGCATAATAATTTTGTTTTTACCCAGTAGCTGCTGACGGTAAATACCTAAGTTTTGGCGTTTTTTATAAGGCCCTCTAGTAACCGTTAAGCCCCATGTTATCAAAGGTGCTGCATCACCTGGCCAGCAATGTTGGATAGGCAACTTGGTTAAGTCGACATCATCACCTTCAAGTATGACTTGCTGACATGGTGCTTTTTTTACTTCTTTAGCGGGCATATTCAACACTTGTTTGAATACCGGGATTTGGCCTAGTGCCTCTTTAATGCCTTTAGGTGGCTCAGGCTCTTTTAAAAAGGCTAATAGCTTACCGACTTCGCGCAGCTCACTGACATCATCTTGACCCATTCCCATTGCCACTCGCTTTGGCGTACCGAATAGGTTAGCAAGTACAGGAATAGAGTGACCCTTAGGATTTTCGAATAGCAGAGCAGGGCCTTCTGCACGCAATGTACGGTCAGCAATTTCGGTCATTTCAAGGTAGGGATCGATTTCTTGTTTGATCCGTTTAAGTTCACCTTTTTGTTCTAGTAGCTCGATAAATTCGCGAAGATCTTTGTATTTCATTCTGGTCGCTTAAACGCTAAATAAATTGTCGCTATTATACTCAAAACCATTAATTAAGCGAATTTAGCCGCGACAGTTTGGTTAGCTTTGCTTTAGCTGACAATGATATTTTTTTCCTTTCAAAATAAGCATGGCTTCGTCGCCTTTAGACCAAAACAACACATGGTCATCGCTGTACTTTACGCCTGAACCACTGACTTCTCGATATAAAGTGTAAGTATTATCGACGAATGAAAGCGTTGCTTCGTCTTCATTATTATCAACAATACTCGCAGTTAAGCCATTATCACATAGATAGTTGTTTGCCGTGGCTTGCTCAGCACACGCGCACAAAGTGACTAAAGCGAGCCCTGAGAGAAGTTGTTTGTTCATGGAAACACCCCTGTTTTTGAATGAACTCTAAGCCTAACAAAGAAAAATTAACCGTTGGTGAAAATGGCTGGATAAGTTATGTTGACAGTGTACTTAATGGGCAAGGAACCACCATGGCTGGCACTAATTTATTAACCTTACTTGATGATATTACAACTCTTTTAGACGATATTGCGACTATGAGTAAAGTCGCAACAAAAAAAACAGCAGGGGTGTTAGGTGATGATCTAGCTCTTAATGCCCAGCAAGTGACAGGGGTAACTGCTGATAGAGAATTACCAGTGGTTTGGGCGGTAGCAAAAGGCTCATTCATTAATAAGGCCATATTAGTGCCAGCAGCTTTGTTGATTAGTGTTTGGTTGCCCTGGCTTATTACTCCTTTATTAATGATTGGTGGGCTGTTTTTGTGCTTCGAAGGAGCTGAGAAAATTATCGAAAAACTGTTTGGTCACGATAGTCACGAAGGTGAGCAACTGGTTGAGCAGCAAGACTTGCAAGAATACGAAAAGCAAAAAGTTAAAGGCGCTATCCGTACTGATTTTATACTCTCTGCAGAAATTATCGTTATAACATTAGGCACGGTTGCTGGTGCAACGCTGGTAAATCAAGCTTTAGTGCTCAGTGTAATTGCAATTATTATGACCATTGGCGTGTATGGGTTGGTTGCAGGCATTGTCAAACTTGATGATGCTGGTTTGTATTTACTGCAAAAAGCGCAGCAAAGTGGCGGTAAATTTAAAGAGCTAGTGGGTAAGTTTTTAGTTGCTGCAGCACCTAAACTAATGCGCTTTTTAGCCTTTGCAGGAACGGTTGCTATGTTCTTAGTTGGCGGTGGCATATTGGTACATGGTATCCCTCTTTTACATCACGCCCAGCAGGGTAGTACTGAGTTTGTAACGGGTTTACTTGGTAAAACGGGTGAGCTGGTTTCGCCGGTTATTTTTGATGGTTTGTTGGGAGTTGTTGCAGGGGTTGTGATTGTCATATTCGTTAGTCTTTTCAAGAAAATTTCAAAGTAGCTACGCGTTGAGGGTGTACCCATTGTTAACTTTTTAGTATCTTTATTAACAATTAAGATATAAAAGGAATTTTATGAGCAGATTAATAATCGTTATTTCTTGTTTGCTACTTAGCTTTACTACTAATGCCAAATCTGAATTACTTGATATTCAAAACTTTAGTAAAGCAAGTGAATTCACAGGTGTTAAAATTTCTCCTACCGGTAAGTATTTAGCAGTAATCACACAACCTGAAGGCAAGAATGCTTTAATGATACTGGATACAGATACATTTAAAGTGCTTCATGCCATCCACTTTCCTGGTAATGCTCAAGTCGGCAACTATTACTGGGTGAATGAAGAGCGTATTGTATTAGCCAAAGAGTACCTAAAAGGTTGGAAAGATCATCCTGAATACCATGGTGAGTTGCTTGGTGTAAACGCAGATGGCAGTCAATGGAAGTACTTGGTTGGTTATCAAGGTGAAAGGCAAACAGGTACGAGAATTAAAAAGGCAACCCCTGTATTAGGGACATCTTATGTGCTTGATCCACTGGTAGAAAATAAGCGTAAAATGTTAGTTTTAACCATTCCATGGACAGCTGCCAACGAACCTCACACAATTGTATATGAAGTAGATGTCTATCGAGGGTCAAGAAAAAGGATCACACGTTCACCTTCAAGGATGGCTAGTTTTCTGACTGATCATGAAGGTAACGTAAGAGTATCTGCTTCGACTGATGATTATATTAATCCAAAAATATATATCCGTCCTAAATCAGGTGGTGAGTGGGAAGAGCTCAACTTAAAGGACGTTTCATATAGTGATGTTGGGTTGCATGCTTTTGATAGCACAGATGGATCTGCTTATGTGACGGCTTCTGTTAATGGAGAAGCTAAAGGGCTTTATAAATTAAATCTTAAAACTAAACAATTTGATCTAATTCACAAAGAAAAGAGTGTTTCACCCAAGCAAGTATGGGTGGATGAAGTCTCAAAAGAGCTTTTTGCTGTCGAGCATGAATTAGGCTATCCAACCTACTCATTTGTTGGTAATAACTCTAAGAAAAGTCAGCAGCTAAAAGCTCTTTTGAAAGTACTTGAAGGTCAGCAGGTTCAATTAGTTAGCAGTACCGTAAATGGTGATAAGAGCGTCATTTTTGCTTCAAGTGATACTAACCCAGGCAGTTATTATTTATTTGATGCAAAAACGAATAATCTCGGTTTTCTATTCTCATCGAGAAGTTGGATTAAACCTAGTCAAATGGCGATTACAAAGCCTATCAATTTTACAGCACGTGATGGACTAGCTATCTACGGTTACTTAACTATTCCGAATAATGCTGAAGAAAAAAACTTACCATTAGTAGTAATGCCGCATGGTGGTCCTCATGGTCCTAGAGATTGGTGGGGATATGATTCAACAGCTCAGCTGCTTGCGAGTAGAGGAATAGCTGTACTCAAGGTTAACTTTCGTGGTTCAGGTGGTTTTGGACGAAATTTTGAACGTGCCGGTCATCGCAAGTGGGGGCGGGAAATTCAATACGATATCATTGATGGGGTAAAATATCTTATTTCGAATGGTACTGTTGATAAAAGTAACATTTGCATTATGGGTGCCAGCTTTGGTGGATATTCCGCGTTACAAAGTGCGATCTTGGAACCTGATATGTTCCAGTGTGCGATTGGGGTTGTAGGTGTATATGATTTACCACTCATGTTTGATGAAGGGGATGTATCAGAACGTGATAGCGGGCAACGTTTCTTAGAAGTAGTATTAGGTGAGGATGAAGAAGAGTTAAAGCGTTTTTCACCTAGCTACAATGTAGAAAAGTTGAAAGCCCCGGTATTAATTGTTCATGGTGGCGAAGATAAAAGGGCGCCTATAGAGCAAGCTGAGTCGTTAATTTCGGCTTTAAAGAAAGAGAATCATCCTTATATTTATGAACTATTAGATGATGAAGGTCATGGCTTTTATAAAGAAGAGCACCGTACTCTTTACTATAAAAAGGTATTGGCGTTCTTAAATGATCATTTAAAACTTTAAATAAAAAATGCCGGCGAGAAACCTCGCCGGCAAGGATTTAGCACGGGAACGTAAGCGTGCTAGTGTGCAAGGTCTTCCTTCAAGTTATACAAACTCAAAAGACGATTCGTTCACTAAGTAATACAGCCCAGTTGCAATTTAAAACAGAGTAGGGAGAGTGACTCTGCTTTTGCTAACACGCATTTATAAAACCAACAAAATAATATAAATACTGCGCCATATAAAAATGTTATAACATAACAAAACCAAAGTAAATAGCGAGAGTCATATTATTCGCTTGGTTTCTTCTCAGTGATGTTTATGGTAATTGATTATTGAGTGTCCAGTTTACTACAATCGTAACTCAAGCATAGCTCTGCGAGTTCAATCTTCGCTTTCGGATTCCCTTGTAAGGTGGCTTTGTTAAGCCAGTAAGCTGCTTTTTCGTTATTGATTTCTGTACCTTGGCCATCTCGATACATCTGACCCAAGTTTAATTGACCCCATGAATAACCTCCTTTGGCAGAGAGTGTAAAGCTTTCCAGTGCTTCCTTAAACTGGCCATCTTTAAAATAGGTGATGCCTTGTTGGTTATGTTTATCAAGCTTAACGCCTGCATACAAAGGCTTAGGTTTCGGGGGGTGCATAACAAAACCACCATACAAGCTATATAGCTCTGGTCGCATTATTTTGTATATGCTGTTGTCTTCATAAAACTGCTTTACTTGCTGTTTAGTAAAGGTCATGGTTTTACTAGAAAAGTAATCATCTTGCACTAGCATGCTGGTACGCATCGCAATCTCGATGTCTTTATTGTACTTGTAAGTGTAGTTAGCAACTCGAAAAGTCATGCTCTTGTCATCAAATTCAACGAGTTGGGCTACTTTCAGATTATTTATACGTTTTGGTTCACCAGTAAATTTGTCGGAATAAACAAAATAGGTGTCGAATTTTTTTGGTTCATTCAGGTAGCGAATTTCATTATCAGCTTGCTCATGTATCCCAAGTATTGCTTTCGTTAAAATATAAACTATTAATACCAAGCCAATAAAATATTTTATGAAAGAAGCCAGCTCTAGGGGTGGAAGAGAATACCAAGATACAGCTGATGTGTAGCCACAAGCATCGCATTGGTGCTGATAATTAATTGATAATGGAATAATTGGCAAAATACTAAAGCGCAGTACTTTACTGTGATTACTCAGTGAGAAGTGCTCGCTATGACAATGAGGACACGTTTTTTGCTTTTTGTAAAAAACATCAGCAGCGGCGGTGTTAAATAAAAGCATAGTTTCTTCCTGAAGGTTGCTTTCAATAAATTAGAACAAACACGCTGAGTTAGGAAGCCGCAAACTGTAACTAAATATGAATTAAGTGTGTAGATAGCTCTTTTCGTTTAGAGAAACAATGCATTCTCTGCTATGATCCACTGCATCTTCGAGGATGTCCCTCAATTATCAAGTTTGGAATATTACTGTGACTGCTACTGCTTTTTCATCTTTGGCTTTGCCGAAAGAGTTAACCGATAATTTATCGACTTTAGGTTATGCGCAAATGACACCGGTACAAGCGCAAAGTTTACCAGTGATCTTGCAAGGCAAAGATATCATTGCTCAAGCAAAAACAGGGTCGGGTAAAACGGCCGCGTTTAGCTTAGGTGTGTTGGCTAAGTTAAATGTGAAACGTTTTCGCATTCAATCACTTATTTTATGTCCAACCCGCGAACTGGCAGAGCAAGTTGCAGAAGAAGTTCGTAAGCTTGCTCGCGGCATTCATAATATTAAAGTTTTAACTTTATGCGGTGGTGTATCTATTGGTCCACAGATTGGTTCACTAGAGCATAGCGCTCATATTATTGTTGGCACACCAGGTCGTGTTGATGATCATATTCGTAAGGGCACATTGCGTTTAGATGACGTTGAAACATTGGTATTAGATGAAGCTGACCAAATGCTTGATATGGGCTTTCAAGATACCCTTGATGCCATTGTTGAATGTATTCCAAATCAACGCCAAACCTTGTTGTTTAGTGCGACTTATCCAAAATCAATTGCAGCGATTGCTGAGCGAGTTTTAAGCAATCCTGAAATGATTAAGGTTGAAGAAGAGCAAACAAAAAGCACGATCACACAATACTTTTACAAGCTTGATAATAACAAGCAGCGCTTTAATACGCTGAAGCTGTTGCTTTTGAAGTTTCAGCCAGAAAGCTGTGTGGTTTTTTGTAATACTAAGGTTGAAACACAGCAAATTTGTGATGACCTATACGCTGAAGGCTTTAGTGCCGTTGCTTTACACGGTGATTTAGATCAACGCGAACGTGAACGTACTTTAATTCGTTTTGCTAATAAAAGCGCGTGTATCTTGGTGGCGACGGATGTTGCTGCACGAGGCTTAGATATTAACGACATGGATATGGTTGTAAATTATCACTTAGCACATGATCCACAAACTCATGTTCACCGCGTTGGTCGAACAGGTCGAGCAGGTAAAAAAGGCATTGCATGTTCTATTTATGGTGAGGCTGAGCAATTTAAAGTGGCACAAATAGGTGATCATTACGAACGCGATTTCAACCCTGAGCCACTACCTCCTTTTAGCTTACTTGAAAAGCCGGCCTACAAGCCTACGATGGCGACCATCATGATCGATGCAGGTAAGAAGCAAAAAATTCGTGCTGGCGATATTTTAGGTGCTTTAACGGGTAAAGAAGGTATTGCAGGTCATCAGGTGGGTAAAATTAATGTACTTGATAACGTGGCTTTTATCGCTGTAGAGCGAACAGCAGCCAAACCAGCACTGCGCAAATTGACCGAAGGAAATATCAAAAAACGTAAGATTCGTGCGCGTCGTTTAAGTCGATAAGTTTAAAGTTTACGAGCAGCTAGCTTTTAGCTGCTCATACTCACGTTGTATTTTTTTAAACTGAATCGCACAGCCTTGACGGTCTGGGTGATGTTTTAAAGCCAATTGTCGCCAGCGCTTTTGTAATTCTTTTAGTGAAAAGTTAGCGGGCAACTGCCATGCTTTTTGTATTTGTAAAAGCTGTTCTTTTGTAAGATTTGCAGTAGTAGTATGCCTGTTGAATGTAGCAAAGCGCTGCCAAAACTCATTTAATAGCGCATCAATTTCATCACTTGTTGTGTCGTAGTTTTGCCAATCTAAATAATACTCCCGCAAAGGATCAGTATTTTCTAGCACCTTTTCACACTTGTTATTTATCAATTCAATATGTAAGGCCGCTATGTGCAATTGTTGCTCAGGGCTAACCTGTATTTGGAGTTGATATAAGGCATTCATAACTAAGAAGTTACGTTTAAAAAGATCTTTTTGTGGGTCCTTATCTAAAACACTAAGATGTCCTGCATCATTAAGTGCACTCGCAAGCGTATGGACTTTCCAGATAGGCTGTTTCAGAATGAGGTAAAAAATCTCATCTATCAGTGGGTTAAGCATTGTTAGCAGGCCAATCTTTATGTAATCTAAAACTATATACGCTATCACAGCTGCCTTACTGAAACTATGTTTATATTTTCATCAAGGAAGGCATTTAGCCGAGCTACGATTTAGTTTTTTCCTCGGACTATGTTGATATTTAGGGATATAAACATATGCGCACATTATTGAGTCTCAGGTTAATACATTCGGCATTAGTATGCTGTAGTGTGCTGATGACTACGTTTAGTTATGCTTCAGATTCATTACTAGAGCAATTTAATCAATCACAAAAATTAGATGAAAAGCAGCAATTAGCGACACAATTACTTGCAGATACCACTATTAGCGCTGATGAAAAGCTGGCTATACAATTGCAGTTAGCAGATACGGCTCTAGAAAATAAAGAATTTGCCGCAGCATTTAAACACTATCAACTAGCTGAGAAGTCGACCTCTTTTGAATCTCAACCAGACAGTTATTTTCGCGCAATCAAAATGCAAGGCGTTAGCTATTATTATCAAGGTCTTATCCAACAAGCTGTCGAATCCTATACACGTGCTTTACGCGTTGCCGAAAAAATGAATGCGCCTATTTCAGAGGCTAACTTACTGAGTAATATAGGTCTCGCTTATTTTGATATGTGGGATATGAGCAAAGCACTTGATTATTACACGCGCGCTAAATCTATCTACGAAAAGTATGGTAGCGCGCAAGATAAAGCTGATATTTTGCATAACATAGCGGGTCTTTATATTCGCTTATCGAGTTACGATATTGCTTTAGATATGTATAGAGAAACGCTAAAGATATTCGAGAAATTAGGTGATGAAGAAGGTGTTGCTCAGTCATATGGTAATATGGGCGTTGCTTACTCTGAGCTTGGACAATATCAATTATCATTACATTATTATCAGCGTGCATTACGTTATTATCAAAAAACACATGATGCCTATTACTTATCCTCGCGTCACGTCAATATTGCGAACGTTTACTTACGAACAGGTGATTTAGAACTGGCTCTAAGCCATGCTGATAAGGCCATCGAGTTTGCAGAACAAATAAATAACAAAACGTTAGAGCTCGCGGGATTATTATCAAGAGCTAAAATTGAGCTCTTACAAGGTAAGCTAACACAAGCGGAAGTAACACTGACCACCTCAATTGAGATGGCCAAAAAATATAAAGATGATCTGAGAGTGCAGGATGGCATTGGAATGCATGCATTGATCAAAGCAGGCCAAGGAGATTTCACCACTGCGGTAGCTCATTTTGATCAATTCGTTCGAACCTTAAAGGCCGCAAACAATGAGCGACTTCTAAGATCCCTAGGTGAGCTTCACAGTCGAATTAATGCCAGTCAGTTGACTCAGGAAATTATTGATTTAAAACAAAAACAGCGAGTGCAAGAGCTTGAAATGTCAAAGCAAAGACAACTTGCCATCATGCTGTTTATTTTATTTATTATGCTGGTCGTGACGGGCATCACCATTTATCGACGTATGATCGAAAAAGGAGCGAAAGAGCAACTTTCATTGATGGTTGCAAAGCGCACCAATGAGCTTGAAGAAACCGCAGAAAAGCTGCGCAGTGCAAATGAAATTAAAAGTCAATTTTTAGCTAATATTAGCCATGAGATCCGCACACCATTAACGGCTATTTTGGGACAAACAGATACCCTAATGAATGGTTTTTATAAACCAGAGCAACTCAATGATGAACTTGCTGTTATTCATAAACAAAGTGAACACTTAAAAGACCTCATAAATGATGTGCTTGATATTAGTAAAATTGAGGCTAATAAACTTGAGTTGAGTTTAAAAGAAGGTGATTTAGTTTGCTTATTAAATGATGTTCATTCAATGCTAAGTGGTCAAGCAAAAGCGAAAGGGCTGAAATTTGCATTTCATAACCAATTAGGTGAACAGTTTATTACTCGGTTAGACTTTACGCGGGTAAAACAAATTTTGATCAACTTATGTGCGAATGCCATTAAATTTACTCATCAAGGTGAAGTCGAGCTGCAGGTCACACAGACGCAACAAGGTATTTGCTTTCAGGTAAGTGATACGGGGATTGGCATGGATGCTAGTCAGCTGAAACTTATTTTTGAGTGCTTCAGTCAAGGAGACAATAGCATTAGTCGACGATTTGGTGGTACGGGGCTAGGCCTTAGCTTATCACAACAACTCGCAATCATGATGGGCGGCTATATTAGTGTCGAGAGCGAAATCAATAAAGGTAGCGTGTTTGCATTCTATTTGCCATGTAAAGAACATGAACCCAGTCAAACTGATGCCAATAGCAAATACGGAAATGACTTACCGCAATCGCTAAAAGGATTATCTGGAAAGGTATTGATTGCAGAAGATCATGCCGATAACCGTCGTTTAATTCGCCGTTATTTAGAGTCAATGGGGTTAGATGTAATTGCTGTTGATAACGGTGCAAAAGCGGTTGAGCAATGTTTAATAGAGTTTCCAGATGTAGTGCTTCTTGATATTCAGATGCCAGTTTTAGACGGGTTAAGTGCCCTTAAGTTATTGAAAGAGTCTGGCTTTACCCAACCAATTTACGCCTTAACTGCTAATGCGATAAGCCATGAAATAGAAGCGTACTTGCAGGCCGGTTTTACAGGGTATCTTGCTAAACCTATCGACAAAAATGTCTTTTTTACGCAGCTTGCCAAGCATTGTAAAAATACCGCAGAAAGCACAAAAGCAAGTCACGATATTAGTGATTTAGTAACTAGCTTTATTCAAAGTTTTAACCAAGAAGCGTCGTTTATTCAATTGCATTTGGCTGAATATGATTTATTTAATCTTCAGCAAGATGCACATCGTATTGGCGGAGCAGCTAAAATGTTTGCCATGGAGCATATCGCGAAAAGTGCCTTTGCCTTAGAGTCAGCTTTAAAAAATAACCAACTCTCAGATTTAACAAATTTAGTTGATCGTTTACTTGAGCAACTCAACAGTGCATTAGCTGATCAGAATAGCTCTACATCACCATCTTGAGCTTGTTCTGAATCATTATTTTGCGTTGTTTCATAACGAGAGCGATCGATACGTTGTTCACTACTTGTTTCTGGGTGTGTGATCTTAAACATTGAAAGTTTATCATCAATAACATGCGCTAGACGCACTAAATCTTTGCTTGAGACAGCTTGTATTTGTGAACTTGATAATGCGTCAGAATTTAGCTCAACCATAGCATCAATACTCATTTGTGCTTCATCTGACATTTGGCTTTGTAAGGCAACCTGTTCATGCACGCTCTCAGAAAACGCGTTAATTGCTAACATAGCCTGTTCTATTTTATTCGTTTCTTTGGTTGATGCTTCTGATAGTTCAACAGTACGCTGTGTTTCTTTTAATGCTGTTTGCATCAATTGGTTGGCTTTTTCTGTACTGTGTTGAATTTTCGCAACCATCTCACGAACTTCTTGGGTTGATTTACTGGTGCGTGCTGCTAAGTTTCGTACTTCATCAGCCACAACTGCAAACCCTCTCCCTTGCTCACCAGCACGTGCAGCCTCAATTGCTGCATTGAGAGCTAGCAGATTTGTTTGTTCAGCTATACTGTTAATCACATCAATTACAGAGCCAATTGCATCACTATCTTGTTTAAGTAAAATAATTTGTTCGCTAGTTTGGTTGATATTGTCGGCCAATTTCATAAGGCTAGCTTGGCTTTTGTCGGCATCAAGTCGAGTTTGTTGCACAGACTTTGTTGCATCAGAGACCGAGTGAAATATTTCTTCAAGGCTACGGTCAAGTTCTTTCGATACTTCAATCGTTCGCTTTATTGTCTCTGCTAAATCAACACCATGCGCATCTTGAATTGTTGCTTTTTGGGTCATTGATGCATAGGTGTCACGTAACGCATCAGCCATAGGTAATAAGCGGGCAGATGACGCATATATCTCTCCTAACATATGCTCAACCATAGTTAAACTCGCGTTTAATATGTGGCAGGCTTCAGGTAATTTATTGTCGTTTTCATCAAAACGAAAAGTAAAGTCGATACCCTGATCAGAAGTGATATTAGAAACAAAATAACTTAAGTGATCTTGTTGCTGCGCGTCTTTTAAATAAATAAAGGTAATTAAAATAAGCCAAGGAACAATGACCGTTAAGCCGATTACTGCCATCGCGACAATTGATAGTTCAAAAATAATAAAACTAGCAATACTACTTAGTAAGCTGATGACAAAGAGAGCGACTGCTACTTTAATGCGGGTCATTGAAAAATCCTTACCTTTTAATCCTATAACTTATAGAACAAAACCCAACTAAATACCAACTATATTACGGAGTTATTTATAGTTGAATAGCGCTTCAACCGTAATTTTAAGTAAAAAAAATGCCTGTATAAAACAGGCATTTTTTTGATTTTGAAAGCTGCTTATTGACGCTTCATCGAATCGAAGAATTCATCATTGGTTTTGCTCATAGAAAGCTTATCAATTAAGAACTCCATTGCATCAATTTCTGACATCTCATGAACAATCTTACGTAAGATCCACATTTTCTGTAGTTCATCTGGCTTAGTCAGTAACTCTTCGCGACGGGTACCTGAACGGTTAAAGTCGATCGCAGGGAATACACGCTTTTCAGCAATCTTACGATTTAAGTGTAGTTCCATGTTACCTGTGCCTTTGAACTCTTCGTAGATTACTTCATCCATTTTAGAGCCTGTATCAATAAGCGCTGTTGCGATAATCGTTAAGCTACCGCCTTCTTCTACATTACGTGCTGCACCGAAGAAACGCTTTGGTTTGTGTAATGCGTTAGCATCCACACCACCTGTTAATACCTTGCCAGATGAAGGAATAACCGTATTGTATGCACGAGCAAGTCGCGTAATTGAGTCTAATAAGATAACCACATCTTTTTTGTGCTCAACAAGACGCTTCGCTTTTTCAATTACCATTTCGGCTACTTGAACGTGACGGCTTGCTGGCTCATCAAATGTTGAAGCAATAACTTCACCCTTAACAAGACGCTGCATCTCAGTTACTTCTTCAGGACGTTCGTCAATTAGAAGTACCATTAGCTCACAGTCTGGTTGGTTGTAGCTGATTGACTGCGCAATATTTTGCAGTAGCATCGTTTTACCCGCTTTAGGCGGTGCAACGATTAGGGCGCGCTGGCCTTTACCAATAGGTGATGCTAAATCAAGTACACGAGCAGTGATATCTTCTGTACTACCATTACCACGTTCCATACGTAAACGTTCGTTTGCGTGGAGTGGGGTAAGGTTTTCAAAAAGGATTTTAGTGCGAGAGTTTTCAGGTTTGTCGAAGTTTACTTCGTTGACTTTAAGTAGTGCGAAGTAACGTTCACCATCTTTTGGTGGACGGATAAGGCCTGAAATTGAGTCACCAGTACGCATGCTGAATCGACGTATTTGACTCGGAGATACATAAATATCATCAGGTCCGGCTAAATATGAGGCTTCAGATGATCTCAAGAAACCAAAGCCATCTTGTAAGATTTCTAATACACCGCCGCCATAAATATTTTCACCGCTTTTAGCGTGTGCTTTCAAAATGGCGAAAATAATGTCTTGTTTTCTTAAACGGGCTACGTTTTCGAGCCCCATGGACTCAGCTAAGTTTACAAGCTCTTTTATAGACTTGTCTTTTAATTCGCGTAAATGCATATTGGTGGGTTCTTTATTACAATTATCATACTCAAAATCATAGTTTGATACATGAGTGAGGTTTGTTGGTATAACTAAGGATTAGTTGGCTTTATAAACTAGCAGGTCACTAGCAAGGCGTCCAGTCTTTAAACAAAATAAAGCTAAAAAAAGGGCAAAAAGCCCTTTTTTTACATTTTCAGTTAGATGTTGTTCTCTAAAAACTCAACTAATTGAGTTTTTGAAAGTGCACCTACTTTAGTTGCTGCAACCTGACCATCTTTGAAAAGAAGAAGTGTTGGGATTCCACGAATACCAAATTTAGGTGGTGTGCCCGCATTTTGGTCAATGTTTAATTTACCGATAGTTACACGGCCATCAAACTCGCCAGCTACTTCGTCAAGAATAGGGGCGATCATTTTACAAGGTCCGCACCATTCAGCCCAAAAATCAACAAGTACAGGTTTGTCTGATTGTAGTACGTCAGCTTCAAAGCTATCGTCAGTTAATTGAATAATTTTCTCGCTCATTGCGATCTCCGATAAGTTAGGCGAAATATTTAATGCGTATTTAAACACTCTTGTTTCTTATTGCAAGTTTAAACGTTATGCTTAAACGCTATGACTAAGACACATTTGACCGATAAAAAGTTTTCAGACTTTGCTATCGCACCGGAAGTGGTTGCCGGTTTAACCGAAAATGGGTTTGAATATTGCACACCCATTCAAGCTAAATGCCTACCTTTTATTTGTGAAGGCCGTGATATTGCGGGCCAAGCACAAACAGGTACAGGCAAGACGTTGGCGTTTTTAACAGCAACGTGCCATCGGTTATTACAATCTAGCAAAGCACCTAGTAAACATCCAAGAGCCCTGATCATGGCCCCAACTCGGGAGCTGGCGATTCAGATACACAAAGATGCAAAAATTTTAGCGCCACACTGTAATCTTAACTTAGGTTTAGTATATGGTGGCGAAGATTACGAAAAACAACGTGCACAACTAGAAAAAGGCGTTGATATTTTAATTGGAACGACTGGACGCCTTATCGATTTGTATAAACAGGGTTGTTACACCCTAAATGAAATTGAAGTTGTGGTGCTTGATGAAGCAGATCGTATGTTCGATTTAGGCTTTATTAAAGATATCCGCTACATGTTTAGACGTATGCCTGAAACCTCAGAGCGTTTAAACTTATTATTCTCTGCAACCTTATCGTATCGTGTGCAGGAATTAGCGTTTGAACACATGACTAACCCAGAGCATGTGCAAATTGAACCTGACGTTAAAACAGGTAAGCGTATTCAAGAAGAGCTATTTCATCCATCACAAGACGATAAAATTAAGTTACTGTTAACTTTAATTGAAGAAGAATGGCCTGAGAAAGCAATTGTGTTTGCAAATACGAAACACAGTTGTGAAAATGTTTACGCATGGATGAAAGCGGATGGTCATCGAGTTGGATTATTAACCGGTGATGTAAACCAGAAAAAGCGTCAATCAATTTTGGCTCAATTTACCAAAGGCGATTTAGACTTCTTAGTGGCAACAGACGTTGCAGCTCGTGGTTTACATATCCCAGAAGTAAGTCATGTATTTAATTTTGATTTGCCAGATGATTGTGAAGACTATGTACACCGCATTGGTCGTACCGGACGTGCTGGTGCTTCAGGACACGCTATTAGCTTTGCCTGTGAACAGTATGCCTATAATCTCCACGAAATTGAGCAATATATAGAACACAGCATTCCATTATCACATTATGATAAAAGTGCATTGCTTGATGATTTAACTAAGCCTACTATTCAGAAAAAGCGGAACTATTCTACAGGCCCACGTAATCGTAATAACAACGGACGTCGACCAAATAATAGTTACCAGAAATCACGGTCGTGATAAACGACCGTCATTGAAGACTTAGTAGTAACTAGAGGTTTTTGAACGGTGGGGCAATTTCAACCGCAAAAAAATGTGTATGCAGTAATCGATTTAGGATCGAACAGCTTTCATATGCTGATTGCCAAATCAATTGCTGGCGGTCTACAAACGATCGGTCGAGTCAAACGTAAAGTAAGGCTTGCTGCAGGGCTTGATGAAAACAACGTCCTAAGCTCAGAAGCCATGCAGCGAGGTTGGGAATGCCTAGCCTTGTTCGCAGAACGTTTACAAGACATACCAAAGAAAAACATTACCATTGTTGCAACAGCAACTTTGCGTCTTGCTACCAATGCCGATGTGTTTAAGCAAAAGGCTGAACAAATCCTTGGTCATAAAATCAATGTCATCAGTGGTGAGCTAGAAGCCAAAACGATTTACAAAGGCGTGGCGCACACATCAGCTTGTAGTGGAAAGCAACTTGTTATCGATATTGGTGGGGCGAGTACAGAGGTCGTTATAGGAAAAGGTTTTGACGCACTGCACTATAAAAGCCTACATATGGGCTGTGTCACCTTTTTAGAGCGCTATTTCAAAGATCAAAAACTGAGTAACGAAAATTTTGCAGCCGCGATTCAAGCAGCCAGAGATGTGATTGCTGAAATTGTTGATGAATATAAAACGGCAGGCTGGCAAATAGCGAGTGGAGCATCTGGTACAGTGCAAGCAATTCAAGAGATCATGGTTGCGCAAAACCAAGATGAACTCTTAACGCTTGATAAATTATATGCCATCAAAGAGCAATCAGTGCAATTTGAAACAATTGCAGATCTTGAGCTTCCAGGTTTAAGTGAAGAACGCCGTCTTGTGTTTGTATCTGGACTTGCAATTTTAATCGCCTTATTCGAATCATTAGCTATAAAGCAGATGGGCCTTGCTCGCGGCGCATTGCGTGAAGGTGTGCTTTACAGCATGGTACCAGAGCTACATAACCACGATATTCGTAAGCGTACGGTTGATGGATTAATGGCTCGTTATCATGTCGATGTAAATCAAGCCTGCCGAGTTGCACAACTTACTGAGCAATTAGCAAAGAGTGTAAAGGGGCAGTGGCAGTCAATTGATAACAACGCAATTGCGTTATTAAAAACGGTAGCGAAGTTACACGAGATAGGTTTATTAATAGAGTATAAACTTTATCATAAGCACACAGCCTACATTATAGAAAACACCGATATGCCAGGTTTTTCACAATCTGAGCATAAGCTGATCACTGCTGTAGCGAATGCGCATCGTGCAGATCTGGTAAAAAACAGCTTTGCATACCTAGGATGTCATGAACAATTAGCTGAATGTTTGACAAGAATTGTTCGGATCGCAGTGATCTTATCAATGCGTCGCCAAGATGATGTACTGCCAGCACTCGATCTTAGTGTTAATGAAAACACCCTTACACTGACATTTGATGGCGATTGGTTAAAATATCACCCATTAATGGCCAGTGAACTGCAATTAGAGACCAAGCTACAAGCAAAAGCAGGTTGGAAGCTTATAGTTAAATAAACAGAAAAGGCCCAGAAGGGCCTTTTTTAGTGTTCTTTTTGCCCGTTTCGTTCGTATTTTGCTCGAACAGTCATTTTTTTCATAAAAACTTCAAAAAACAGTTGATCTCAA
>NZ_CAMZMY010000022.1:0-75081 GCF_947311895.1 Pseudoalteromonas sp. PAR1 | reverse complement strand
TGAGCCGTATGCAGTGAAAGTTGCACGTACGGTTCTTAGGAGGGCGACACTTGGTAACAGGTGTCGTCTATCCGACAGAAACAAGTTAGCTTTTTCATCTGTCCGCTTTTTAAAATCAGACAAAATAGTACCGCGCGATCTAAACTTTATGTTACATAACACCCTTATTGCTCAATTACTTGTACTATTTTCTTTTCTGCTTCCTTCATAGTTTAAACTAACGTCTTACTCAAAAAGCATTATTTAACGCAGCGGCTGCTGTTTCGTATTTATAACATTAATCAGCTGTCACTTACCTCAATTAGTCTTTACACTCAAAACCTTTAGAGTCAACTTTGGCGACGTTGTCTTTATTGCCACACGCTTTAATTGCCATTTCAGTGTGATTGCGCTCATTGTATTGTTTAGCAATTGCGCCAAGGCTTAGCAAAATAACAACAGCTATCACTATTTTTTTAAATTTAGACATAAACATTCCTTTGTAAACAGACTACTTAAAACACAACGATTTTGCTCTTTTGATGGAGCATAGAGGCTCACATTACCAGTTGCTTGAGACGTAAAGGTAAAAGGACAAAGAAAGATACTATTAGTCATTTTTTATAAGCTTCCTTGTTGTTTTTAATATTCAATTAAAATACACAGAAGCTCGATTCCTTCGATTGTCTTTTACAAGATAAAGTGCTTCATCTGCATTTTTAATTATTTTTTCTAAGTATTTCAAGTTAAAAATGATTTTTGCATATCATGCTTTTAATGAGGCTAAGCAAAAATATCCACCGCAAACTAACTCAGAGCAAAGATTTATTTGGTACAATCAGCCTTTGATATGGCTAACAGATAGGTTTTCCTTAATGCATCCGCGAAATCGCCACTTAAATGGCTACGACTTTACTTTGCTATGCAAAGATACTCCTGCCCTAACACCTTATATAACGCAAACGCCAGCGGGCACTGATACCATTGATTTCACCAATGCATTAGCGGTTAAAACCCTCAACCAAGCGTTATTAAAAAGCCATTATAAAATCGATTTTTGGGATTTGCCCGACAACTACCTTTGCCCACCGGTTCCTGGCAGAGTGGATTACATTCATCACTTGGCCGATTTATTAGCAAGCGATAACCAAGGTCATATTCCGACGGGTAAACAAGTAAAAGTGCTTGATGTAGGCACGGGTGCAAATGTGATTTACCCGCTTACTGGTAATCACGAATATGGCTGGCACTTCACAGGCTCCGATATTGATGCCTTGTCTGTTAAAATTGCTAAACAAATTGTGCAATTTAACCGCCTGAAAATTAATGTTAAGCAGCAAAACAACGCCGATAAAATGTTTACGGGCGTGATATCGAATAAAGATGTTTTTCACCTAACTTTATGCAATCCACCATTTCATGCCAGTGAGCAACAGGCCAAAGCAGGTACTGAGCGTAAATGGAAAAACCTTAACAAAGCGCCACAAAAAGCACTTAATTTTGGTGGCCGCCAAAACGAGCTTTGGTGTGAGGGCGGTGAGCGCGAATTTATCAGTAAAATGTGTATTGAGAGCCAAGAGTTTGCAG
This sequence comes from Pseudoalteromonas sp. PAR1, assembly GCF_947311895.1. Taxonomy (NCBI): domain Bacteria; kingdom Pseudomonadati; phylum Pseudomonadota; class Gammaproteobacteria; order Alteromonadales; family Pseudoalteromonadaceae; genus Pseudoalteromonas; species Pseudoalteromonas sp. PAR1. The sequence continues at coordinate 73,515 of NZ_CAMZMY010000022.1, read as the reverse complement.
AGCAATGTATTTGGTTTACATCGCTTGTTTCAAAGTCTGACACTTTGCCGCATATAAAAAAGTTACTTAACACACTTGATGTGAAAGACCTAAGAGTTATAAAAATGGCACAAGGCCAAAAAATGAGTCGCTTTATTGCTTGGAGCTATTTTGACCAAGCTGACCGCGAAGCCATTCTTAACGAACTAGTATAAGGATAATAAGATGATCGACTTTCGTTCAGACACAGTTACAAAACCAACAGCAGCTATGCGCGCGGTCATGAATGACGCCCCAGTAGGCGACGACGTTTATGGCGACGACCCAAGCGTTAATCAGCTTGAACAATTTGCTGTTGAGCGCCATGGCTTCGAAAGCGCCCTTTATTGCAGCTCTGGTACGCAAGCAAACTTACTGGCATTAATGGCACATTGTGAGCGTGGCGACGAATACATTTGTGGTCAACAGGCGCATAACTACAAGTTTGAGGGTGGCGGTGCCGCTGTATTGGGGTCTATTCAACCGCAACCAATTGAAAATAATAGTGATGGCAGCATAGATTTAAACAAAGTTGTGGCTGCGATTAAAGCTGATGATTTTCACTTTGCTAAAACCAAACTACTTAGCTTAGAAAACACCATTGGCGGCAAAGTTCTCCCGCTTAGTTATCTTAAACAAGCTAGAGAGTGTGTTGATAAACATAACCTTGCTCTGCACTTAGACGGTGCCCGCGTGTATAACGCTGCGGTTAAGTTAGGTGTTGATATTACTGAAATCACCCAGTATTTTGATTCTGTATCTATTTGCTTATCAAAAGGACTCGGTGCGCCGGTTGGCTCACTATTATTAGGTAGCAAAGCATTGATAGATAAAGCGCGCCGCTGGCGAAAAGTACTTGGCGGTGGTATGCGCCAAGCGGGTATGCTTGCAGCTGCAGGCCAGTATGCACTTGAGCATCACGTAGCAAGGCTTGCTGAGGATCACGATAACGCAGCGTATTTGGCAGAGCAGCTAAACACGTTAACTGGTTTTGATACATCGCCTTTTCAAATCGATACCAACATTGTTTACGCAAATGTTGCCGAACATATCGATTTAAAAGCAGTGGCACATGCGTTAAAAGAGCAAAACATGCTGTTTTCACCGGGTAAACCACTGCGCCTAGTGACCCATTTAGGCGTCACTAAGCAAGATATTGATAGCTTTATCTCGGCATTAGCGGCCAAGATTTAACGCTTCTTTATAATGTTTGCGGCACACCGATACATATCGGTCGTTGCCGCCAATTTCTACCTGATTACCGTCTGCAATCGCTTTGCCATGCTCATCAGTACGCAATACATGATTAGCTTTACGCCCGCAATGACACACCGTCTTTAACTCAATAAGTTTGTCAGCCCAGGCAAGTAGATATTGTGAGCCACTAAATAACTCACCTCTAAAGTCGTTACGTAAGCCATAACACAGCACCGGAATACCAAGCTCATCAACCACATCTGTTAATTGCATTACTTGCTCTTTTGATAAGAACTGGCACTCATCAACTAAAATACAATGGCGCTTTTGCTCTGCATTTAATGATTTGATCAATTCAAATACATCGATATCAGCATCAAAAATATGGGCATCAGCTTGTAAACCAATTCGTGAAGACACCTTGCCAACACCTGCTCTATCATCAATAGCCGCAGTTAAAATAACTGGTTCCATACCACGCTCGCGGTAGTTAAATGCAGATTGTAAAAGTGTGGTGGATTTGCCTGCATTCATTGCAGAATAATAAAAGTACAGCTGTGCCATGATGTTGCCCAAATTTTAAAGTCGCAATATGCTACCTTAATCGCGCGACAACATCATCTATTACCTTACTCTTATTACTTGAAACCTTGTCCCAGTAAAATTGCTGTTTTATAACAAGCCTTCGTGCTTCAGTAACCACTCTTTTCTTTCAAGGCCACCCGCATAGCCTGTGAGTTTACCGTTTGCGCCAATAATCCGATGGCACGGTACAATAATGCTAATCGGGTTTTTACCATTTGCAGCGCCCACTGCACGCACCGCTTTTGGGTTATTAATGGCAAGTGCAATATCTTGGTAGCTTTTGCTTTGACCAAACTCAACATCCATCAGCGCACGCCATACTTGCCTTTGAAAGTGGGTACCTTGGGTATCTAGCGGAACAGTAAAACGCGTACGCTCGCCGTTAAAGTATTCATTAAGCTCACTTATACATATTAAAATGGGTGTAAGGGTGTGCTCATCAACAGCCTCAGTTTGCATTGCAACCACCGGGTAAAAGCCAACGTAACTGACGCCTTTTGACGTACTTTGAATGGTAATATCGCCAATCGGGCTTGGCATAATAACTTGTTGCATACTCATAATTGTTGCCATAGTTGAAAAGTTAAATAAGAGCGAAATGGCGCACAGTGCTCGCTATTAAATTCGCTTATTCCGGCGAGGGCTTTTTTAACCCCTAAGTCGCCCGCCAATAGAATATCGGGGTGGCTTTGACCGCGTAGTTTGGCGTAATTAACTGTCCATGGGCCAATGCCTTTGAGCTCTAACCAATTATCAAGCTCTTGATTATCTGGGTTTTGCTGACAATAAGCACTTAAACGCCGTAGCGCATCTTTGCGTGATTGTGGCATTTTAAAAAAGTCGAGTTCAGAATTGGCAACCCATTCAGGGCTTGGAAAATAGTGGTTATTACTTTGCTGATTAAACTCATTTACAAGCTGTGTTACTAGGTTATGAGCTGCTGTAACACTCACTTGCTGGCCAAGAACAGCTCGTATGCCCGCTTCATAGTCTGACCAAATTCCCGGTAAACGCAACCCAACACAAAGTGGCATTGCGCCTTTAAGCTCTGCATCTAAATGCTGTTCAATAGTGTGCGTGTCGGCGTCTAAATCAAGCACACGACGAATGTTATGGATCACTTGCTGTAAATAGCGGGTGTTATCGATATCAATAACCACTTTAAAATGATTTTTATGCTCAACAAAATGCGCTGTGAATTGCCCTTGGCAATATTTATCTTTAAAAGTGCGACCATAGCTCGTTGCGCTTAGCCATTCTAGACCACTAATTAAGCGGCGCTGTAAAAAGTCATGGAGTGCTTGCCAGTTATAAGGCGGCCTAAATGCCAGTGTTAGAGTTAATGTTGATGCTGGTTTTTTATCTGACTTGCGTAACTTTGACGGGGCGATATTTAACTGCTTTAAAAAAGCATCATTAAAACGACGAATACTATTAAAGCCTGCCGCAAATGCGATATCAGCTACCGACAAATCAGTTTGTTGTAATAGCTGCTTGGCAAAATTGCATTGGTTAAATAATCGATATTGGGTGATCGACAGTCCAAAATGTTGGTTAAACAAACGGCGTAAATAGCGGCTCGACACCCCTAGCCTATCTGCTAAAACCTCGCAATCGTAGGCCTCTCCTTTATCAATTAGTTGTTTTGCACGTAATGCGGTGGTTTTAGTACCTAACCAAGCTGGGCTATTCGGAGCACTGTCTGGGCGACAGCGAATGCAGGGTCGAAAACCATCTTGCGCAGCCAAGTGCGCATATTGATAATACTCAACGTTCTTTTCTTGTGCCGTTGGTGCAGGGCAAATTGGTCTGCAATAAATGCCAGTGCTTTTTACAGCTACAAAGAACACCCCATCAAAGCGTGGGTCGCGGCTTTGCCTTGCAGTTTGCCATTGTTGGCTAGTCATAATTATTCTCGTTACATGCTAATACCGTTAGCTTAACTGAATATTATTTTTTGACTAGCCAGTTTCGGACCTTAACTATTTTTTAATTGCTGCTAAATATCGGCGTTCAACTTCCGGCCAATTGATCACTTCGTAAAATGCTGCAATATATTCAGGGCGACGATTTTGATACTTCAAGTAATACGCATGCTCCCACACATCAAGCCCTAAAATAGGCGTATGATTATGCATTAATGGGCTATCTTGATTAAGGCTACTTTCAACGACCAACTGGTTATTTTCATCAACACATAACCAAGCCCAGCCACTGCCAAAGCGGCTTACCGCGGCATTAGTAAATTGCTCTTTAAATGCGTCAAAGCTACGAAATGTATCAACTATTGCAGTGTTTAACTCTGCACTTGGCGTACCACCTCCATTAGGAGACATAACTTGCCAAAATAATGAGTGATTATGATGACCACCCACATGCTCTTGTACTGCTTTTTGTAAAGACTCAGGCATTGATGAAATAGTGCGGAGTAATGTTTCAGCATCTTGCTCTGAATAATGGCTGCCCTCTAGTGCAGCATTCGCTTTATTAATATAGGTTTGATGATGCAAGGTGTGATGTATTTCCATGGTTTTCGCATCAATGTGCGGCTCGAGTGCATCATAATCATACGCTAAATCGGGTAATGTAAAAGGCATACTGATTCCTTATCGTTAATGTAATAACTGCGTTTTGTGGGGATGGTCAGCTAATAGCTGATTGATTCGGTTAATAAGTGCCGGAAATGCCGATGCCATGCTGGCAAACTTAACCAGTTCATAATAGGTTTTATGATGATGGTGCAGCACCAAGGTGCGAACATGTTGCTCTGGGTGATTCAAAAGCACGCTTAATCGTTGATGAGCATGGCAAAGCCAGGTGCAAGCTTTATCGGTTTTTTGCATTACTTTATAAGTGTCAGCTAGATTCAAAGTAGCAACAACAAATGCTGCAATACAATGTTCTAGCGAGCGTGTTACCGACTGGTTGATTGGGATATTAGAAAATTGTGCAAGAAGTGTTTCGGCGCAGCTGCTTGCAACCGTGTAATGATCACGTGCAGTAATAAGCTCGCCAGTTTCAAATGCTAAGTTGCCTTGATAAATTGCACTTTGCCAAGGGGCAAGCGCATCATCAATGGCGTTTGCAGTTAAAGGTGTGTGGCGTGTTGTTTGAGTCATAAAAATCACCTGCACTTGTACCAATCTTTGTATGTGTATTTAAACTACACACAGAAAAGTTTAAATGCAAATGATTTTTATTTATATTGTTATTTGTTAGTTTTAAGCTATAGCAACATTACTTATTGATGCGCAAAGTCGATAAGCTCTTGGCCTGTCAGGCGGTAAATAATCCATTCGTTTTGTGGTTTAGCACCAATGCTGTCGTAAAAATCAATGGCAGGTTTATTCCAATCAAGTACCACCCACTCAAAACGACCGCAGTCTTTCTCAAGTGCTTGCTTAGCTAGATATTGCATAATTTGCTTACCAGCACCTTTACCACGGCTATCAGCACTGACGTAAAGATCTTCTAAATACAAACCATTTTTGCCAAGCCATGTAGAGTAATTATAAAAATACACTGCAAAACCAATTGGCGTGTCGCCCTCTAAACAAATAACACTATGAGCCGTAGCACCTTCACTGAATAATGTTTTTAAAATAGCTTGCTCGTCTGTTTTAACTGCGTCGGGTTCTTTTTCGTAAATAGCAAGTTCGGTAATAAAATGTAGGATTGTTGCAGCATCACTCGCGACTGCCGGACGAATTGTAATTGCGTTACTCACTCTGTATTCCTTTTTTACATCATTATTGTAACGCCCAGTTTATAAGGGCTTTAGTATGGTGTAAACGCCCTTTACAGAAATACACGGCATTAAAAAAGGGGCTACTAAAAGTTAGCCCCATTTTGCTTTATTTAGTCATCGACTTATAAAGTACCGGCAGTACAAATAAAGTTAAGAATGTTGCACTGACCAAGCCGCCAACAATAACCGTTGCAAGTGGCTTTTGTATTTCAGCCCCTATGCCTGTGCTTAATAACATCGGAATAAGTCCAAGCATTGAAGTAAGCGCGGTCATTAGTACGGGTCTGAGCCGTGAAACAGCCCCTTCAAATACCGCTTTATCTTTGCTATCGCCGTGACCCACTCGGTGATTAATGCTTTCAACCATCACCACACCATTCAATACAGCAACACCAAACAGCGTAATAAACCCTACAGAACTAGGTACAGATAAGTATTGCCCAGAGACATACAATGCAATCACCCCACCAATTACAGCGAGAGGAACATTAACAAGAATAAGCACCACTTGCGATAAGTTACTAAAGGCAAAATAAAGCAATAACGCGATGAGTAATAAGGCCACTGGCACCACTATCATAAGCCGCTGTTGTGCCCGTTGTTGGTTTTCGAACTGGCCGCCAATCGCCACGCTGTAACCACTTGGTAACTGCACTTTATCAGCAATCGCAGTACGAATATCCGCAACCACAGAGCCCATATCACGCCCTTGTACATTCGCTTGAATGACTATGCGTCTTTGAACATCATCGCGACGAACTTGCGGAGCGCCAGACTCAATCTGTACATCGGCTACATCACCTACCCTAACAATGGCACCCGCGGGGGTACGCAGTCGAAGATCAGCAATCACATTTGGGTTTTGGCGATAACTTTGCGCTATACGCACATAAATATCATAGCGCTCATTGGCATTAATAATTTGCCCTGCTGATTGCCCACCAATACCGTGCTGGACTACATCCATTAAATCAGCTACCGATAAACCAAAACGCGATAACGCCAAACGGTTGGGTTTAACTATAAGCTGTGCTTCGCCGCCTATTTGCTCCATCGCGACATCTTTAGCGCCAGGTATTTGCTGAACTAGCTGCTCAATTTGTTGGCCTTTTTCACTTAAAACAGCCAAATCACTTCCGAACAACTTAATGGCCAATTGAGCCTTTACCCCCGATAAAAGCTCATCTACTCGGGTTGCTATGGGTTGTGAAAAGTTAAACAAAAGCCCAGGGAATTGCTCAAGCTTGGCTTCCATTAGCTGTTGCAATTCGACACGTGAATTCGCGTTAACCCATTGATCATGTGGCTTTAAACCTAAATAGATTTCTATGTTGTTAACCGGTTCAGGATCACCCCCTACTTCTGCCCGACCGATTCGGCTCAGCGCATATTCCACCTCGTTAAATTCAAGCAACATGGCTTCAAGCTTTGGAGCCACTGAGATTGCTGTTTCGAGACTTGCAGATGGAGCAAGAGTCACACGTAGATTAATCGTGCCTTCTTCAAGTTCTGGCACAAATTCAGTACCCAGCTTTGGTAGCATAACAGCCGCTACAATTAGTAATAACCCTGCAATAGCTAAAACGCTGCGTTTAGCCTGCAATGCTTTTTGTAAAGCCCGTTGATAAAGCATATCGATAGGTTTTAGTAAGATACTTTGCTTTACTGTCACGCCCTTAGCAAATAAATAAACACACAGTGCTGGCACCACAACTAAGGCAACAATTACAGCGCTAATAATCGCAAGCATAATACTCACAGCCATTGGCTGAAATAACTTAGCCTCAACGCCTTCAAAGCTAAACAGTGGTAAAAATACCGTAAGAATAATCAAAGAGGCAAAAAAGATAGGCCGTGCGACTTCTTTAGCAGCAATTGCAACCAGCTCGGCGGGTGGCTTATGTTGATTGTGCTTCATCCCTAAGTGCCTAAATACATTTTCTACCATAACAACCGAGCCATCTACCAGCATGCCGATGGCAACAGCTATACCCCCTAATGACATTAAGTTAGCCGATAAGCCAAGCCATGCCATTACACTCAGTGCTAAACCAATCGAAATAGGGATCGACAATAACACCAAAAATGTTGCTCTTAAATCCAACAAAAATAGCGCTAATACTATGATAATAAATACAAAAGCTAAAAGCAGTGCATCAATAACTGTTTGTACCGCTTGGCTTATAAGCTCTGCTTGGTCGTAAATTGCTTTAAATTCAACCCCATTTGGCAGTGCTTGATTTATCATCTCGACACGCGCGTTAATGCCATCAATCGTTTGCTTGGTATTTGCGCCCATTCTTTTGAGCACGATACCTGTGACCACTTCACCACGATTGACTATTTCGCCTTGATCATTGCGTTTAGATAAGGTGACAGCGCCTTGGCGAATTTCACTGCCAAGCTCAACATTCGCAACGTCAGCCACTTTAACGACCGTACCATCAATGGTTTTGATAGGCGTTTGCGCAATTTCAGTAAGCCCTTTTTCGCCTGGGGTAAACCAACCTGTACCACGAATAACCAGCTGCTCTTGGCCTCGGTTCATATACCAGCCACCCACATTGCTATTGTTAGCATCTAGTGCGTCACTAACATCTTGCTGTGTTAAGTCATAGGCTAGTAGCTTATTGGGGTTTAAGTTTACTTGATACTGCTTGACCTCACCGCCAAATGACAAAATATCGGTAACACCATCAATAGGTAATATAAGTAATTTAACCACCCAATCATTTAAGCTACGTAGTGCCATGCTATCTATGTTTGCATCAGGCTTTGCTTCAAGTAAATACTGATAAACTTGTCCAAGCCCTGATGTGTTAGGGCCCATTGTAGGCATACCTACACCGTCTGGGATCAACTCTTTAGCAGACTGCAAACGTTCAAAAACCAGCTGCCTAGCAAAGTAAATATCAACACCTTCTTTGAACACAACAGTGACGCCCGATAATCCCGTTTTAGAAATAGAACGAACTTGCTCTACATCGGGTAGTGCATACATAACCGCTTCTATCGGGTATGTGATCAGCTGCTCAACTTCTTCAGCCGCCAGCCCCGGCGCTTCGGTATTAACTGCAACTTGCACATTCGTCACGTCAGGAAAGGCATCTAAATTGAGTTTTGGGATCATAAATAAACTCACAGCAATCGCCGCAAGTAAGGCCAATAGCACCAGTAAACGATTTTTTATCACCGCTTCAATTAATAAATTAAACATGCGTCACCTCTAGTGGTTATGCGGATCAAATCCGCCTTTAGCTAGCTGTGATGCAATAAAAAATGCACCTTGGGTGACAACCTCAAGTCCGGCTTCAATACCAAATACTTCGCGATAATCACCAAAACTTCTGCCAAGGGTTACTTCTTGTGCGGCAAAACCACCATCGTCATCAACAACAAATAATTGCCAGTCACCATCTGCGCTGCGAGTTAAAGCATTTTCTGGTACAGCAAGTACCGCTTGCTCTGTTTCAAACTGAAAATACACATCGGCAAACATGCCCGGATGCAAACTATGCTGAGTGTTTTTTACTTCGAGCCTAACGGTTCGTGAGCGTGTTTGTTCATCAATGGTATGTGCTTCTTGAATGACTGTTGCTTGATAGCGATTACCGTTTACTTCTAACAGCGCTGTCGAGCCATTATTAATAATACGGTCTTGGTTCGATGAAAGCTGAGCTGCAACCCAAAGCGCTGATTCATCAGCAATCAGCATCAACTCAATCCCCGAATCAACTCGCTGGCCTTGTGCGAAGTTATCGGTTAAAACAGCACCAGATGTTTGTGCAAATAAGGTGTATTCGCCGAGTTTTTCTGGGCTTATAGTCAGTGTTTGAGTTATAGCTTGTTTTGATAAACCAAAGGCAACTAAGCGGCTATAAGCTACTTCATACTCGGCTTTGGCAGTCAAGATTTGCTTTTTGCTCACCGTGCCTGGTGTCATTTTAGTTAGCCGTTTTAACTCTGCTTCGGCCAATCTAAATTCAGTTTGCTGGCTGGCAACTTCGCCACTAAATAAGGTGACTAAAGAGTCACCTTTATTGACATGTTGCCCTAACAAGGCATGGCGCTTTACAACGATTGAATCAACGCGCGGTGACACCACATAACTGGCATAACCATTGGCTTTAATTTCGCCCGGTGCATATAAGGTTTGATTGTGTGTTTTCAGTACAAGGCGCTCAACCTTGATATTAGCTAGTTGCTGTTGCTGCTCTGTTAAATTGACTTCATTAGCATGCTCAGCTTGTTCATTTTCTTGATGTTCATGTGCTTCTTTCGCAGAATTATTTGTCACATACATAAAGCATACGCACAGTAATGCGTAACGCATAAAATTTCTTAAAAACATATATCGTCTCTTACTTAAAATGGGCTAAGCCCAAATAAAATCTAAAAAGGGTTTTGGATTAAGTAAGAGCTAAAATAGGTGGGCGATGTAACGGTGCTAAATCTGCTGATGTGAAGTTTAAATCGAGAGATTCAATTTTAGTAAAATAGGTATCAGCAGGCTCGGTCAATTGCAGCGAATCGACAAACACAGGACTGTGACAAACATGACAATGGCCTTTTTCGGCTGAATCAGACAACTGTTTGCTAAGTTCGGTGTGCTCTAATTGGTGTAGCTGATGATCGCCATTGATAGCGCAATGGGCTTCAAGATCAATTTCTTCAGATAGTAGTACCGAGGTGTGATTAAACGCAGCATTATGATCAGCCACATCAAAGCTATCCAGCGTGGGCTGGAGCAATAATACGCTAATCAAAATAAAAAATGCAGCTTTCACATTGAGCCTAAAATTAGAACTAAAAATTGGTACAACGGCGTTAAATTAACAAATCCATCAGCATTTGAACAGAAAATTATAATCTGTACACGAACAAATCATTATAAACTTTTCAATACCACAGCACGCATGGTATAAAAATAAAGCAAATCAATAACTAGGTATTTTTATGGGACACGGACACCACCACCATCACGATACAAATAACCAAAGCACCCGCCAACTCATGCTGGCAGTGGTAATTAATGTGTTATTAACCGTCGCTCAGGTGATTGGCGGCCTCGTTTCTGGCAGCTTATCGTTAATTGCTGATGCGCTGCACAATTTAAGTGATGCCTCATCGTTATTCATTGCCATAATTGCCCGAAAAATAGGTGCCAAACCTGCCAATGATCGTTATCAATACGGCTATAAACGCGCTGAAATTTTAGCAACCTTATTTAACAGTTTAAGTTTAATCGTGATTGGTGGTTACTTAATTGTTGAAGCCATATCCAACTATTTAAACCCTGAGCCCATAGACGGCTGGATCATCATTTGGGTTGCAGGTTTTGCACTGGTTGTTGACTTATTCACCGCGCTTTTAACTTACAAAGCAGGTGCGAAAGACAGCATGAATATTCGTGCTGCGTTTATACATAATGTGTCTGATGCATTAGCGTCTGTGGTGGTGATCATTGCGGGTACCTTAATTATTCTTTATCAATGGTATGTTGTTGATTTAATTGCCACCATGCTGATTTCGGTGTACGTCATTTACCATGGTATTTTGCTGCTAATAGCGAGCAGTAAAATTTTAATGCAGGCAGCCCCCGATAGTTTTGCGCTACCAGAAGCTATCACTGAACTTAAAGCCCAATTTGCAATCACTGATATTGATTACCTTAAAACATGGCAGATAGATGACCATCACATTCATTGTGAGCTTAAGTTTAGTGCCAAGCAAAGCATTCAAAACGATGAAATACGTCACTTTTTACATGAAAACTTTGCTATTGAAAGCTGCACCATTGAACAAGTTTTAGTGTAAATGTATCGCGTTATCATTTACAATTCAGTTTTGTTTTAACAGCAAACTGAAGGAACAAACTTTGTTGAAGTTGTGGTTACGTCGTACGCATTTATTGCTTGCCTTAGTAAGCGGTTTATTTTTAATTTGTTTAAGCTTGACCGGCGCGTTGCTTATTTACGCAAAAGACATTCAATACCTTACTCAAAGCGATAAATGGACAGTAACGCCAGCACCTTCAGCACTAGATTTCGATGACCTCATCCAACACGTTTCAGCTACAACAAAACAACCCGTTACCCTGTTAATGCCAGAGCAGCGCAGTGATCTTGCTTGGCAATTACAGTTGGCAAACAACCGCTATGTCAGTGTTAATCCATACAACGGTCAAGTGTTACATGAGTACGATTACTACAGTACAATTTATGGCTTTACCATGGCTTTGCACCGCTGGCTGCTTTATGAAGATGGCGATAAAAACCGCCCTTTAAGAAACTGGGTATCGGTGTGTGCGCTGATTCTTATTATTGAAATTCTGCTTGGCTTTTATATTTGGGTAAAGCCAAAAAATCGTATTAAGCGCTTGGCTATTAAGCGTAAAGCAAAGTTTAGAGTGCTGATGTATCAACTACATACCGTTCTAGGTGTGTATTTTTTAATTCCACTCATTTTAATTGCCTACACAGGTATGGCATTTAACTGGAAAGAACAAACCAAAGCCGTATTAGAATTTGTGATGCAAGGCACAGTTGAAGATAGACCTAAACCACCAGCAGTTATTTCCCCTTCAGCTGATACGCCTTTTCAAGTGCAAAAAGCGTTTGATAACGCACAAACTGTATTTCCTGAGGGTAAGTTATTTAGAATTTATTTACCGAAAAAACCAACTGATAACATAGGTTTTAGAATAGAGAACCCGGGTGAAAGCCATGCCTATAGTTGGGTATGGGCAAACCCATATTCAGCAGATATTGTTGCAAGCTATGATGCCAGCCAAAGCTCATGGACCACGCAAACATGGAACTTTAAATATAAGTTTCATATTGGTGATTTTGCAGGGCCTATTGTGCAATTACTATGGTTACTATTTGCTTTATCACCGTTATTTTTCACGATTTCGGGTGTTTACTTTTGGTACAAACGGCATTACAAATGAACAACTTTTATCAATAAAAAATTGCTATGAACAATGAGCTCAAACATGCCTTTAACACTGAAATGATATTGGCTAAAACTAGTTATGCAAAGACGGATTACACAAGCGCTTTTTATCACTTAGAGCGGGCTCATATTCTTGGCCAAAGCTATATCATTGCGCATACTTACTCACATTGGTGGATGTGTAAAATTGGTTTTAAAAACCATAATGCCAAGGAAATAATTGGTCAGTTTGCTCGCATGGCTGCGTCAATTGTGTTTTCGCGTATTTGGGTCCCACTCGGTAACACTGGCGGCACCAATGTTAGCCCTTTCAAACCAATGCCTATTCCTGATGACCTAAAACGTTACTTAAACTAGCATCAACTAGAACCGCACTTACTTGTACCCTTCTTATCGCGAGTAACTAAAAAGCCATAATTATTATTGCAAATAATTATCATTAGCCTTGCCTTTACACTTCTTTACATTTAGACTTCCGCACAATCACATAATAATTAATACTGATTTAACAAGGATAAACATGTTAAAAACTTCACTTACTCTGATTGCACTCGCACTAAGTAGCCAATCTTTTGCTGATGATGCCATTAATAAAAAACTCACCGCAGAAGAAATGGAACACGTTGTTGTATCAGGCAGCCGTGTATTTGAAAGCATTGATGAAGTACCCGCTTCAGTCACGATTATTAGCCAAAAGCAAATTGAAGAGCATTTAAAAGTTAATCCAGAACTACAAAGCTTATTGGCGCAAATGGTACCTGGCCTTGCACCAGATACGGGTAGCTCGAGTAACACAGGTCAGAGTTTACGTGGCCGTGCACCACTTGTGATGATTGATGGTGTGCCACAATCTACACCACTGAGAAACGGCTCTTTAGGGGTTAAAACACTCGACCCTAGTGCCATTGCTCGTATCGAAGTGATCAAAGGTGCGACTTCAGTTTATGGTAATGGTGCATCGGGCGGTATTATTAACTACATCACTAAACAAGCAACAAGTGATGGTAAGCCAGAGGGTGAAATCAGCCTTTCGTCACGTTTTAGTGCAGTAAAACTAGAAGAAAGCGCTGGTGCGCGAGTCTCCGCGGCAATTAATGGTCGTGCCGATAAAATTAGCTATTTATTCACCGCAAGTTACGAAGAAAATGGCGTTCAACGTGACGCCGAAGGCGATATTCTGGGCTTACAGTACGGTTTATCTGATGCAGTAACCGAAAACTACTTCACCAAACTTGGTTATGACTTTGACGATGAGAAGCAACTGCAATTTAGCTATAACTACTTTAGCTCTCAGCAAAAAACCGATTTAGGTGATGTTGTAGGGGATCTTAATGATGGCGAAAAAACCTATGCCATTCATGTACCTAAAGAGCTGCAAAAGCAAGGTAAACCACAAGGCCCAGATGGTAACGAAAACATTACCTTAAAATACACAGACTACGCCCTGTTTAGTAATACTCAAATGACGCTCGACCTTTACATGCAAGATATCGAGAATGTGTTTTTCTTTTCTACAAACTTAGCTAACCCAGAAGAAGGCTACGAAGGCGGCCAATCAATTATTCGCTCTGAAAAGAAAGGGGCACGCGCTACCTTTAATACCCTTGTTGATTTTGACAATGTTGAAGCCACCTTCATTTATGGCCTAGATGCACTTAATGATGTGACGTCTCAGCCACTTGTAGATGGCCGTGTTTGGGTACCAGAAATGGATATGGAAAGCCTTGCTGGCTTTTTACAAACTAAGTGGGTAATCGATAATGATTTAGTTATTAAAGCGGGTGTACGCCAAGAAAGCATAGATCTTGCTGTAGAGGACTATGAAACCTTAAAACTGTGCCGCTCAGCAACACAATGCTCAGTACCACTTAGCGTAAAAGGTGACACCATTGATTACGATGCAACCACTTACAATGTAGGTGTTAAATACAATTTACTTGAGGCCTTCAGCCCGTTTGCCAATTACTCGCAAGGGTCTGATATTTCAGATATTGGTCGCTTATTACGCTCTGCAACAGTAAACGATATTGGTCTAATTCAAACAGAAGCATCAATCATCGATAACTATGAAGTTGGTTTTACCTCACAGTTTGATGACTTGCGTTTTGAATTTGCAGCTTACCGCAGCACATCAGAATTTGGCACCACGAATAGCTTTAATGAAGCAACGGGTGTTTATGAGCCAGTACGTGCGCCGCAAGAGATTTGGGGTTACGAAACACTGGTTGATTATAAAATTAACCCAACCCTAAAACTGGTTGCAACTTACAGCTATGTTGAAGGTAAAAACACCGAAGACGATATTTACTTAGGTTCTCGCCAAATCAGCCCACCAAAAGGTACAGCTAACTTAAACTGGCAGCCTAATGATGAATTATCACTTACGGTGAGTTATTTATATGTGGGTTCACGCAAACGCTTTGAACCAAATGCAGACGGTGACTATGTTGGCGATCAAGGCCCTATTAGCAGTTACAATCTATTCAACCTAAGCGGTCGTTATAACTTTAGTAAAAACTGGCAAGCGTTTATGGGTGTTGAAAACCTATTTAACAATGATTACTACCCTGCCCGCGCCCAGTCATACACCTACGGTGGCTATAACATTAAAGGTTTAGGTACCACTGTAACACTTGGTGCAACTTATCGCTTCTAAATTAATTTTTATTAGAACAACAAGCCCTTCTTAGTAAGGGCTTTTTTCATTTAAGAATAAAAACGATAAATTGTTCATTTATCAACCATTAACGCAAACTTAAACGAGAATCACACTCAATAGTAAATAACTGATTTACAAAGGAAAAAGTTTGCAATCTTGTTTTTATATACTACAATTACCGCAACTTGGAATTCGAGGACAGCATTATGAAAGGTAACCAAAAAGTCATCGATAGTTTTAACAAACTACTCGCAAACGAATTAGCCGCTATAGATCAATACTTTATTCATTCTCGTATGTATGACGATTGGGGCCTAAATAAGCTGTATGAGCGTCTTAACCACGAAATGGAAGAAGAAAAAGACCACGCTGATTGGTTAATTAAACGTATTCTATTCTTAGAAGGCGTACCAAACATGACTAAACGTCGTGATTTATTAATTGGTTCAGACGTTAAAAGCATGATGCAAAACGATTTAACACTTGAATTAGAAGTTGTTGATTGTGTTAAAGAAGCAATTGCAATCTGTGAACAAGAAAAAGACTATCAATCACGCGAAGTGCTTGAAAAGCTATTATTTGATACAGAAGAAGATCATGTGTACTGGTTAGAACAACAGCTTGGTCTAATCGACAAAATTGGTAGCCAAAACTACCACCAATCTCAAATGGGCGAATAGAGGCTAATTGTATGAAAGGCGATAAAAGCGTCATTGCTGCACTTAATAAAGTATTAGCGAATGAATTAGTGGGTATCAACCAATACTTTTTACACGCTCGTATGTTTAAAGATTTTGGTTTTTCAAAATTAGACAAAGCTGATTACAAAGTATCTATTCAAAAAATGAAAAATGCCGACCGTTTAATCGAGCGTATTTTGTTTTTAGAAGGTTTACCAAATTTACAAGATTTAGGTCGACTACGTATTGGTGAAAACTCTGAAGAAATGATCGAAGCTAACATGAGCTTTGAACTTGATTCATTACCTGATCTTAAAGAAGCAATTAAACTTGCTGAAGAGAAAAAAGATTACATCAGCCGTGAAGCGCTCGATAACATCTTAAATGAGCAAGAAGAACAGATTGATTGGCTTGAAACACAGCAGCAGTTAATCAAAACCGCAGGGCTTGAAAATTACCTGCAATCTCAAATGTAATTTGCTAAAACTTCAAAAAGCAGCCTAGGCTGCTTTTTTTATAGCTAGTTTTTGCTATTGATCGTCTTCACGATCAATGATTGACACTTTATTACTTAAAATTAAAGAGTTAGGGATTAAATGCACAGCTCCTTTGCCTTTAATTGTGATATAGCGCAAATTAAGATCAATCACAGTGCCCTTTGAATTACTCACTTCTATGTAATTACCAAGCTTAATAGGTTTATAAAGCACAATCATGACACCAGCAACTAGGTTTGAAATAGCATCTTTCAACGCAAAACCCAGTGCAAAGCCCGTTAAGCCTAAGCCTGCAACCAACGCCGCAACATCAAAACCGAGTTTCGATAACGCAAGCACAATAGCAATGAATAATAAAATAGCGCGCTGTGAGTTAGAGATTAGCCGGAAAGTTTCAAGTGCAGTTGAATCAAACCGACGTTGAAACTGTTTAATTGCCCGGTCAATTATGAGGCTTGCAATATAAAAGGCAGCAAGCACTAAAAATGCTTGAATAAGTTGGCTAGTCATAAGGCTTTCAATTAAAAAATAAAGCCCATCATAGGCTTAAATTTGCATGAGGAAAACATTTATTGTTTTTCAAACACACATGAAACGTCAGGTTTATCCAATGTATAAGTGATATTGCCATTATCTTTAAAACGCAGATCTTCAGTTGTTGAGCCATTATCGTCTTCATTATCACAGCGAAAGTAGCGCTTGGTTCTAACAATACCATTTACAAAGTACTTTAGCTTCGAGCTAACAACACAAAAGTTGGGGATTTTTTTTACCTGCGTACCGTTATGCAAATCACTAAAGTCAATTAGCGTGCCTAAACTAAAACCTTGTGTGGGTGTTTTGATTAATGAGAACGATGCATTTTGGCAAACTGCGTCACTGCCCTCTTTGGCTGCATACTCCCCTTGTTTATCTTTAATTAAAGACAAAAATTGGGTTTTATTACTCGGCTTAACATCTAGCAATGCACTTGCTAACGCTGAGTTTGAGA
Organism: Pseudoalteromonas sp. PAR1; assembly: GCF_947311895.1. Lineage (NCBI taxonomy): Bacteria > Pseudomonadati > Pseudomonadota > Gammaproteobacteria > Alteromonadales > Pseudoalteromonadaceae > Pseudoalteromonas > Pseudoalteromonas sp. PAR1. The sequence continues at coordinate 56,183 of NZ_CAMZMY010000022.1, read as the reverse complement.
ACAAAAAAGCAACTATCCAAAAGTAAGATCTCATTTAAATTCCATAAACTATAAACACTTAATTAGCATAGCATGCCATTTAAGCTTGGTGAATTTAAGAACCATATTGTTAATACGACTAAAATATGAATTTGGTTTTATTTTGTCATTTCTAGATAAGCAATTACTTTATTTATGTGCTATATCTTTGAATGATCATAATTTTGGAGGGAATCAAATGAAAATAATTAAACTATTAGCTTTAACTACTTTACTAACATTAGCCAGTACACATAGTTTTGCTGGTGATGACGAGTGGAAAACTATCGCTGAGAAAAAAGTTAGTTACAAGAGCGAAACTGATACCGTAAACCCTATTACCAGCAGCCGTTATAGTCACATTAAGGTTAAATGCACACATGGCACAGTGAACCTTAAAAGTATTAAAGTCATCATGAATAATGGTGAAGAAAAGGTATTTGAAAACCTGGGTGTTCTAACCAAAGGGATGTCATCACGTAGCTTAAGTTTACCAGACAAAAACGACGCTAAACTCGATAAAATAAAACTTGAATATGAATCTGTAGGCAGCACAGCACTTAGTATGGCTGGTGTGACCGAAAAAGCCGAGGTTGAAATCCTCGCGAAAAAAGCAAAGAAAGATGATTAAAGTTGCGAGTCAATGATGTTTGAGGCCATACACTTTCACAAGTAGCGGCCTCTTTCTACCGCTACTTTTTAAGAGCAGACGCGCGAAACAAGTTTCACGCCTTCGAGTGCCCTTGTAGGTCGCCATTTATGGCGACAAAAACCGTGGAGATTTTCACGTAGGAACGGCTTCAACCGTCAACCTTAGATGTTCGGCGTTAAAACGCCCTTGTAAACTTGTAACTCGATAACTTTACCCTTTAATCGCGCTAAAGCACGACCTATATAATATCGCGCGAAACAAGTTTCACGCCATCGAGTGCTCTTGTAGGTCGCCATTTATGGCGACAAAAACCGTGGAGATTTTCACGTAGGAACGGCTTCAACCGTCAACCTTAGATGTTCGGCGTTAAAACGCCCTTGTAAACTTGTAACTCGATAACTTTACCCTTTAATCGCGCTAAAGCACGACCTATATAATATCGCGCGAAACAAGTTTCACGCCATCGAGTGCTCTTGTAGGTCGCCATTTATGGCGACAAAAACCGTGGAGATTTTCACGTAGGAACGGCTTCAACCGTCAACCTTAGATGTTCGGCGTTAAAACGCCCTTGTAAACTTGTAACTCGATAACTTTACCCTTTAATCGCGCTAAAGCACGACCTACATAATATCGCGCGAAACAAATTTTACGCCTTCGAGTGCCCTTGTAGGTCGCCATTTATGGCGACAAAAACCGTGGAAATTTTCACTTAGGAACGGCTTCAGCCGTGAACCTTAGATGTTCGGCGTTAAAACGCCCTTGTAAACTTGTAACTCGCTAACTTTACCCTTAATCGCGCTAAAGCACGACCTACAAACGCTCGAAACTCGCTAACTTTACTCTTGCAGCTCGCTAACTCTCTCAACGCTTATAAAGCGCTTCAATTGTTGCTGAATCAAGCGAATAAGCATTGATCATATAACCTGCTAACGCACCTGATGCGTTCTCTGGTAATTCAAGCTTTTGTGATAACGCATGCAGTGTAAATTGATATCTGTGAGCGCCATGACCTTCTGGTGGGCAGGCACCGCCAAAGCCTTTAAAACCATAATCATTTGTTATTTGCATACTCCCTTTAGGCAAAGCATTCTTGTCAGCATTTCCAGCACCGCTCGCTAAGCTTGATACTGATTTAGGAATATTCACAACTTGCCAATGCCACCAGCCACTGCCTGTAGGGGCATCAGGATCATAAACGGTCAATGCGAATGCTTCAGTTCCTTTAGGTGCATTTTGCCAAGCAAGTTGTGGAGAAAGGTTATCGCCATTACAACCAAACCCTTTAAACTCTTGCGCACTCTCCATAAAGTCACCATGGGCAATGTCTTTGCTTGTTAAGGTAAAAGACTCAGCGAATGTGGTGCCAGACAAACATAGCAGGAATAATGGCGTGGCAAATTTCAATGTTGATGATTTCATAATATTCTCCGATTAATAAGAATAATCATAATACCTAGCAAAGAGAGATCAAATTACTACCAAAACTGTCAATTATTAGCCTACTTCGCTCATTATTGTTTTACGAAGAGCTGTTGGAGTCGTATTAAACAACAGTTTAAATTTATCTGTGAATCTAGATTGCGACGAAAAACCACATTGCTGCGCAATAGCTCCAATAGGCTCTGAGCTGCTTTGAATTAAATGTAGTCCATGGCTTAAACGCGCTTTGTCTTTAATTAACTGAAAACTACTTTCTTCTGCGGTTAACTTTCTTCTGAGTGTAGACTCGCTCATCGCTAAACTAGCTGCAATACTGTTTGCATCCCAATCTCGTGTTAAATCACTGGTGATAATAGTATGCACTTTATGAGTCAGTGTTGGTGGCTCAATGATTGAACCTAAATCAATAAAGCCCTGCAAAAATAACACCTGTAGAAGCTCTTGCCTTCTAATTGGCCATAATTGTGGTGGTGTTACTGCAGCCCATTCAATAAATTGTTTTAAGGACATTTGAAACAAAGAGTCTACTTGCCCATTAATGAACTTTTTCTTTGCTCCCGATTGATATTTCAAACACTCAAAGTCTGTGTAATCAAACTCAATCAATAACGCCATATAACCAATATTTTGCGGAATGTTGCGCATTGCAACCTTAGGTGTATTTGCCATAAAGACAAAATCGCCTGCATTGCAGTTAACTTCTTCTGTATCAATTAGTCTTTTACTGCCAGACAACACAACGACAAGTAATGGTTTTGCGATAGGCACATTAACTATGTGCTGTTCATCATTAGCGCAATAAATCGAAAACGGTAAATACTGATGTTGCTTTACTGCGTTTAAACCTACCTCTATCAATTCATTCATATTTTTCAGTGTTTTTTATTGGACTCGAAGGAACGGATTGGACCGTGATTCTTAGTTATTCGGCGTAAAACGCTACCGGCTAACTTTACACTTTAAACGCGTCAAAGCACGACCTACAAAGGTGCGAAAAAAGTTTCACGTCTACGGTAGGATACATTAGGTACTAGGGTTTAGGCTCTAGGACGCGATGTAAAATCGCTGCTACTTGTTCGGCGTTGAAACGCCTCCTACAAACTTTACTTTCGCAACTTGCTAACTTTAACCCAATCAGCCAAGCATACTGTTTAACATCATCCCTGGCATTAAAAATACCATTGCAAAAGAAAATGATCCGGTGAGTGCAATTGCAAGACAGCAAAATGCAGTTTGCATTAAAAACACGTTGGGTTTACCAGAGGCACTTTTTTGAAATGACACATAGGCAAGTAACAGGTTTTCTCTAATTTTTTGAAGGTAAGAACACGCTACTCTGATGATTGGCAAGCTGTACATTGCTAAAAAAGCAAATACAACTTCTATTCCACCAAAATGAAATAACAGTGCAATCTCAGGTGAGAACCAACCAACAATAGCTATCAAGCACCAAAATGCAGCTTTTTGATATTTAGTTAGTTCTTGCCATTTGATCATCGTTTTCTTTGTATTTCCAGTTATATTTAAATTAAGTGAGCAGCTGATTTGTCTAATTTAGTTACATAAGCTTTGAGCTCTGCAAGCTGAAGTTTTTTGCCTTGGTGAGCATTCATCGCTTTGGCAAAATAGCTATTGGCTTGCTGCTGATCACCTGCATGCTCATGAATGATTCCAATTCGAAGATAAGTAAAAGCAAGATTATTTGGGCCTATTTCTGTTTGCAGAGTTTTAGCAGTATCAAGCTCAAGAATTCTTGCAAGTGAATTTAACGCATAGAGCGCACTATCATGTGAGCCATTTATGTACTGAGAATGAGCAAGTTCTAGCTCTTTTTTAAGAAACTCAGCTGTAATTTCATTTGCGTTTGTAGGTACTGCTAACGAGACTAAAGCAGCTAAGGTTAAAACTTTAAACATATTAAACCTCCCTTTAAAATGTGTTTACAGATTAATGAAACTAGATTAATTGGTCAAACTTTATCCACAAGAAAGCAAATTATCAACGAACTTAATCGCGACCAAAACCAATCAACTTTTTGCCATTTAGGCCATTTTTATGCCATTCGGTTTGCTCTTCACAGAAAATTTGCGCGTCTAATTCTTTACTTGGCTCTTCGTTTAAACTGCCTGCAGGAACAAGCAAATAGCTGTTATCTTTTGCAGTGAATGGCAAAGCGGAACCACAGGTTTTACAAAACGCCCGTGATAACGCACGACCAGGGTAATTAAATCGCGTAATGTGCTGTTGGCCTTTTACCCATTCAATAGCATCAGGGGAGGTAAACAAATTTGCGGCATGTGCTGTGCCTGATAATTTTCGACACTGCTCGCAATGACAAAAGAAAAAACGTTTAAAGTTGTCAGTTACTTTATAACTCACTTCGCCGCAGCAGCATCCACCAGTAAGTGTTTTAGTCATATCTATCTCCTTATTCGCTAAGCTAAAAATTTATACCCTAAACGATGCGCTATTTAAAAACTTAAGGCAATAAAAAAGGCCATGTTGCGTCTAAAACATGGCCTTTTTGCATTAACAAAACTTAGAAATCTAAGTTTGCTAAAATTTCATCATCAACGTTATTCGATAAGGTCACTTTAAGTTTAGGGGTACGAGCCATTTCACGTTTAATCGCAAAATTAGCTTCTTCGTTACGCGCCCAACTACGACGAGCAATACCGTTATTTACATCAAATAATAGCATAGATTTCAAACGGCGCTCGGCAGCTTCACTACCGTCTAGTAGCATACCAAAACCACCGTTGATCACTTCGCCCCAACCTACACCGCCACCATTGTGGATAGATACCCAAGTAGCACCGCGGAAACCATCACCAATTACGTTATGAATCGCCATGTCTGCTGTGAAGCGGCTACCATCATAAATGTTTGATGTTTCACGGAAAGGTGAGTCCGTACCACTTACGTCATGGTGGTCACGCCCAAGTACAACTGGCCCTATCTCGCCACGATTAATGGCATCATTAAAGGCTTTAGCGATTTCAGCGCGGCCTTGTGCGTCTGCATAAAGAATACGAGCTTGCGAGCCAACAACGAGTTTGTTTTGCTTCGCATCTTTGATCCAAGTGATGTTGTCTTGCATTTGCTGTTGGATCTCTTCAGGCGACTCCGCCATGATTTTATTTAAAACATCTGCAGCAATGGCATCTGTTTTATCAAGATCTTCTGGTTTACCTGAGGTACATACCCAGCGGAACGGGCCAAAGCCGTAGTCAAAACACATTGGGCCAAGAATATCTTGTACGTACGATGGGTATTTAAAATCAATACCATTGTCGGCCATTACATCGCCACCAGCGCGTGATGCTTCTAACAAGAACGCATTACCATAATCAAAGAAGTAAGTGCCTTTTGCAGTGTGCTTGTTAACAGCATCAGCGTGGCGTTTAAGTGTCGCTTGTACTTTTTCTTTAAATACTTCTGGCTCTTCACGAATTAAACGATTTGACTCTTCATAGCTGATATCAACCGGGTAGTAACCGCCTGACCATGGGTTATGAAGTGAAGTTTGGTCTGAACCTAAGTGAATGAAAATATCTTCTGCTAAGAAGCTTTCCCATACATCAACCACGTTACCGATAAAGGCAATTGAAACCACTTCTTCATTTTGCTGAGCCGTACGTACACGTTCGACAAGCTCTGGCATGTTATCGATTAGCTCATCAACCCAACCTTGTTGATGACGCTTAATAGCTGCCTTAGGGTTAACCTCAGCACACACGGTAATACAGTTAGCAATGTTACCCGCTTTAGGCTGCGCACCACTCATACCGCCTAAACCAGCAGTTAAGAAGATCTTACCTTTTGGTGATTCGCCTTTTTCAAGCACTTTACGGAATGCATTCATGACCGTAATAGTTGTTCCGTGAACAATACCTTGTGGGCCAATATACATAAATGAACCCGCAGTCATTTGACCGTATTGAGTTACACCCAGTGCATTGAATTTTTCCCAATCATCCGGTTTTGAATAGTTCGGGATCATCATACCGTTAGTCACAACCACGCGCGGTGCTTCTACTGATGATGGGAATAACCCCATAGGGTGACCAGAATACATGTGTAACGTTTGGTCTTCTTCCATTTCGCTTAAGTACTTCATGGTTAATAAGTACTGCGCCCAATTTTGGAATACCGCACCGTTACCACCGTAAGTGATAAGCTCTTCTGGGTGCTGTGCTACTGCGGGATCAAGGTTGTTGTCGATCATTAACATGATAGCGGCAGCTTGCTCACATTTAGCCGGATAATCGCTAATAGAACGCGCTTTAAGTTCATAGTTAGGCTTAAAACGATACATGTAAATACGGCCAAATTGCTTAAGCTCAGCGGCAAATTCAGCGGCTAATTCTTTGTGCCATTCTTTAGGGAAATAACGCAATGCGTTACGAATCGCTAATTGCTTTTCATCAGCCGATAAAATGTCTTTACGTTTTGGAGCACGGTTTGCATCACTTGGATACGGTTTTGGCTCTGGCAATACGCTTGGAATACCTTGCTTAATTTGTTCTTGAAAAGTCATTATTTGCTCCCTAAATTTACTGTGAACGCTTGCGATTTAACAAGTGCAACCATGGCATCAATGTCTGGCTTAAGTAAGCGGTCTTCTTCTAGTTTGGCAACTTTGCTGCGAATGAGCGCAAAGTTTTCTTCAATAATGTCTGAGCACTTGTTAGGACGTCTAAATTCGATTGCTTGCGCTGCATACATCAACTCAATAGCAAAGATTTTATCTAGGTTACCTAAAATCTGGTTTAACTTACGACCAGAGATACTTCCCATAGATACGTGATCTTCTTGGCCCATTGATGTCGGTACGCTGTCTGCTGATGGCGGGAAACACAATGACTTATTTTCTGTAACCAGAGCAGCGGTTACATATTGCGGGATCATCATACCTGAGTTTAAGCCACCCGATGTGGTTAATAAACGTGGTAAGCCGTGTAAACCTTCAAGCAATAAATAACAACGACGATCAGCAATGTTACCAAGCTCAGCCGCAGCAATAGATGCATAATCTAAAGCCATAGCTAATGGTTGACCATGAAAACCACCACCCGAAATCGCTTCTTCCTCACTAATAACAATTGGGTTATCAGTCACTGAGTTCATTTCTATCTCTGCAAGCTCTTTTAAGTGGTAATACGCATTGCGTGACGCACCATGAACTTGAGGAATACAACGCAGTGAATAAGGGTCTTGTACACGATCACAATTGGTATGTGAGGCCATATTCTCAGAATTAGCAAAAAAGCTACGCATACGTGCGGCAACTTCAACGTTACCTTTAAAAGCACGAATAGCGTGTAATTCTTCACGGAACGGTGATTGGCTACCTTGCATACCTTCAATGCTCATAGCGCCTGCAATATCTGCAAGGTCTAATAAGTAACGCATTTTAGTAAGCGCTGTAATGGCGTGCGATAAAATAAACTGAGTACCGTTGATTAACGCAAGACCTTCTTTAGCGTGCAGTTCAAGTGGCTCTAAGCCATGCTCTTTTAATACCTCTGCCGCGGGTTTGATTGTGTCGTTTACCCAGAACTCGCCTTCACCTAAAAGCGGTAAAAATAGGTGTGATAATGGTGCTAAGTCACCCGATGCGCCAACTGAGCCTTGCTCTGGTACAACCGGGATAATATCTAGTTCAATAAACTTAAGCATACGCTCAACAACAGTTAAACGAATACCTGAAAAACCTTGGCTTAATGCATGTACTTTGGTGATTAGCATTAACTTTGAAATAGGCTTAGCAATTGGCTCACCCACACCAACAGCATGTGTGATCAATAAGTTCTTTTGTAATAGGTTTGTTTCTTGTGGAGAAATTTGTGTATCACACAGTGGACCAAAGCCCGTATTGATACCATAAATGGCTTTATCTGAGGCAGCCATTTTATCTACGTTTTGGCGGCTTTTATTTATTTTATCAATGGCTTCTTGGCAAAGCTCTGCCTGTAACGTACCGGCTGCAATCGCATTAACGTTATCTATCGTTAATTGGTCAACACCATACTTAAATGTCATTTATAACTCCTAAAAAACAGGATTAAGTTTTAATTAGTGGCAGTCTAGCTTGCTCTAGTTGTTTTACAAATGCATAATTATCGTTATTCATTCCAGATTTATCGAACTAAAAGAGCCACTATGCAAGTTCATGATGTAGACCTACGATTATTGCGTGTTTTTGTCGCAATTGTTGAGTGTGGCGGGCTTTCAGCCGCAGAGTCACGTTTGAATATTGGCCGCTCAACGATCAGTGCGCATTTATCAGATTTAGAAGTAAGGCTTGGTATTAAATTATGTAAACGTGGCCGCAGTGGTTTTGAAATTACAGATGCAGGTGCTATTACCTACCAAGCATCAATTGAACTGCTTCAGCAATGCGAAGCCTTTGCTAATACCGTCGCAAGCTCTAAAAACGAGCTATCGGGGCGTTTAAGTATTGCTATGATAGATACCATGGTAAGTGACCCTCGCTGCGCCATTCCCCGCGCAATTGCAAGGTTAAAAGGCAAAGGTAAAAACATTCAGTTTGATATTAACGTCTGTGAAGCCCGTGAGGTAGAAACCGCAGTAGCCAATGGCCGTTCATTAGTAGGTATTGGTGTTAGCCGTCATCATATTCGCGGATTAGATTACACTGCCCTACATAACGAAACTAACTTTTTGTATTGCGCAGTCGGTCACCCACTGTTTGAGTGTGAAGACAAACAAATCAATGAGCTTATTAAAGAAGCTGAAGTAATTACCAGTAACTACATGCGCGATAAAGAAAGTAGAAACGATGGCTTAAACTACCAAAATAGTGCGGTAGCCTACCATGATGAAGGTATCGCACATTTGATTTTATCGGGTGAATTTATTGGTTATTTACCCGACCACTATGCTCAGTTCTGGGTTGATAAAGGCATTTTTAAAGCTATTCAACCAAACAAATATCACTACGATATTCCTGTTGTATTAATAACCTCTAAAACAAATGCCAATTCACCACTTGCAAGCGCCATGATCAAAGAAATCAAAGACTGCTATGGTGTTTAATTCACTTATTGCTAGTTTCGCTATTCTTGAGCTCGATTATTAGTACAGTACTAAACGCGATCAACGCAAGATTTGTAGTCACCGGATTGAATGCTTCAATCAATAGTGCTGGTTGTAAAAAAGCTACAAACAGTATTAAACCTATTAAAGATAAAATATTGACTATATTGATTAAAATTGAACGATAGAAAATAAAAAACAACACCGCAAAGATGATTTCACCAACCCCAGCAGCTCGTGTTATGAGCATTGATATTTCGGCATTAAAACCAAAACTGGCTGTCATCCGTTGTTCAAGTGGAGAGATATGGATAATTTTTGGGAAAAGGCCATGGTAAAGCCAAGTAAAGCTAATAATAAACCGTGAAATTTGCACTACCGTTAGATTTTTCATAATACCCTATTAAACGTGTTGTGTGTTCTTTAAAAGAACACACAACATATAAGTATTATACTGTTGGTTTTCCAAAACGGTTCTCACCTGCATCACCTGCTAGGAAACCATTTTCTATGAGTGCCCAGATCCCACCGATTACAGGAACAAAACCAATTAGTACCCACCAGCCTGATTTATTACGGTCATGCCAGCGTTTAATTTGAATAGCTAGCGAACACCATATAAGTGGCACATATAAGATAAGCATAATTATAGAAATAGCTGATTCGCTACCACCCGAAAGCAATGCGGCAATAAACATTAAAACGAATGAAGCAGCAATCATTCCTAGTACTGAAAACCAATAGGTTTTGCGAGGAATGCGGCCGTTAAAAGAAAATAGTATTTCTTTTACACTAAGGCTTGTTGTTTCTGTTGAAGTTGATACTACATTTGATTCTGGGGCTTGATATACGTTTTCTGACACTGTCATTTCCTTTGAATTGTGTTTTAGTAAGCTACTATTATTTGTTAGCTCACTGATTTATAACATTAACTAAACTAGTTTTAGCAAGAATAAGATAACATAAATTTAGTTAATTTGGGTACTAATAAATTTCTTAGCTCTTTTTATGTAACCTTTTACCCTAAGTTAGTAGCTTACAGAGCATAAAAAAAGCACCATGAAGGTGCTTTTAATTAACTCGGTTGTTGCCAATATTTGGCATATAAATTTGGATAGGTTTGTTTTAAATACTTGGCTTTATCTTTAAAGCGTTTACCTTTTGGTTGCTCAAGACCTGATGGAATAAAAGGTAACTCGTCGTCATTACGTTCTTCGTAAAGCATACCGGCAATTAAATCGTATTCATCTAAATACGGGTAAGGCTGTTCGTTTAAATGATAAACCGGCGTACACTCTGCAATTGAGTCTGGGTTTTCAAGCGCCTTTAAAAACGCCTGTTCACCACGTGAAATAAGCCAACATAAAAACTCAGAGAAACCATAATCGTCATTACAACCGGCCATTACATAAGCGGCACCAAATAAGTCCCAGGTATAGGCTTTGCGCATACGTAGGTTAAACTGCTTATCAAATTCCATCAGCTGTTCGTCAGATAAATCAGTCAGCTTTGCTTTTAATGCATTACAAACCGACTCAGGCTCAGCAGTTTTATCTTCGGCGGTCACGAGTTGCCAAAATTCACTTTCGCTTAAAACACTCATGATAAAATCTCTTTCACGCGCCCTACTTGACCATCATCAAGTTGAACTTTAATGCCATGCGGGTGATTCGGTGATTTAGTTAAAATACGTGACACCACGCCTTGAGTTAACTGACCTGTTCGTTGATCTTGTTTTAATACAATGTTGACTTCGCAGCCAATTGAAATTTGTGAACGCGTAGGCACTGCCATTGCAAAATCTCTTTCAATAATTTTTGCCGATTATAGCTATTTGCGGCTGGCTTACCAAATTAAACCTGTTTGATTGGGCTGTTTTTAAGCAGCTCCTTTGGCAATATCTCATTTAAGCGTTTAATGATAGCATCAGCCTTGCCTTTAATTTGAAAGTCGTAACCTTGGCCGTTGCCATCTAATATGACGGCTAAATAGTTATCAGCAACTTTCAGTTGGGTAATACGGCTTAATTCAAGTGTCTCTTCTTTATCACCATAATAAACCTGCTTAACTGTTAGGCTTGTGTCTGTTGTCGTGAGTGTTTTACTAAGGGCTGTTTTGGCTGCAAACTTTTCTGTTGAGCGATAGGCCTGCACCATAAAACCGATTGCAAATATAAACCCGTTATAAGATACAAGAGTATGTGGGCCTGATTGCACACTATAGACACCGAACCCAACACATAGCACAGCCAGTGCTAAATTTAGAGTAACTAACTTTTTTGAGGTTAAATTCATCATTATTCCTTTAAAAATGAAATTGCTTTTGCATTGATAGCTAAATCTACAGCGCTCAATTCTTTGATAATTAGATTGGTAATTAACTGGGTTTGCTCAGCGGTTAACGGCAGTTCTTTACAATAACAACTTACTTTTAGTGATTGCGGTAGCTTTTTTAGATCAGCAGTATGAGTTAACCATGAAAATTCGTGTACCTGGTCTTTTGCTAGTTCACACGCTTGTGTTAACGCAATTCGAATTGCTTTGTCTTGACGTTTTTCAGTTTTAGTCATGTTCTGCTTGTTGTTTTTTAAACTCTTCGTAACTGTCCTGCTGGCGCTTTACACACTCGTGATACTCTTTATCAGCCATATAATTGCATTCACTTAAACGTGCCGATTGAATTTCATGATAACGGGCATCTGAGCTACACGCTGATAAACACACAGCAACAGTCGCGATTACGGCCAATTTTAAAGCATTAAAAAACATTTAATTTCCTTTATGTAGTTATACATTGGTGCTGCATTTTCCTGTATATTGCGTGGGTTTAAATATTATTACCAAAGGGTTCTATATGATGTTGTCGCAGTTACAACAGCTGTTTCAGCGTATCGATAAAAGTAAAATTTTTCAATCATTTGTTATTGCTGTTATTGTTATTTCGGCATTAACAGTCGGGGCACACACCTATTCACTTCATCCAACGGCCGAGCTTGCCTTACATTGGATGGACTTAGGCATCACGGTTTTCTTTTTAGTTGAGCTAGTGATCCGCTTTATTGCAAGCCGGGGCTTTAAAGATTTCTTCAGCAAAGGTTGGAATATTTTCGATTTTATAATCGTAGTTGGTAGCCTTTACCCTGCAGCTGGTTCAACAATTTTTATCGCTCGATTACTACGTATTTTCCGCGTGTTGCGACTTGTATCAATGATCCCAGAACTTAGACTGCTGGTTAACTCGCTTTTAAAAGCCATTCCACAAATGGGCTATATCGCCCTACTCATGTTTGTGATCTTCTATATTTATGCCGCTATGGGTAGCATGTTATTTGCTGATATTAACCCGGTATTATGGGGCGATGTATCTATTTCTATGCTCACCCTGTTCAGAATTGCCACGTTTGAAGATTGGACTGATGTTATGTACGAAACTATGGCTGTGTATGAGCTCAGCTGGATTTTCTACCTAACGTTCATCTTCTTAACAGCCTTTGTATTTTTAAACATGATGGTTGGTGCAATTTTAGAAGTTATGTCTGAAGAGCATCGCAACGCCCGCGAAGAGCAAACATCTGATGCCGACATGCCAGCTACCAAAGGGCAGATTGCTCAGCTGCAAGCTGAAATGGCCGAACTAAAACAATTACTGAAAGAAAAGCAGTAAAACGTTTAGAGCTTACTTTTTAGATAATAGCTTTTAGATATTAGGCGCTAGGGGCAAGACCTTAGCGCCTTTTTTATCCTCGTTTTTCTACCTTCCATGGTGGGTTTAAGCGGTTCTTTCCTGCCCAATACAATTTAATTTTATTCCCTGATGGGTCTTTTAGAATTGCTTCCGTCCATAAATAGCGCTGGGCGGTTGGTGGCTGTTCAAAACTAATGCCTTTTTCAACAAGGCTTGCATAAAGCTCATCGAGCTGCTCATGTTCAAAGTATATTACCGCGCTATTACTAAACTCTTCAGTTTCTAATGACAGCGAAAATGTGGCATCACCATCTGGACATTGAAAGCGTGCGTAATGCGGGGTATCCACAATCTGAATCATTCCCAGTGTTAAGTAAAAAGCCACCGCTTCGTTCATATCCTTTACAGGTAACGTCACCTGATTGAGATTCATTTGTCACTCCAATGTAATGCTTTATTCGTTGCTTCAGCATATCGCGTACAGCTAATTAAGCAAAAGATAAGCTGTAACAAATTATTGAGTTAAACATAAGAAGCAGGAGCATAATTGCAGGTTCATTTTACAAAATGAACATTTTAGATACACGCCCAAAATCCATATCGGGCGTAAGGTTTTATCCTGTATGATCAACAACTAAGTATTTAGTGAAGCCCAACATTGTGTATTTTCGTGCTTACCTTGCTGATTATTGAGCTCGCTTAGAAGCTCTGCTAATGATAAAGATTTATAAAAGTACCAACCCTGAACCAAGTACCCTTTATTATATTTCCTAATGAAACTATATTGTTCAACAGTCTCTACACCTTCAAAAATAACGATTCGATTTAAATTAGTTACCAGTGATATGATAGCTACAATCATATTTTGCTTTTCATCATCCATGATTGACTGTATGAACACCTTATCAATTTTTATCACATCAAAGTTAATCTCTGTTAGCCAGACAAGGTTAGACACTCCAGTACCAAAGTCATCTAATGCTATTTTAAAGCCATAAGTTTTGGCTTTTAAGGCAAAACAAGAGATCTCTTGCAAAGGCAGGCCAATTCGTTCAGTGATCTCTATTCTTATTTGCTCATGATTTACTTTATGCTTGCAACATAACTGATGCAAATAGTCCAAGAACTCAGGATCTTGTATTTCATAGCTATTGACATTTATCGCTACTGAAAAAAGACGATCAGTGTTCATAAGCTGAGCCAGCTCTGCAATCATTTTTGTCAAACATTGCTTTGCTAATATAGGATAAAGAGATAATTGCTCAGCGAGTTCCAAAAATTGCTCAGGTGAGACTTGCCCATGAATAGAGTCTTTCCAGCGCACTAAACTTTCAACGCTAGTAATTTTATTAGTCTTAACATCTACTATTGGTTGATACTCAAGGTATATTTCCCTTTTTCTAATTGCCCTTTTTAATCTGAACTCTATTGAACGTCGCAAATCAAAGTATGAAATTAAAGAATATATAAATAAGAAACTGATAATAGTAAGCAAGCAAATAAGCAGAACAGAAATATAAGGGGGAAAGCCCATTAGGCCTGCTTTATTTTTTTCCTTAATATTATTTCCATATTTAAAACCATAACTGCATGGTTCAAGTATTTTAGAAGGTTCGCGCCTATTACCCGTAACCTGAGGCAGCCCTTCTTGCTTAGCAAATAACACTAAGTCTGTTAGGTTACTTAAAACAAGAAGCAAATTGTTGCTTCTTTTATTGATTCCAAGCCACTTTTTAATGTGATTGTTTGTATCTGATTCGTTTAGTTGTAAATAGCTATAAACATGACCAAGCTTATAGCTATCCCTAAAAATCAATGATATACCACCTTTATCTTTTACTAATTTAGAAAGCACCGAGCTCCCCGCTTTAAAAATAAAGCGTATTTGGTTTACCTGAGAAATTACATATACAGCATTTTTGATTGGTTTTTTACGCAAAGGCCGATTATCTTCATTTGCTGGCCTCGACGGTTCATGCATGTTGACTAGGTCAGTAATTGACTCAAAATTATATTTGAACGCCAACAAGGTGCACAGTGCAGTTCCCGCCAGTAAAACCAAAAGCAAAATACAGCCGTTTTTATTCATCGCTGCTATTGATAGATTAAACATGCGTCACCTCTGCAAGTCATGCGGATCAAGTCCGTCTTTTGCGAGCTGTGTTGCAATAATAAATATCAGCTGATTAATACTATCAATTTCTTTTGTTACACCTACTGGAAATTGATTACTGTAAATTCTTAAATTGGCGGTAGTTTTATTAGCTAGTTTAGAGATTAAACTTAAATAAATTTGCACTGTTCTGCAAACTGATAAAGGCTCTGCTAAAACAATATTCTGATGATTATTTTTTTGATACACAAAACTTACGCACAGCAGTGCATAACGTATAAAATTACTTAAATACATATAGTTACTCTTACTTAAATTAGACTAAGCTTGAAAGCGAATATAAAAGGTTAGTGTTATGTAAGAGATGTTATTGGTGGGCGATGAATGGGTGTTAAATCGGCAGATTGAAAATCGACACTCAATGACTCAATCTTAGTAAAATACGCTGATATCGGCTTTGAAAATGCTAATGATTCAACAAAAGCTGGACTATGACAAACATGACAATGGCCTTTCTCTGCAGAGTCAGCTAATTTTGTTGCAAGTTCAGCATGCTCAGATTGGTGTAGTTGATGATCGCCATTAGCAGCGCAATGAGTTTCAAGATCGACTTCCTCTAACAAAAGTACTGATGTGTAATTAAATGCAGTGTTGTGATCTGCAACATCAAAACTGTCCAGCAAAGGCTGGAGTAGTAATACACAAATCAACATAGAGAAAACTGATTTCACACAAAACTCAGGTATCGGGACAACAACCTTAAACTAACAAATTAGTCTTGTTTTGAACAGTGAATTTTAACTATAAAATACAGCTTACCTTAGTTCTAAAGTCTCTTTATTTTAAGTGCATTCAATTTCAATAAGTTAATATTAAACAAATTGGAAACATGCCCCATAATGGTATAGCAACTCCGCCAAATACCTAGCAATACAAGCTGTAACACATAGTGTGTTCATTCTATCTATGTCTTATAGATTAGGCTCACAGGGTGTTTTAAGTCTCATATGCAATATTGGAAAAGGCTTGCCCATATCATCTAAAGGGGAACGTGAGGCAACTTTAAAACCCATGTGCTGATAAAACCCAACTGCAAGTGGGTTTTGCTCATTTACATCCACTTTGTTGGCAGCTAATTGCTCAATTGCATAGTTCAGAAGTGCTTTACCAACCCCCTTACCTCTTGCGGCATCTAAAATGAACAGCATTTCTATTTTGCAATCGTGTACACCAACAAAGCCTAAAATTGTTTTATGTTCACTCTTAATGCACTTTAAAGTTACGTTGGGAAAAGCTTGCTCAATAATAATTGGCTTAAAAAAGGCGATGTCGTCTTCTGTTATAAAATCATGGGTCGCTCGTACTGAGTTTTCCCACACATCAAGTAGCTCTGGATAATCATCAGAGTTCACACTTTCTATTTTCACTGCAATCCTTTTTTATCATCAAGTACTTTATGTAGTTCGGTTAATGATAAAGATTTATAAAAGTACCAACCTTGGACTTGATGATCAGAATTATATTCTTTTATAAAGCTGTATTCTTCAACGGTCTCAACACCTTCAAAAATGACCAGACGATTTAGATTTGAAACCAGAGACATGATGGCTAATACCATATCCTTTTTGAATTCATCTGTGATCGATTGGGTAAGTATTTTATCAATTTTAATAATATCGAAGTTAATCTCTGTCAGCCAAACAAGGTTAGATACCCCGGTTCCAAAATCATCAAGTGCTATGACGAAGTCAAAATCTTTTGCCCTTGTCGCAAAATCAGATAACTCATTTAGAGGCAAACCTATACGCTCCGTTATTTCAATTTTAACTTGCTGAGGTTTTATCTGATACCTATCACAAAGCTTATTCAAGCGGTCTAAATATTCTGGAGTCTTAATTTCATAAGCATTTACATTAATGGCAACTGTGAATTCTGGGTCACGATGCAAAATCGGGGAAAGCTCTATAAATGCACGTTTAACCGAGTCATATGCCAACTTTGAGTACAAACTTAACTGCTCTGCAATACTTAAAAATAGTTCAGGTGATACGTTTCCATGAACCGCGTCTTTCCACCTAACCAAGCTCTCAACACCGACAATTTTACAATTTTTTAATTCAATAATTGGTTGATACTCTAAATATAAATCGCCGCTTTGAATGGCCTTACGCAGCCTAAACTCGATTGAATGATTCTTATCTAAAAATGAAATAATAGAGTAAGCAATTAAAAAGCTGACTAACCCGATCAAACAAATAAGTAATGCAGATACGTACAGAGGTAAATAAAGTAATCCAGGACGATTATTCGTTGTTTCAACACAGTATTGATACTTTTTACTACATATTTCTAATACCTGAGATTTCAAAAAAGTATTGTTTTTTAATTGGTACTGCGACGAGTAATTATGAAAAGTATGCTGCTTATTTTTTGACACAATTTTATAAGAAAACCCCTTATCTAAGTGATCAAAACTCTTAAAAGGCTGATTGATAGTAAAAGCAATAACGTTATCTTTTTTTGTAATGTCATATTTAGCCGGAACAGGGAAAATACCACCAACTTTAGCAGCAAATTGATAACCAGAAGGTGAATGATAAAAAACCCCTTCAAGTAAAAAAGGAGCGTCTAATAATCCCCAGTTAGCTGAACACAAAACCCTATCATCAAAAATCAATCCTAAATCATGGGTGTATTCATATTTTGAAAGAATTATACGAAGTTCGTTTATTGTCGTTGCATCACACTGACTCGGGGATATAGCAGAAACATCTCGCATCGAAGCCGCTAAATCACTCGATATGCTTTCTGCTTTTAATAATAAAGAATTGGCAAACTGTTTCTGGTAATTTAGTTGTAGATAACTAACAATGAGGTGAAAGGAAAAGATAAAAAAAACCATGATAAAAACTATATAGATAGTTTGTTTATTATTGTTTGTCTTTAATGTTTTTCCTTTCATGCGTAACTTATCTTTTAGTTATATTATTACAAAAACTAAACCTTAATTACCATTAAATCAACAAATTCCAATAAAAAAGGAACAGAAAATCTGTTCCTGATATAGAAAATGCATTTTGACCCAATTTTAACTACACCTTAAACTTACCGACTAGGTCGGTAAGTAGATGAGATAGCTGATTCAACCGCTCGCCATTTTCACGCGCTCCCTGTGCAATATCACTAACATCGTCAGCGGCGTTTTTAATTTCTACAACATTACGATTAATATCTTCAGCTACGTGCTGTTGTTCTTCGGCTGCGGTCGCTATTTGTGTGTTTAAATCACTTATATTAACGATTGAAGCAGTAATTTCGCTAAATTGCTGCTGTGCAGAATGCGCCAACTCAACTGTTTTATTTGTGCGGTTCAAGCTGGTTGTCATTTCTTTAGACACCTGATCAGACATCTTACGCAACGTATCGAGTTGACTTGCTATTTCTTCTGTTGACTCTGATGTTCTTTGCGATAGCGCTCGGACCTCGTCTGCAACAACAGCAAATCCTCGACCATGGTCACCGGCACGTGCAGCCTCAATAGCAGCATTTAGCGCTAATAAATTAGTTTGTTCAGCAATGCCACGTATAACACTGAGAATCGACATGATATTTTCACTTTCAGCATCGAGTTGGTTTATATCTTGAGTTGCTTTGGTGATCACTTCTGACAAAGATACAACGCTATCAACCGTCTCAGTAATAACACTTTGTCCAAGTTCAGAGGCTTGTTGAGTTTGCGAAGCAAGTTCGGCTGCATTTGCACAACTGGCAGAAACCTCATTTGCTGTTGCCGCCATTTCATTAATAGCTGTTGCCGCCATTTCAAGAGCTTGCTGTTGTTGAGATGTTGAACCCGATAATTGAGAAGCTTGTGACGAGGTGTGTGCAGAAGTCTCACTAACATTCTGTGCGCAGTCATTAATTTGCTTAACCAAGTCCGATATCAAGTTTAAAAATAAATTAAAGCTGTTTGCTAGTTTTGCTGTTTCATCGCGTGTTTTAATAACTAAACGCTTAGTTAAATCACCTCCACCTTGGGATATCTCCGTAAGGCCATCACTTACCTCAACAATAGGTGCAGAAATTAATTTAGAAATATAGCTAGCAACAAGAATGAATACAGCAATCAGAATTGCACTGATGACTAAAATGGTAATAGTCGTTGCGTTTGCTGCACTCATTACTTCAGATTTTTCAACTAGACCGATAAATTTCCAGCCTAGCTTTTGCGAAGTATAAATATTAGCCAAGTAATCTTTGCCATTAATGTCTATTTCAAACTGACCATGATTGTTATTGGCAAGCTGTTTGTATTTACCATTATCAATCTGGCTTAATTGTTTAAACCGATAATCAGCATTTTTAACATCAACCAGCACATTGCCACTATCTTCAATCAGCATTAGATAGCCGGTTTCACCAAGTTTAATGTTAGCAATAATATCTGTAAGGCCCTGCAAAGAGACGTCCATGCCCTGTACGCCAATAAACTCGCCAGCTTGTTTAATGGCTTTTACTGTGGACACTATAACCATGTCATCTGCCGCCCAATAATAGGCATTGGTTCTTACTGTTTTTCCATTTGCTGCTTTACCCGTTTTATACCAAGGCCTAACTCTTGGGTCATAATTTGCTGTCACTTCACCCTCTGGCCATTGAATATAACCACCTTGCTCGTTCCCCATGTAGATGTAAGCAAGGCCTGGATGGGTTTTGCCAAAATGATCAAATAAGTTAAATGCGGTTTTTTCTGTGTTACTGCCATTTGCGTGATCAAGTTTCACTGAATTAGGCGATTGCATATGGGTTTTAACGCCTTGCTCGGCGTCTAAAATAGCGGAATGAGAAGCAAGATAATCGACGTTTTTCTCTATTTCGTCAAAAAACATACTAATGCCGTTATCGACTTGTCTCGCCTCTCGTTCGCTTAGTTCAGCGAAATTATCTAATGCCTGCTGTCTTAATTGAGTAATGACTAAAACGGCAATAATTATAAGAGGAAGCGCAATGGCCGATGCAAAAGATAACTTTAATTTTTTAGAAATGTTCATGGAGAGTTCTCAGCTAGGTACTTACGAAAATATAGTTAATCACTTAACTTTCAGCAAGCTATTTAACTTATATTCAATACAACTAAACCACCATTGATAGATTAATAAAATAAGCAATAAGAATTGATATGTACCTACACTTTATATTGACACAAACTTGTAATGTACTAACTTTAAATATTGTGATTAACACGATTTTAACAACAATGGACTTAGCGGTTTCCAACCAATTGGCAGCATTTGCAGGAAGCAAAATTGCTGCCTATTCTTCTCTTGATTTAATAAACAGCAGTGCAGTATAGATAGTATTAAAACAACTTAGCGTAGTAAGTCTTACTGAATCGATAAATCAGCTAGCGTCTAAATTGCCTATCCCTACCCCATATTTAAGCATATAGCTAAGTAAAGCCTGAGCATCTGGGTGTTTATCTGCTTTTAACCCTGTTACAACACCTTGTTGATCTTCATCCGATTTATGCTGGCCTAACTTCTCTTTTGCCTGAATTGAGTCAAGTTCAATTTTAATACCCACTATGCCACGTAGTAACTTTGCTTGGTAATCGGCTGGCAACAAACTAGTGTCGTTTAAAATACTCGGCTCGTATTGGCTAATTAGCTCATCGAGGCATGCTAAGGTGTTGTCATCATCGAGGTACTCTACTTTCCCAATGGCATGAACCGCAGCGTAGTTCCAAGTCGATACAGCAGGTTTTTCTGCATACCAAGTGGGTGAAATATAACTATGCGGGCCATTAAAAACCACTAATACACGCGTATCTTGCAAGCTTTTGCCATGACGATTCGCTCGTGACACATGACCATATAAAGTGCCCAACTCGCCTTCATCAGGTTTATAAACTAAAGGCAAATGTGTTGCCTCAAATTCACTATCAACCATCAATGCAAAGCTGTAGTTTTTGATAAACTGCGACACTCGCTCTGGTGTCATTTTCCATTTATTGGGGGTGTGCATTACTTTCCTTTAGTGCTAAAAAAGGCCAGCAAACTGCTAGCCTTAATATTGAAATGTGTAATTAATGTTGGCCATCAACAATAATGCGTAACATGCGACGAAGTGGCTCTGCTGCACCCCATAACAATTGGTCACCAACCGTAAACGCACTGATATATTCAGGGCCCATCGCTAATTTACGAATACGACCTACCGGAATAGACAAGGTGCCGGTTACTTTTACAGGTGTTAAATCAGTTGAAGTAATGCCACGATCATTCGGGATCACTTTCACCCACTCGTTGTGAGAGGCAAGGATCTCTTCAATTTTCTCAACACTAATATCTTTGCGTAGCTTAATTGTCATTGCTTGCGAATGACAACGCATTGCACCAATGCGCACACATAAACCATCAACAGGGATAGGCTGCTGGCTGCTACCTAAAATTTTGTTCGCTTCTACCTGCGCTTTCCATTCTTCTTTACTCTGACCGCTTGGCATTGGTACATCAATCCAAGGGATAAGGCTACCAGCTAAAGGCACACCAAACTGATCTTGTGGTAAATCGCTTGAGGCAATTTTTTCGGTAACTAATTTATCAATTTCAAGAATCGCAGCATTAGGATCAGCAAGTTTGTCTGCCACTGTTTCGTGAATTGCACCCATTTGCGCAATTAACTCTTTCATGTTGCGTGCACCAGCACCTGAAGCGGCTTGATATGTCATTGGGCTAACCCACTCAATCAAGTCTTGTTCAAATAAACCGCCTAGCGCTAGCAGCATTAATGATACAGTACAGTTACCACCCACATAGGTTTTAACACCTTGCTCTAAGCCTTGATCAATCACGTCTTTATTGACTGGATCAAGAACAATAATGCTATCGTCACTCATACGCAGTGCCGATGCTGCGTCAATCCAATAACCTTGCCAACCTGATTCGCGTAATTGCGGGTAAACGGCTTTGGTATAGTCACCGCCTTGGCAAGTGACAATAATGTCCATCTTCGCAAGCTCAGCGATATCATTAGCATCTAAAAGCGGTTTAGCAGGGCCCGCAAGATCAGGACCTAATTGACCGGTTTGTGAGGTGGTGAAAAAAGTGGTGTCGATTTTAGAAAAATCATTTTCTTGTTGCATACGTTCTAATAACACAGAGCCAACCATGCCCCGCCATCCGACTAATCCTACTTTTTTCATTGTTTGTTCCACTGTTTGATTCATTCCAATTACCTAAACTGTTAAAAATTAAAGTCCATTGCGTGAGAGTTTAATTTTTACAGGGATAATCTAGCATTGCGGCCAAAGCAAAACCAGCGCAAACCGAGTAACATCAAAATTTTTCATCATCGTATTAGCGGACAAGCATCTGGTAGCACCATGTTTAGCGCACCAGCATGCACTTCAAAACGTTGTTGTTTTGAAGTGATTGGCTCGCCATCTAAGTTTATTGGCATTTCTGTTTGTGTTTGCCATTCAAGCCATGGCACTTGAAAACGTTTTACCCACTGTTGTGATGAATTAGGATAATTGCTGAGCTCTTCTATAACCGCTGGTACATCTGAAATTGCAAATGATGTAAACGCAACTAAATCAACCAAGCCATCGTTTATGTATGCATGTGGTGAAAGTTGCTGACCACCACCTGCTTGGCGGCCGTTACACACGGCTGCAGCAATAATATCGCCCGAAGTTCGCTCACCATCAGGGAGGGTAAGCTCGCCACTGTAAGGTACAAAGCTCAGCGCTTGAACAAGCCCTGCCAAGGTATATGCGCCACCACCGAGTAAGTTTTTCAGTGCAGGTGGTGTGGTTGCGGTAATTTTTGCCCCAAAGCCCGCACTGGCTACGTTTACAAAATAACGCTTATCAACCTCAACTGTATCAATTGCATACGGCTGACCCTGTGCGGCAAGTTCAAGTGCTGGCAAGTACCCGTCAGGAATCTTAGCGGCTGTGGCAAAATCATTTGCCGTGCCCATAGGTAAAATAGCAAGCTCTAAACGCTGTGATTTTTCCATTTTCATTAATGCATTAACGGCTTCATTAACAGTGCCATCGCCACCAGCCACAACAACACGTTTCACGCCTTCGTCAGCGGCCTCATTAATAAAGCGCTCAATGTCACCCCCTTCATAGGTAACACGCACAGCAAGAGACTGACTGGCTCGAAATTGACTAATTGCTTCACGAAGCTGCTCATCAGCCGCTTTTTTGCCATTTAAAATTAATCGTAAGTCCATTTTTAATCCCTGTTTAACACTTAGAACTACCATAACACGCAATGGTTTAATATACCCAAACTACCTCAAGATGCGAGTTTCAGTTGGAATTAAAAGCGATTTAGGCAAGGCATTGATTGCAAGTAATAGTGGTTCTATTGTTAAAATCAATAACGCAGTATAAATTGCTTTTAAACCAACCCTTTGGGCGCTTCACAGGCACTTACTCTCATCGTTGTTACTTCTTAAAAGGGACTGCCATTCTTGCAAAGTAACGCCTTGATATTAAGCACCTGTGAAACGCTGAATTCTGCATCTTGAGGTGGTTTGGGTATAGAAACAAAAAAGCCCTGCTAGTGCAGGGCTGAATCAACGTTAGGATTTATTATTGTATCCTTCCTTGGGGAGTTTAATTAAAACTCGTAGCTGAAGCCTAAGCTAAACTTAGTGCCTTCTTCTTTCTTCCAAAGCGATAAACCTTCTTGTTCAATTTCTTTATCTTGACCAAGGATGTTTTCAATTTTGAACTTAACTTTTGTGTTGAAGTTCGGGAAGTAAGAGTAAACTAGATCAAGCGAATGGAATGGCTTCTCTTCTGCATCTTCATTACCGCGAGTACCCGGTACAATAATACGCGGACCAAACACGTTATATACAAGCGATGTCGAGTGGAAACCATCAGCAGAGTCATAACCCATCTGTAAGTTTGCTACCCACTCAGAGTGACCTACTAAACGGCGCTCATCATTAGTGACAATGTTAGACACGGTATCGGCATCAAGTGCATCTTTTAATTGCTGCTCAAACAACGAATCAACGCCGTCAGAATCATCAATACCTAGTTTCACACTTGAGTCAGATAGCGTAACGTTACCCGACAAGAACACACTCGACCAATCGGCACTGATAAAACTAAAATCAGTCAAGAAATCAACTTCAATACCTGTTAACTCACCCGATTCAGCGTTTGCAGTTAATAGCTGTGGCGCAGCACCACCTACACCTGCAAGCTCTACCATTTCGATAGGGTTTGTAATGTCTTTGTAGAACAATGCAACTGATAAGTTATTGCCCGATGCCATATACCATTCAAAACGGAAATCAGCATTTTTAAGTTTTGAGCTTTGTAATGTCGGTGAACCACGAACTAGAAATTCAGTTAACGGATCAACGAAGAACGTTGAGCTTACATCACGCATATCTGGACGAATCGTTGTTTCGCTTAAATTTAAACGAAATTGCATTTCTTCATCCATGATATAAGTCACAGCTAAAGACGGATAAAAATCATCTTCTTTAATTGCTACTTCAGCGAGTTCATCCGTTGTTGCATCAAATAAGTTACTATGCGCTTTAAATGGTACTGATACTTGAGCAAAATCTTCCCAACGTACACCACCGGTAATACGCCATGTGTTGTCTAGGAAGTAATCAGCCATAAAGTAATAAGCATCTAACTTATGTGCCGCACTGTATTTATCACCGTCTGTTGTTCTGTCATCAAAAATGCCAGAACCCGTTGAGCTTGCATAGAAAGCATCATTATTGATGTTATCGTAAGCAAAAATCTCATCTAAACGTGAACCAAATGAATAATCATCTGAAATACCGCGGTGTGTAATACCGAATGTGGTGTTGTTTGCTGTACGGGTTTTCTCTGAGAAGTCGCCACCCACTTTTAGCTCAAGCTCATAGCCTTCACCATAAAATGGCATGCCCATATTCCAACCCCAGGTATCAACTTCATCATGAAGAACTTGGAATTCACGTGTTACGTTAGTTGCTGAAACGTCTTGTAATTGCTCAGAAACAAACACACCATCGTCGTAGTTACGTTGGAAAACAGCGTCTACACCACCTGGTGCATCACGGTTTGCACGGCTTGTACCTGCGTACCAATCAACAAACAAGTTGTTAAAGTCGGTAAAGTTGTGTGTGCCCTTTAATTGGCTAGAGAACATTTCACGCTCTTCATACACAACATCAACACGACGTAGATCACGTACACCTTCTTCCGTTTCGTTGGCATCATAGAAATTACGATTACGAACACGGTCACGCATGTCATGCAGGGCAATATTAGTCAGTTCAATTTTATGATTTGAGTTAAACTCATAACCAATATTGAAGGTACCACTCCAACGCACATTTTGTTCAGTCGATGTACCATCGTAATACTGAGCAAAACACTTGTCTTCACACCCTAAGCTACCGAGGTTTGTACCACTTTTCTCTTGTGCTACTTCCCACTCATTTTCGTAAGAAACCGCAGCTAGCACACCAAATGTACCCATTTCACTTTCAAAGCGATCGCCTAGTGAAACTGAAAAGCTCATTTCAGGATCAACGTCTTTTTCAGTTGCTGAAATGTTCCAATCAAGAGCCGACATCAATGCTTGGCGCTCAGCCAATGTTGTATTGATATCACCTTCAAGGCCTGCACCATAAAAGGCATCGATGAACTCACTTGGTAACGCACGAGTACCATCATCACGCCCCATCCAGTCATCATCACCACCTTCATAGAAGTAGCCTGTATCACTGTTATTGGTGTTATAAGAAGTACCAATATCGACTTTAAATAAAAAATCAGTCGGAATTGATTTGGTTCTAATATTTACGTTACCACCACCAAAATGCGCTGGCATATCAGGTGAAAACGATTTTTGAACACTTAAACTTTCAATAATATCTGATGGAAATAAGTCAAGCGGTACAACTGAGCGAGTTGGATCAGGACTTGGTACATACATGCTGTTAAGCTGAGTACTCGAATATCGCTCACCTAAACCACGAACATAAATGAACTTGCCATCAACAAGTGTCAAACCTGTTACACGACGAAGTGCTGATGCAGCATCGCCATCACCAGTACGAGAGATTTGCTCTGCACCCATGATATCGGCGACGAAAGCTTGATTTTGACGCTCTTGAAGAACCGCGCCAGCACTCCCTTTTAAACGCTGTCCTACAGCAACCACTTCTTCAATTTCTTGTGCTTCATCCGCTGCATAGGCAGTATTCACTGATAAGCCAACTAATGCTGCAAGCACTGCATGGTTTATCTTTGAACGCACAAGTTTAGAGGGGGTAAAAGATTTCATTATTATACTCCGAAAACAAAACTAGAAGCTGGCCGGGGTTGCCCCCGACCATGGATTAGAAGGGCTTAGTTAA
The DNA here is from genome assembly GCF_947311895.1 of Pseudoalteromonas sp. PAR1. NCBI lineage: Bacteria > Pseudomonadati > Pseudomonadota > Gammaproteobacteria > Alteromonadales > Pseudoalteromonadaceae > Pseudoalteromonas > Pseudoalteromonas sp. PAR1. The sequence continues at coordinate 29,811 of NZ_CAMZMY010000022.1, read as the reverse complement.
GACCTACTTTTACCCAACCTGCTGTCCAGTCTGTTTGCGCATCCATTGCACCGATGTAATCTACTTGGTCGAAGAAGCTATTTAGGCTTGAAGCATCGAAACCGCTACCAAGTAGTGCTGATTCAGCACTTGGTTGATAACCGTTAGAGCTTAGGCCTAACATTGCTGCGTCCATGATAGAGTTACCTTCTTGGCCTTCGAACCAAGATTGAACATTCCCCGTACCAATTGCTTGGCTTGAGAAGTTGTTATCTGTTGCACATGCAACTACTGAGTGGCTGATAGTAAGTGAACCATCTTCAGCGCGAGGTGCTGAATCTGCGCCAACTCGTAAACAGTTTTTATAACCTTCACCACCTGTTACTACTACGTTTTTCAGCATACCCGCAGTACCTGCACGTAAACGGATACCGTTTACACCATCTGCACCGATGATAGTTACGTTAGAGATAGTAGGTGTTGTTAAAGGTGAAGCATTAGAATCAAACTCTGAGTTATCAGCTTCAATTGCATTGTCACCTTCAGATGAAGACTGCTTGATTAATACGTATTGTGCATTACCAGTCCAACCGAATGACCAATCTAGCGAGTCATCACCGATGTTTGTCAGTACTAAGTGGCTGATGCTTGCTGTACCACCGAAAAACTCAACACCGTCATCAAGGTTTTCGTGAACGTGGATATAATCAAGTTCAGTTTGGCTACCAACACCTGCAAGTGAAATACCGTTAAGTTCATCACCGTTACCTAGTGTTTTACCTGCTTGTTTTACAACAACATACTTAAGTGTACCTGAGTTATCTTCTGGTTGATTACCACCGAATTGACCAGCATCACCTTCTGCAGCCACACCACAGTTTGCTAGTTCATCAGCCGTTGTTTCACCCACTTGGTCACCACAAGAGTTAGCTGGTGCGTTACCAAGAAGTACCACACCGCCCCATTGACCAATGCCTGTTTCAGCACCTGTCATATCTTGGATAGATGTCATCACGATTGGCTGAGTTGCTGTACCTACCGCTTCAATCTTAGAGTCACGACGAACAACTAAGAAGTCATCACCACTTTCACCGATTAGCGTTGTACCAAATTGCACATAAAGTGTTGCGCTATCAGTACGGTCACCACCTACTGCTGTGCGGCCTTTAAGGATCCAGTGAGCATCGTTAGTTAATGTCACGTCTGATGTGAAAACAACATCTTGCGCTAGTTGATACACTGGCTTATCGGTAATTTGTGGGAAGCTTGCAGAAACATCAGTCGCTAGACCTTGTTCCATTGCGTTAGCGATATCTGTAGGGAAGCTAGGGTTAACAGCAACTGTCCAACCTTCCATCCAGTTATTGTCACCGTCAAATGCACCAATATAGCTTGTTTTAGTGAAGAATGGGTCAAGGTCTGACGCATCAACACCTGCACCTAATAGCGGCGAGCTTGATTTAGGTGTGAAACCATCTGTAGCAAGGTTTAATGTCGCTGCAGTAAGTGTTTGGTTACCAGTTTGACCTTCGAACCAAGATTGAACATTACCAGAACCGATTGCTTCAGAACCGAAGTTATTGTCTGCATTACATGCTACCACTGAGTTTTCGATAGAAAGCTCACCAGACTCAGCATTTGCTACAGAGTCAGAACCTACACGTAGACAGTTTTTGTAACCGTCAGGACCTGTGATAACCATGTTACGGATAACACCCGCTGTACCTGCACGAAGGCGAACACCGTTTTTACCGTCAGCACCAACAATCGTTACGTTTGAAAGTAATGGCTTAGTTAATGGTGTAGCGTTTGAATCGAATTCAGAGTTATCTGCTTCGATTGCATTGTCACCTTCAACAGATGATTGTTGGATATATACGTTTTGTGCACGACCAGTCCAACCAAATGACCAGTCAAACGCGTCATCACCAATATCAGTTAGTACAACGTTACGAACGTTGACAGTACCACCGAAGAACTCGATACCATCGTCAAGGTTTTGGTGAACTTGGATGTATTCAACTTTTGTTTTAGAACCAACACCTGCGAATGAGATACCATTTAGCTCATCGCCATTACCCAGTGTTTTACCTGCGTGTTTAACAACAACATAACGGATAACACCTGAGTTATCTTCTGCATCATCACCACCGAATTGACCTGCATCACCTTCAGCTGCAACACCACAGTTTGCTAGCTCTTCAGGTGTTGTTTCGCCTTGTTGGTCACCACATGAGTTAGCAGGTGCATTACCAAGTAATACTAAACCACCCCATTGACCGATGCCTGTTTCTGCACCTGTCATATCTTGGATAGATGTCATGGTGATTGGTGCTGTAGCATTACCATTTGCGTTAATTTGCGAGCCACGACGAACAACTAAGAAGTCATCGCCTGTTTCACCAATTAATGTAGTACCTGCTTGAACATATAATGTTGCGCTATCAGTACGGTCACCACCCACTGCTGTACGACCATTTAAGATCCAGTGTGCGTCATTTGTTAATGTTACATCTGCAGTGAAGGTTGTATCTTCAGCTAAACGATAAACAGGCTTGTCAGTGATTTGCGGGAATTCAGATGAAACGTCTGTCGCAAGACCTTGCGCCATTGCATTTTCAATATCAGTTGGGAAACCGCCATTGATAGCAACAGTCCAACCTTCCATCCAGTTATTTGTTGCGCTAAATGCACCGATTTGACCATTCGCTAATAATGGTGAACCAGCTAAAGGCATATAACCATTATCATCTAACATTAAATCTGCTGGTGTAAGAGTTTGGTTACCGTCTTGACCTTCAAACCATGCTTGTACAGTACCACCATTAATTGTTTCGCTACCGAAGTTATTAGCAGGTGTTTGACATGCAACAATAGAGTTTGTGATAGTCAGTGAACCGTCTTCTGCACGAGGCACTGAGTCAGAACCAACACGTAAACAGTTTTCATAGGTTGCAGGGCCTGTAACGAAAACGTTTTTCAGCATACCTGCAGTACCTGCACGTAAACGAATACCATTGTTACCTTCAGCGCCCACGATTGTTACGTTTTCAATGGTAGGGTTAGTCAGTGGTGTAGCGTTTGAATCAAACTCAGAGTTATCCGCTTCAATCGCATTGTCACCTAAGTTCGCAGCTTGTTGAATGTATACGTTTTTCGCTGTACCAGTCCAGCCAAATGACCAATCTAGTGAGTCATCACCAATGCTTGTAAGTACCACGTTACTTACGTTTACTGTACCACCAAAGAACTCGATACCATCATCTAAGTTTTCGTGTACTTGAATGTAATCAACTGTCGTTGCTGAACCAACACCGGCAAATGAGATACCGTTTAATTCATCACCATTACCCAGTGTTTTACCTGCATGTTTAACAACTAAATATTTCAATGTACCTGAGTTATCATCTGCAACGTTACCACCGAATTGACCTGCATCACCTTCAGCTGCAACACCGCAGTTTGCAAGTTCGTCTGAAGTTGCTTCACCTTGTTGGTCACCACATGAGTTTGCTGGTGCATTACCAAGAAGAACTAAACCACCCCACTGACCGATTGACGTTTCAACATTAGTTACATCTTGAATCGAAGTCATTGTGATTGGCTGGCTTACAGTACCTACTGATTCGATTTGTGAACCACGACGTACAACTAAGAAGTCGTCACCCGATTCACCAATTAATGTAGTACCTTGTTGGATATAAAGAACAGCGTTATCAGCACGGTCATTACCTACAGCTGTACGACCATTTAAAATCCAGTGAGCATCGTTAGTTAGTGTTACATCAGCTGTGAATGTAGTGTCTGCTGATAAGCGGTAAACTGGCTTATCTGTAATCGTAGGGAATTGTGAAGAAACATCTGTTGCTAAGCCTTGTGTTAAGGCATTTTCGATGTCAGTTGGGAAACCAGTTGTTGCGTTTTGAGAATCATCACGACCTGATTGGTCGCCGCCGTTATCACCATTGTCACCACCATTATCGATGATGTTAGTGATGTTATCACCTTCGTTGACAGTGGTGTCGCCTTCTTTAACGACTAAATCACCACCACAACCAGCTAAAGAAACTGCTGCAGCTACCAAACTAACTTTGAATAAGTCAGATAATTTCATTGTTCACTCCGTTAAGATAGATATTTAATTATTGTGTTAGCGCATAAACTCAAGTCACCGAAAAAGCACTGCAAAATAATGCTTTTGGGTCACTTGAGTTTTAAACTGCGACTACCTTACGGGAGCTGTATGACAAACTAGTTACACTTTAATAAACATAAAATGACAATATTAATTATTTAAAAAAGAGTAAGTTAGTTAATTTTAGGAACGGAAAAAAGCCGCCCGAAGGCAGCTTTGGTGTTGCGATTATAAATTAGTTCTTTTGTACGCTTGCCTGTTGAATACGATTTAGAGTAAAGCGGTACGTAATGTTTCGGCGTGCACTTTTTCACGCTTCACATACTTGATCCATTGCTCAGCTAAACGCTGTGACTTTTTGTGTTTTTCCGCTTGCTCAAACGCTAAAATCGAGGCATCAAAATTTTGTAAATTGTACTGCGCCATACCTAAGGCAACATACACATTTGATTCAAAATCTAAGCCGCCTTTATCTAGAGCTTTACGTGCAGCATCAGCTGCTTCTTCATATTTTTCAAGGTTAATGCTTACCTCTGCAATACGTTGTTCGTACTGACCATGCGTAACTAAATCAGCGGCTTTTGCAAAGTAAGGAAGTGACTTTTCACCCTCTTTTGCTTGTACCATCGCTTCTGCAACAAAGGCATAGTTTTTCGCTGATTTTTCAGCGACACCGTCTTGCATTGCTTTACTCATCACGTTCGCCGCTTTAAAAGCCAGGCCGTTGTATAAATACACTTGTGATAATTGACGTAAATCTGATTTAGATTTCATGAAACCTTGTTGATATGCCGCTTCTAAAATCGCTAATTGCTTTTTCTCTGCGCCCGTTTCACCGTACATGCCACCTAACTGAACCCAGTACTCAGGCTTGTTGTAAAGCTTAACTAAACGCTCAAGTACCTCGACCACTTTGTCAGACTGGTTAAGTGAGTAGTACATAGCACGCTGTAAGATTAACCAGTTTTCTTTTGGCATTTCACCTTTGCTGTCGGCTTCTGCGATAGCAAGGTTAATGTTTTCAATGCCTTTTTGGTAATCTTTAAGCTGATAATATGCTTGTGACTTTAATACGTAATAAGCATCTGTTTTAGGCTTGTCGTTAATCACATCCCACTGCGCTAAATATTTGATTACCTTTTCGTAATCGCTATTAGCCATTGCAAGTTGCGCTAAGCTAAAGGTGGTGCTTACACGTAATGTTTCTGGAATCGCATCTTCGTTTACTACTTTTTCAAACGACGCAATTGCTTTATCTAAGTCGTTTTCGTTGTAGTAAATAAAACCGTAGAAATTATGCATCATGGCAATTTCATACGAGTTCATGCTTGAAGAGCGCTCTTGAATACTATCAAGGGCTGCTAATCCTGCTTTTGCATCACCATCATCAGCTAGCTTTTGTGCTCGTGCTAATTGGCTATACACTTTTTCACGCAGTGCAGGTACGCGTTTGGTTTTTTGCTCTTCAGCGTGAGCTGTTGCCAGTGTGACACCTGGTAACATGCTAACGACGCTTGGAATTACCAGGCTGCTTGTGAAAGCAGCCGCGCAAATCACGGCAACTTTTAAAGGTTTCATAATCGCATTCCTCTTTTCTAACCGTTAATTTGGAAAGAAATTTTGTTCTGTACGCCCGCTACTTCAACAGCTTCACCGTTAACAACGCGCGGTTTATATTTAAATTTAAGTGCTGCATCCATCGCAGCGCGGTCAAACAGTGATTCTGGTTCGGCTTTCACTACTTTCGGGTCACGTACTGTGCCTTGTTTAGTTACTGTAAACTCAACTATCACATAGCCTTCGATACCACGCGATAAAGCTCGGCGCGGATAAACAGGCGCTACTTTTACAATCGGTAGGTATTCACCGTCACTTGATTCAAGGGCTAAACCACCGGCTAAGTTAACGTCGGCTTCAACACTGGCACCAAAGTCAAAGTTCGCATTGCTCGTGTTAGGATCACTGTTTTGCATTTGCGGTGATTCCATTGGCGGAGGTGGCTCTTTTGGCGTTGGTGGCTTTTGCGGTTTACGTTCTTTCTTTTGCACTGTCTCTTCTTTTTTCAGACGAACAAAATCAAGTACGTTTCCTTTTACGGGCTCAGACATGGCCCCTTCACCACCGGTGATCAGTGCCTGCATGCCTAAAAACAGCATGACAGTCACGATACCCGCGATGATTAATGCAACTATATAACGCATCGCTCACATTCCTTATGATGCTTCTTGCGCAGCAATCGACACATCAAATGCGCCTGCAGCTCGCGATGCATCCATTACTTTGATAAGTACATCGGTTGTGGCTTTCTTATCAGCTTGAATAACCACGCTACCTTGTGGGTTTTCAGCTTTTAAGCGCTCGATATTTGCTTGTACTGCACGAATATCTACTTGGCGTTTGTTGATCCAAATTTCACCTTTGTCAGAAATAGCAACTAAGATGTTGGCACGCTCTTTTTTCACTGCCGTTGCCGCTTCAGGGCGGTTTACATCAATACCGGCTTCTTTTACGAATGATGCTGTTACGATAAAGAAGATAAGCATGATGAAAACAACGTCTAGCATTGGCGTCATGTTGATTTCTTCTGCGTCGTCTTCTTGAAATAAGTTACCTAGTGGCGCTCTCATTGTTAGTCTCCTAGTGGGTGATGCTCACATCACCCTAAAATTCGTTTAGTGGTCTAAGACCATGTTGTCTTCAAGTAATTGCACTTCGCGTTTTGCACGACGTTGTAAGAACGTTGATGCGAATACCCCTGAAAGTGCACCCACCATACCGGCCATTGTTGGGATAGTGGCTTTAGACACCCCTGATGCCATCGAACGTGCACTGCCTGTGCCAGTGATTGCCATTACATCAAATACTTCGATCATGCCGGTTACGGTACCTAACAGACCTAAAAGTGGACATAACGCAACCATTACGTTGATTAGCGCAAGGTTATTATTTAGTTGCATGCCAGCGCGTGAAATCATCGCTTGGCGAATTTGCTCTGCGTTCCAGCTGTTACGCTCTGCTCTATTGCTCCAAGTGCTTTTTACGTCTTTCTTGTAGCGTTTAAAGCCACCAAAGAAATACATAAAACGCTCAAGTATCAATAACCACATCGCGAAGATGAGGACCCCGATGACCAAGAGAACTTGGCCACCTGTGTCGAGGAAATCACGTAGAGCATTGATTGCATCAATCAATAGCACCATGATTTATGCTCCTTTCTCGCTTCGCTCTGCGATGATACCTGCGCTTTGCTCTTGTAAAATCAACAGCATGTTTTTAGAACGCGTGTTAAGAAGTGTGTATAAGAATACTGTTGGGATAGCCACAACCAGACCAAGTACCGTTGTTACAAGTGCCTGAGAAATACCACCCGCCATTAGTTTAGGGTCACCTGTACCGAACAAGGTAATTGCTTGGAAGGTGTTAATCATACCGGTTACCGTACCTAGTAGACCAAGTAATGGTGCTACTACAGAGATAATCTTGATTAGCGTCAGGTTACGGGTAATTTTTGGCATTTCACGAATGATAGCTTCGCTTAATTTAAGCTCAAGTGTGTCGTACGCTACATCTGGGTACTGATCTTTCACTTTCATTACACGACCAAGTGGGTTGTCATCACGTGCCACTGTGTCTTTAAGCTGACGACGGATTTTGCTACCCATAATCATCAGAGATACAAAACGCTCAAGTGCAATTAGTAAAGCGATTAAACCAACACCTAAAATGATGTAACCAACCGTACCACCTTGGTGAACTTGCTCTTCAGTGTCTGGTGCTTGTACTAAAAGACCTAAGATTGAACCGCCAGTTGGGTCAAGTGCAAACGGTACAACACCTGAGTTTGCTTGCTGTAAATCAGCTGCAGTTGCTGTGTAACGGCTGCTAGGCTGACGTGTAAGCTGGCTGATTGTATTTGTAGCCGGTGTGTACTCAAGGTATTTACCGTCTGCGATTAAGTTAAATGCACCAACACGCACCACTTCTTTTTGTGCTTTGCTGCCACCTTCAACGATAACATCTGTTGTAAAGCGAGATACTTTACCTTGCTCAGTCATTTCGCGTTGTAATTCAAACCATACTTTTTCGATATCATCGATTGAAGCAAGCTTTGACGTTGAACCCATTTTTTGTGCTAGCTCATCCATGAAGTTACTGCGTCCAGGAAGCTCAGCAGAAACAACTGACGTCATGAATTTATTGCTTGAATCGCCTGCTACTTGTTGTAACACACCGAATAGCTCTTTAAGTGAACCCATACGGTTTGAAAGCGTGTCTGTTAAGTTAGCTAGCTTTACTTCGTTTTCTTCAAACTGAGTTTCTAAACGCTCAGACTCGTTAAGCATTGCAGTACGTTTTGCTTGTGTATCTTTAAGCATTTGTACTTGTTCGTTTTGACGCGCCATGAACTCTTGTTCACGTTGCTTATTCTCAGCGCTTTGTTGTGCTTTCCCTTGCTCTAATGTTTTTAGTAATGAGTCTAAATCCATTGGCTCAGCCGCTAGGCTGCTACCAGCAAAACCAAGGCCAGCTGCAAACACGGCCATTTTTGTCATTTTCGTTAATAATTTCATCTCAAACCTCTTATTCAGCAGCGTGGACTGGCAGTGTTAACATATCTGGGGCAAGTTGCTTACGTGCAATGCGTAAACCTTTGTTGATTTGGCTGATTGCAGAATCTGGTAATTCAACAAACGATTTTGTTTCTTTATCCCAGCTACCTGCTTTTTTGCCATCGCGTGTTAAATAAATAAGTTCTAAACGACCGATGCGTAAGAAATCAACTTCGCGCTCTTGGCCATCAACATTAAGTAATGCTGTGTACGCTTCGATAGTACGACCGTAATCAACTTCTACTTGGTAAGCTTCAAGTAAGCGGCGGAATTTTTCACTTGAAGTGATGTCTGCGCGGTCCATCATTTCTTTTAATGATGCAATACGTTTGCTACGCTCTTCAGTTAAGAAAGGTACGTCTAGTGCAACAAACTGCTCAAGACCTGTGATCATACGCATCATTAACGGCGTGATTTGACGCTCGATAACCGATACCTGATCCATTGACTCGTTTAACGCGTCCATTTCAGCAATTTGGTTGTTTAATTGCTTAGTAAGTTGCGCGTTATAAACAGTTAAGCCGTCAATTTCTTTATTAAGGGCTTTGAATTGTTGTAAACGACCTTGCATTGAATCGGCAATCTTGTCGATTTTAGTTTGTGATTGCGCTGCAGATTTGTTTATCTCGCTGCTTTTATCAATTACTTTATCTAGATCGTTTGCATGTACTGCTGCAGATGCCGCTACAATACCTGCTAAAATCAGTGGTTTAACGCCTTTCATCGCATACACCTTTACTCGTTAAGTTAGCTTAATTTGCTAGTTGGGTTGTTTTATTGTGCGAAAGGATAACGATGAAAAATGACAAGCATGTTGCGCAAAAAATACAAAAATATGACAGCTGTAACAATTAGTTTATATTGCGCAAGAATAAGGCAAAAGTTGCAGGGTTTCCGGGACTAAATATGGGATAGTATTTGCTGATAAGTGCTTTGCCAGTCTTGATAATTAACAGGGATAGCAGCGTATAGGCCTTTATTTTCAATGACTAAAGACGGAAAACCTTGAATGGGTAAGCTTCTGGCTTGGTTTATTTCGGCCATAAGTAACGAATTTATTTTTTCACTTTCAATTTCTTTAATGAATGCGTTTTTTTCTAACCCTATTTGCTCTGCAAGGCTTACAAGGGTGCTGATGTCCGATGGATTTTGTGCATTTAAGTAGTAAGCTTTTTGAATGGCGTAGAGCATTTTGTGCTCTTTATTGTGCTGCCTTGCCACAAGCACAGCGCGGCATGCTGGGTAAGTAGAGCGACGTGGTTGCGCGGTTTGCCAAAACTCATGATTAAACGGTGTGCAAAGTTGCTGCTCTATACGGTTCCAAGTTTGCTGTAAAAACTGCTGCATATCTTTTGGCATTGGCTCATCTGAATCGGGAGCAAGGCCACCCACTTTATATTCAATAGCAAGTTTACCACCAAGGGCTGCTTGGAGTTTTAACCAGGTTTCTCTATAGCCCCAACACCAACTACACATGGGGTCGTAAACATAAATTAGCTTTGCCATTTAGCTTATCTCACTCAATTCCGACACTACTAAGTTACGCCCTTTTGCTTTCGCTTTATAGAGGTTGTCATCAGCTTGCTTAATTGTTTTACTAAATTGGCTACCACGTTCTAGGCTAGCAATACCAATGCTGCAAGTAATGGTAACAGACTGCCCAACATCATAAGGGATTTGCTTTTGCGCAACATAAGCACGTAACTTTTCGGCTACAGCATGAGCAATCTGAATCCCTGCCTTAGGCAATAAAATGATGAACTCTTCGCCGCCATAGCGTGCTTTTATATCTGTGCCACGCAATTTATCGTGCAACATAGCAGTAAACGCTATCAAGACCTGATCACCAAAGTCATGGCCATAACTATCGTTGAGAGATTTAAAGTTATCCAAATCAATCAATAATACCGACATGGGTAAGTAGTTTGCCGCTTCAGCTTCAAGGCGAGGCTGAATATGTTCATAAATATAACGACGATTCGCAAGGCCTGTAAGGGGATCGGTCAAGGCATCGCGCTTTTCAATTAAAGTGATATCTGCAATCTTTTGATGGCTTTTTTGTCTGAAGTATTCACTAATTGCAGAAAACAAAATCACCATGGTAAAAGAAGCTAAAAAACGCGACATTTCGACTGGCCCGTATTTAGCTTGACCAATATCTGGCCCGAGTAATAAAACCAATGCACTTAAGTACATGCTACCGACAAGAATACTGCCCGTTCTTAAGCCTAATGTGACATAGCTGACAATAGGGTAAAACATCAACCAATACAGTGCCGTATTTTCTTTGCCACCGGTATAAACCAAAGACATGCATAACAACAAAATAATAGACAAAATGATACTGGTTACCAAAACCAGCGCACCAGTACGGAAGTAATACAACATACATAAAACAATGGTTATATCACTTACCAATAACATCACTGTCAATTGCACTGCGTAAATATGGTAGTTAGACAACACTAACGAAGTGATCAATACGATGGCAAAAAACGCCATAGTAAATAACGTGAAAGCACGGCGTTGTTTATCCGCCGTGTCGACACTGTTTATGGTGATGGCACTAAGCCAGTTTTGTTCCAATTGTAAATGCTCGGTGTAAAATTAAACTTTAAATTTCAAAACAAGTTTTTCTAATTCATAAAACTGTGCTTTTAGCTTAGTGCATTCATTAAGTGTATTGTTAAGGTTACTTTGACCTTGATTAGATAGTTCGCTAATCGAATGAATGTCACTGTCTAAGCTCTGGATCACGTGGTTTTGCTCAGTCGTAGCATTGGCAACACTGTGATTTACGTCGTCAATTGATTCAATAGCTCGTGTGACTTCAGCCATTTTATCGCCGGCAATACGTGCCTGCTCGACACTCTTTTCGCTATCGCGAATACTGGCAGTCATTACTTCTACCGCCGAGGCTGAGCCTTGTTGTAACTGAGAAATAGTGTCTTCGATTTCTTGGGTAGATTGTTGTGTACGATGGGCTAGTTGACGCACTTCGTCAGCAACAACCGCAAAACCACGACCCGCTTCACCTGCACGGGCCGCCTCAATTGCAGCATTAAGCGCTAGTAAGTTAGTTTGTTCACTAACACCTTTTATCACTTCGAGAACTTGGCCGATGCTTACTGTGTGTGCATCTAAACTATTAATAGTTTTTTGTGCTTGCTCCATATTACGAGACAAAGCATTAATAGCCTCTAAGTTATCAGCTAAGGCAGATTGGCTTTGTAAAGATTGGCTATTAGCACTGGTTGCTAACGTTGATGCATTACTAGCACTATTGGAGATTTCTACCGCGCTAGATGTCAGCTCATTGATTGCGGTGGCAACGTTATCAGTGCGTTTTGTTTGGTCTGCATACATGTCGAGGGTGCCTTGAGTTTGATTAACTAAACTCTCAACTAGGCGTTCAAGTTCAACGGTGGTATTTTTAACTTGCTCGATTGATGTATGAATTTTTTCGATAAACGCATTAAAGTAATGGCTTAGCTCGCCAAACTCGTCATTGTTTTCAACCTCAAGGCGGCGGGTTAAATCGCCCTCACCTTGCGCAATGTCTTTAATTGCATCGTTTAAGCGCTGCATTGGACGCATTAAATAGCGAAGTAAAAACTGCATCATTAATACAATCGCAACTATACCCATCAGCATGTAGATAGCCGCCATATTTCTAAATGAAGCAACTGATGAATAAGCAATTTCTTCGTTGATCACCACTCCTAAATACCAATCAACGTTTTGAATCCCTTTAATTTTAGTGAACGAAACAAGTTTATCTAAACCACCTACCTGTACTTCTACAAATTCAGATTTTAACGACAGGCTTTTGCCAAATAAGTCGCGCATGTTTTTATCGTTAAATTTAGTTTCTGGGTGGCTTAAAATTCGCCCTTCACTATCAAGTAAAAAACCATAACCGAAACCTAAAAAGTCAATTTCGTTGACGATTTTAGTTATGGTTTTCATATCGATATCGGCACCTGCAACACCACTAAATACGCCGTTTGCTTGCATTGGTGCTACAGCCGAAATTGTCAGTTCATTAGTTGTTACATCAATATAAGGGGCTGTAAATGCAGTATTGGTTTTGTTCTCAACCAGTTTGTACCATGGACGTGTTGTAGCGTCGTAATCGGGTGGCAACACAACAGATTGGTCATTCAACACAAAGGTGCCGTCAGTGATACCAATATAAGTATTTTTGAAATTACCGGCTTTGTCAGCTGTATTGAGTTGTGTGAGTGTCAGTTCTTTACTGTCGCCAAGTTGATATGTGTCTGCAACCGACGAGACAATCGCTAACTTAGCATTCAACCAGTTGGCTATGTTTTGCGACACTGACTGAGAAATCTCTTGTAGAACCAGCGAAAGCTGCTCCTGCGTTTGGCTGCGCATAGAGATGAAGTTGTTAATCGTGAATAAACCGAGCACGATCACTAAAACCAGTGATGCAGCCACAGTTACCTTGGTGGTAAATTTAAGAGTGCTTTGCATGACAAACCTGTTTGTTATTTTTTTCGTTGTTAGCGCATTTATATTTAACAAATTTAGAGCTCTTTGTCTTATAAATTTAAGCTAAAACTAGAAAAAACGTTCATTATTGAAAATAAACGCTTTCCATAAAAATCAATTACTTTGTTAACGGCAGCAAATCCTGCATCTAAAGTAAATTATTAGATCAATTTAAAAAACACAGTACTGGAACGTTCCTAAAAAACAGGTAAAAAATACATTCTGAATACGTATTCATTAAATCTATTTGTCATTTAACTTTGTTTATAAGACTGAATTACAAACATAAAAAACCCCGCATCTCAGTGCGGGGTTTTTTATTAAATAGCTATTTAAGCTATGCGTTTCTTCCAGCTATCAGCCAAACGTACAACGTTTAAGCCATACCAAGCGATAAATGCATAACAAATCACTGGTACAAAGAAGCTTTGCTGAATACTAACCGTATCTGCAACCACACCTTGTACTAATGGTACTAAGGCACCACCAACGATTGCTAAGCATAACCAGCCCGAACCTTTACTAGTAAGTGAGCCTAAGCTTTCGATTGCAACAGAGAAAATAGTTGGGAACATAATTGAATTGAATAAACCAATCGCTAGTACTGAGTAAAGCGCTACATCACCTTCAGTGAAAATAGTCACTAATAGCAATACAATAACCATCATGGCATTAAAGAATAACGCTTTTGAAGGCGCAATCTTTTGCAGTGCAGCAGAGCCAATAAAACGACCCACCATAGCACCACCCCAGTAGTAAGCAATTAGGCTTGCAGCCGCATGCTCTTCAAGGCCAGCAATATGCTCTTCACCAAAGTAATTTACTAAGAAGCTACCAATTGAAACCTCAGCACCTACGTAACAGAAGATACCCACAACACCCATCATTAAATGAGGTGCTTCAGCTAGGCTGTGGCCTTTCGCTTTACAGTCTTGCTCTTCTGTATGCTCTGCAATTACTGGTAATTTAAAGAAGGCAAATACCACAGCAATAGTCAGTAATGCTGCTGCAAGCATAAGGTAAGGTACTTTAACCGACTCAGCGGTTGCTGCGTTTGCAGCTAACGTACCCGCTGTACCGAAGAATAAAATACCACCCACATATGGGCCAACTGTTGTGCCTAGTGAGTTAAGTGCTTGTGCTAAATTTAAACGTGACGATGCCGTTTTTTCAGGACCTAACGCCACAACATACGGGTTAGCTGATACCTGTAATACGGTAATACCGGCTGCAAGTACAAATAATGCACCTAAGAATAACCAGTACTCATGCACAACAACCGCTGGGTAAAATAACATACAGCCGATTGATGCCACGACTAAGCCAGTTAGTACACCGTTTTTGTAGCCCATTTTTTTAACCAACATACCCGCTGGTAGCGAAACGATAAAGTAAGCACCAAAGAAACAAAACTGAACCAGCATTGCCTCTGTGTAGGTTAGATCGAATACCCCTTTTAAACGCGGGATTAAAACGTCATTTAAAACTGTAATGAAGCCCCATAAAAAGAACAGGGTTGTCATTGCCGTCAGTGGTAGCAGGTAGTTTTTATTTTGCTGCGAACCATCGGCGACAAACGATTGGTTTGTATTTATTTCACTCACGTGGTTTTCACTCCGTTAACAAGTTACCCTTGATTCTACACATTGAAGCAAAAATAGCACAAAGATTTACTAGGAACGTTCCAATATTTTTATTTCCTGCTATAGTTGCAAAACGAACATAGATTTATTGATACACCATGGCCACAGTTGACTTTAAAAGCCCTGTTTTTCTTAAACAGCACATAAAAGACATCCTTGCTTTTTATCATCCTCATTGTGTTGATCATACAGCCCATGGCTTAGCTGGGTTTTATCAGTATTTTAAAAATGATGGCGCAATTTACGATAAACAAACTCGTCATTTAGTATCGAGTACCCGCTTTGTTTTTAACTACGCGATGGCGTATATCGAGTTCAAAGAACCTGAATATTTAAGCCTTGCTAAACATGGTTTAGCCCACCTTGAACATGCGCATAAGCAAGCATCCGGGGGTTATGCTTGGCTTATAAAGCAAGATGAGAGCGGCAAGGTAACTGTTTTAGACGATACCAACCATTGCTACGGGCTTGCCTTTGTATTGCTTGCAAACGCAGTTGCGTTAAAAGCAGGCATTAGCGATTGTAAAAATACCATTTCGCAGGTATGGGACTTATTAGAGCAGTACTACTTTGAACCCCAGCATAATGCCTACTTAGATGAACAAAATGCCGACTTTAGCCATGCAGATGACTACCGAGGCCAAAATGCCAATATGCATTTATGCGAAGCCTTACTCATGTGTTTTGAAGCAACCAACGAGACCCGTTATTTAAAGCGTGCTAAACAGCTTGCCGAGACCTTTACAGTAAAACTAGCTGCACACAGCCAACAGTTTGTCTGGGAGCATTACAATAAAAACTGGCAAATCGATTTAGATTACAACAAAGATGACCCACAGCATTTATTTAGACCTTGGGGATTTCAGCCAGGTCATCAAACTGAGTGGGCAAAACTGTTACTTATTTTACACCGCCATATTGATGAACCTTGGTTGGTAACGCGCGCCAAAAGCCTGTTTGATGAAACCCTAAGCATTGCATGGGATCAGCAACATAGTGGCATTTTCTATGGCTTTGCACCAGATAAGCAAATTTGTGATAGCGATAAATACTTTTGGGTGCAGGCCGAGTCATTAGCGGCAGCGGCCCTACTCGCTGATGCCACAAATGACGAAAGCTATTGGCAATGGTACGAAAAAATTTGGCTGTACAGTTGGCAGCATATGGTAGATCACCAATATGGTGCTTGGTATCGTATTTTATCTGCCCAAAACCAACCTTACAGTAACGAAAAATCGCCAGCAGGCAAAACTGACTACCATACTATGGGTGCCTGCTACGAAGTATTAAGAACCTTAACCTTGAGGAATGCATAATGAGTTTAGTGTGTTTTGGCGAAGCATTAATCGACTTTTTATCAGATGGTAAACAACCAGAGTCATTTACCAAATACGCAGGTGGCGCACCTGCCAATGTGGCTGTTGCAGCAGCAAAACTAGGCCTAAACACCAGCTTTTGTGGCATGTTAGGCGATGATATGTTTGGCCACTTTATTAAAGATCAGCTAGATCAACATAGCGTTAATACATCTTATTGCCGCTTTACTGATGCAGCCAAAACAGCGCTTGCATTTGTATCACTTGATGAAAGTGGTGAACGCTCATTTAGCTTTTATCGCCCACCAGCCGCTGATTTACTTTATAGCGTAGACGACTTCGACCATGCAATGTTTGCAAATCACGCCATCATGCATGTATGCAGCAACAGTCTGACTGAGCACAACATCTATCAAACAACAATTTATGGTTTAACTCAGGCGAAAAAAGCCGGCGCGATTTGTAGTTTTGATATGAATCTGCGCGAAAACCTCTGGCCAAGTATGCGCCATACACTCGATAGAATGTGGCATGTTATATCTTTGGCAGATATCGTAAAACTCTCATTTGAAGAACTTGAGTTTTTAAATCAAAAAAGCCATCAAGCAATGCCACTTGAACATACCATTGATGCCATTTTAAAGGCCGGTGTAACCTGCTTGCTGGTAACCAATGGCGGTGAAGCTATTAGCTTCTATCACGCAGATTTTAAAGGCCAAGTTAGCCCACCAGCTACAAAAGTAGTTGATACCACAGCCGCAGGCGATGCCTTTATCGGTGGTATGCTGTCAAAGATTGGTCAGCATTGTGAAAACAAACAAAGCTTTAAAGCGTTTTGCCAAACCCCAGCAAATATTGAACAAACCATTGCTTATGCAGCTAAAGCTGGCGCTTTTGCAGTAAGCCGCTATGGTGCATTTGCTTCATTGCCGAGCGCGGCCGATTTAGCCTAAGAATGTTGAGTTTAAAGCCCAGCATTAAGTAATTAATGCCGGGCTGATTCGCTATTGCTCAGTTGTACATTTATCGATAATTGGTAAATACCTAAACACCTTCATGTTTGGATCGATCACCACATGATCCCCCGCTTTTAAAGCAATGCTAATCTCGCCACTTTCAACAGAATAAGTTTCCAACGAGCCATTTATTTGCACTGGAACTGGCATAGGGAATGACTTTCCTTGCAAAGAGTTCTTGTTCCATTTAAGTGTCAATCTGTTAGCTGATTGAACAACATCAAGTTTAGGTAATTCAGCCTGCTTAAGATACATATTAAAAAACCATTGATAGTCTTTACCCGTTAAACGATTAACAATGCTAATAAACTCGTCGGTATTTCGATAGCGCGGTGAAATTGGATAAGCCAATTGCTTAGTGTCGTTCAAACCATAAAGTAGCTCACGTGTTGCTTGCCAAAATATATCTTCACCAACTAGCCAGCGAAGAGTGTGTAATGTCCAGCCACCCTTGCCATATATATCAGAGTTAAACGCTTGGTCAGATGTTACTTGTCCATCAAGCACAATGGCTTTACAGTTTTTCAGCCCTAAAAACGACTTATACATGCTGTGGTTATAAGCTGCGTCACCAAACTTATATAGGCTGTAACTTGGTTGCATATAAAAACCAAACCCTTCATGAAGCCATGCATCATTGAGCTTCTCATGAGTCATTAAGTTGCCAAACCATTCATGAGCTAATTCGTGTTGCAGTAACCAATCATAACCATTAGGGTCGCGTTTGTATTTTTTACCATACGCGTTGATTGTTTGATGTTCCATGCCTAAGTGTGGCGTCTCAACAAAACCTAACTTTTCACCGCCCCATGGATATGGACCAAGCATCTTTTCAAAAAACATAACCTGTTGGCGTAAATCATTTTCGATAAGCTCGCGTGCTTTTTGCTCATTTTTTTTGAGTGACCAAAATTCGATGGGTACAGTCGCGCCGTTAACACTGGTGTAATCGGTTTGAATTCGCGTATAGGGGCCAATATTAATTGCAATGTTATAGTCACTGGCTGGCACTGATAACAGCCAATCAAACTGCTGTTTATTACCATCAACTGGCTTCACTTCTTGTAAAACGCCATTAGTCACCGCACTTAGTCCTTCTGGTACTGTTAGACGAATGCGCATACTATCTGCTTTGTCTGCAAAATGATCTTTACATGGCCAAAATAAGTCGCAGCCTTCACCTTGTACAGCCGTTGCTATCCAAGGTTCACCTTCCTCTGTTTTTGAAAATACAAAACCGCCATCCCAAGGAGCATTTTTAGCTATATGAGGAAACCCTTGATAGGCTATAGCAATGCTTACCATGCTGTCTTTTGCTTGTTGTTCACCTAAGTCAACCCGAATTACACCGCCATCACGTTCATATTTAAGAGCCTCCCCTTTTGAGCTCACTTCATTAATTTTAAAGCGGCTATCCAATTTTAATTCTACAAATTGAGTGGCTTCTAGCACTTTAAACTCTGTTCTAGCAACACCTTCAATACGTTGGTTATCTGGAAATACCTCAAGTGCCAAATCGTAGTGCTTAACATCACTTTTAAGTGCAATTGTCGATAAAGCTTGCCCTGTATCACCAATAACAGGATCCAACGCAACAGGTTGTGAACTACAAGCGGCTAACACAGCCGATGCTACGAGGGTTGTTGCTACTTTAAAAAATTGATTTAGTTGCAAAATCCATTTCCTTATCGTTATTTTTATTGATTCAAAATGACATGAGCAATTATTTATTACTAAGATTTGCGATGAAATTCAGACATAATTTGAAACAAACAAAAATAATGATCTCACTCTAAGAGATATCTAAACCTAGAACTGTTGATGATAATCATGGTATGTTTTTCAACTAATTAAAGAAAAAGGAATTCATTCTATGAATAATAAGCTTCTTGCTGGGGGCGCGATTGCCATTGTTGCAGGTGCATTGTTGTACTCTCAAAATAAAGCCAGTGTTGATGTAGATTTACCTGAGCTTGCTTACGTGCCTGCCGATACGGCGGTTTTTTATGGTCAACTTAAGCCGTTTCCGTACAGCAAATACTTTGCTATTATGCCAGATGCAATGAAAGGCACGAGCGATTTAACGCCCATCATTGCTGAGCTTAAAACTGTTGATGATAAGAATGTCCTATTCCTTGCATCACTGATGGAAAAATACCAACAATCACTGAGCTCTTACGATGCCTTCAAATCGATTTGGGGCTTTGGTGATGACTACAAAGGCATGATGTATGCGCAAGGTTTAATGCCGATTGTGCGTTTTCAGGTCGCTGATCAAAGCAGCATTATCAATAGTATTAAGCAATCTGCTGATGAAGCAGGTATTGCGTATACAACAGAAAGCCTTGAAGGCGTAAGTTACACGCGCTTTGCGATTGAACTTGAAGGCTTAGATAACTTCAACCTAATTGCATCAACTCACAATAATTGGGCTACCTTAACCCTGACCACTGCGCTTACTAATGATCAAGATTTACGTATTGCCCTTGGCGTAGAAAAACCGGCTCAATCACTGGCTGAGACTAAAAAACTACCTGAGCTAATTAAAACTTTCTCGCTTGATGGTAATTCGGTTGGCTTTGTTGATCATCAACGTATCGCCAATGCTGTAACAGGCAAAGAAGACTCTCGCTTACATCAGATGCTCAAAGAGCTACTTGATAAAGCCCAGCAATCAAACGCATTAGCAGCAATTTCAACACCTGAGTGTCAAGATGATATTGCTGCCATTGCCGCTAAATGGCCTGCAACAGTATCTGGCACAACAAAAACCCGTATTACCGCCGACTACGCCGACTTTGACGTAAAAGCGGTACTGCAAAGCACAGATCAAGACTTACTAAATACCCTACAAGCTGTGCGTGGTTTTGTACCAAAACATACCACCGGGCTTGACGGGCAAATGATGAGTGTTGCTTATGGTATTGATGTTGCAAAAGTACTGCCACTGGCTAATACACTAACCGGTGCAATAAAGTCAGCTGAGTTTAACTGCGGGCCAATAGTTGCACTACAAAATCAAATGCAAGATGTAAGCACCGCTGGCCTTGCTATGATGTCGGGCTTTGCAAACGGCGTACAAGGCATGAGTGTCAGCGTTCAAGACGCTGCATTTACTATCGATGACTACAATGGCCCACAAATAGACAAGCTTGATGCCATTGTTACTCTATCGGCGACCGATGCCCATGGCTTGTATTCGATTGCACAAGGTTTTGTACCGCCGCTTGCTAATATAAAGCTACCAGCTAATGGTGATGCAGTACTGATCAACCAATACATTCCATCGCCTGTGCCACTTAACTTTGATATAAAAATGGCGCTGAAAGGCAATCATATTGTGATTTTCACCGGTGATAAATCAGCGCAGATTGCCGAGACTTTAGAGTCGCAAAGTGTCACTAAAAATGGCTTTGTGAACATGGCATTCGACGTACAAAAAATCTTATTACCTTTGCTTGATACAATTGCTGCAACGGGGCAATTAACTAATGAAGAAATGGCTGAGCTTGATTCGCTACGCGAGCAACCTGTCGGTGTTTATTTTGCCACAGACATTACCGACAACGGTATTGGCCTTGAAAGTAACGTACAAATTACTAAAAAGTAGTTTTGAGTTTGAATCTAAAAAGAGCGCTATTTAGCGCTCTTTTTTTGTTGCCATTTAAGTGAGTTGTTAGTGTCTCGACTATTGCAAATGGTGTCGTTTGAACTCTCAATGCCACCGAGCTTTGCAAGTCGGTCGTACAGCACAACATTGCAGGTTGCGGCTAGGTTCATACAGCCTATGGTTGGCACATACACTACTTCATCACACCATTTCAGCACGTCTTTACTGACCGAGCCATCTTCAGGGCCAAACACATAAAATGCGTTTTCAGGGTGCTTAAATTCAGGCAGCGGCGTTGCACCTTCAACAAGCTCAATCACCACCGTTGTGGCACCTTCAGGCTTTGCTTGCTCAAGGCTTTCGACTTGCGTTAGCGGAATGTGCTCAAGCACATTTTTGGTATCGGTATGGTACTTATTAGCGCGTAAATAGCGGCTACCAGTAAAAAACACCTGCTTGGCATTGTAACAACCCGCGGCACGTAATACGCCACCCACATTGGTTGGGCTTTTTGGGTTTAACAAGCCAATGCTGGCTTTAAGGGTGCTCATTAATCAATGTCTCTGGTTGGCCATTCGGCCACGTAAAGGTCAAAATCATCTAAGTCTACATCGCAGTCTTTCACTGTTTTGTCACGCACAGAAATACCCAGCTCATGCATCATGTCTTTACTACCACCGTTCAGTAACGGGTGCCAAGACGCAAGGCCACGGCCTTCGTAAAGGCGTCGGTAGCTACAACTTTGTGGCATAAAAAAGATATCTTTGAGGTTTTCTTTAGTGAGCTTTACACATGAAGGCACCAAGGTTTGGCGGTTCGCATATTCGCTACAACCACAGGTGTCGTTGTCTAGGTATTGGCAAACGATATTAGTGAAAATGAGTTCTTCACCCTCGCGAAGTTGATCCGTTGCGGTAAATTCATCTTCGTCTTCACTGTCGATAAATGTGTTTAAACAACATTTACCACAGCCGTCACAAATGGCTTCCCATTCGGGTTGTGACATTTGCTCAAGCGAGCGCTTAAGCCAAAATTGATCTTCTAACATGGTATTACTCAAAGCCCCTAAACAGCGCGCATTCTAGCGTAAAGCCAGCATGCGCGCAAAGGTGCTACTTTTGCTCGTTAACCCAACGCTTAATTTTCTCTTCAAGAATTGGCATAGGTAATGCGCCATCAATCAGAACTTGCGTATGGAAAGCTTTAATATCGAACTTATCGCCTAGCTCTTTGCTCGCGTAGTCACGTAGTTCTTGAATTTTGAACTGACCTAACTTGTACGACAGCGCTTGGCCCGGCCATGCAATGTAACGCTCAACTTCGGCGATAATGTCGCTTTCTGCCATTGATGAGTTAGCCAACATGTAATCAATACCTTGTTGACGTGTCCAACCTTTTGCGTGGAAACCAGTATCAAGCACTAAGCGCATTGCACGTAATTGTTCATCTGATAAACGGCCGTACCACATGTAAGGGTCGGTAAATAAGCCAAGCTCTTTACCTAAACTTTCTGCATACAATGCCCAACCTTCTGCAAATACCGTGTAGCCACCAAATTTACGAAACAGCGGTAGTCCTTCAATTTCTTGTTGCAAGGCAATTTGAAAGTGGTGACCCGGTGCGGCTTCGTGAATAGACAAGGTTTCAAGCAAAAACATAGGCTGTGCTTTTAGGTTAAAGGTATTGATATAGAAAATACCTGGGCGTGAGCCATCTGGCGCTGGCGACTGGTAAGATGCACCCGCAGCTGATTCAGCGCGAAAATCTTCAACTGCTTTTACAACGTATGGCGCTTTTGGCGCAATATCGAACATTTGCGGCAGCTTAGCATCAATTTTTTCTTTTACTGCTTCGTACGCGGCAATTAACTCTTCTGGCGTATCGTAGTAAAACTCATCTGAGGTTCTTAGGTGTTCAAAAAACGCTTTTAAATCGCCTTCAAAACCGACAGTCTCTTTGACTTTTTTCATCTCAGATAAAATGCGCGATACTTCGCTTAAACCAATATCATGAATTTCATCGGCGTTTAAGCTAAGCGTTGTATGCTGTTTAATTTGATACTCATACCATGCTTTACCATTTGGTAGGTCACTGTAACCAATGCTTTCACGGGCATTTGGAATGTATTCATTCGCTAAAAAGTCAGCCATTTTTTGATACGCAGGCACTAAACGCTCGCTGATCATCGCCGTGTACGCGCTTGTTAGCTGTGCTTTTTGTTCGTCGCTGAAAGAATCAGGTAACTGAGCAATTGGGCCCCAGAATAATGACCCTTCTGGTTTTTCTACAATATGAGTTTGAAATTGCGGTAATAGTTTTTCAGCAAGCGGTTTAGGAAGAACCACTTTGTCTTTCATGCCTTGGCGCATTGATTGCTCAACACTGTCTAACCAAGCGATAAAACCATCAGCACGTTTTTCAAATGCTTGATAATCTTCAACCGTGTTAAAAGGTTGTGCGCTTTGCCCAGAGCCTAAAGCAGCAAAGGTGTTATGCGCCCCGCCCATTTGGTTAATTGGCATTAAGTAACTTGGAAACTGAGCGCCTTCAATCGCAAGGTCTAAATCGCGGGCTAGAATTTCGTAGCTCAATAATGACTGACCTGTTAATTGCGCTTTGTCGATATTTGCTAGTTTGTTTTTGTATTCTTTAACAAAGTTAAGCTGCTCATCGCGGTTTGCTTTACTTATAGGTGCAATAAATTGGTCGTTATATTCGCTGCGACCAATGTAAGTACCGCCAATTGGATTAAACTTTAAGCCTGCTTCAAAGTAGTCTGCTAGTAATGTATCAAGTTGCTCTTTGGCTGACGTTGCGCTTGGTGCTTGTTTGCTTACTTCTTGAGTTGGTTTTTCGTTGCTTGGCGTTGATTCATTACAACCAAGTAATGCAAACATCACCGCCGAACTAAGTAGTGCTAGTTTTACGTTTTTCATTCTTTCCCTGCCCTTATATTAAGTACGCGTAAATTATGAGGGTTTAGTTCCCTATTTAGCAAGTAGCGCTGCAACTTATCGCAGTTTATTTACACTTTGTAAGCTGATTGCTAGAGTGGCGGCTCGACTTACCAATTTTGAATAAAAATGAAAAAGACAGCTCTCGCTATTAGCCTAGGCCTTGCTTGCCTAACCTCTTTAAATACCTACGCAACCACCTACTTATCGGCAAAAGCCATGGTAGATGTAAATTCAGGTAAACTGATTAAATCACCACTTATCAGTATAGATAATGGTCAAATTACAGCTGTACAAAGCAATAAACAGCCAAACTTAAAGGACGGCGATAAGCATATTCAATTACCAGAGCTGACTCTGGTACCAGGTTTAATGGATATGCATGTGCATTTAACAAGCGACCCTACCGTGCCGCGCAGTGAGCGAATTGGTCAATCGATTCCGCGTAAAGCGATTAAAGCGGCGCACTTTGCCGAAAAAACACTGTATGCAGGTTTTACAACGCTGCGTAACTTAGGCGCAGAAGGCTACAGCGTGATTGCAGTACGCGATGGCATTAACGCAGGCGACATTATTGGCCCACGTATTTGGGCGGCAGGCCCGTCTTTAGGTGTTACTGGCGGTCACTGCGATAACAACCGTTTACCACCAGAAATGAAATACACCGCCGAAGGCGTTGCTGATGGCCCATGGGCAGTGCGCGCTAAAGTACGTGAAAACATTAAGTACGGTGCTAATGCCATTAAGTTTTGCGCTACAGGCGGGGTATTTTCAAAAGGCACAAAAGTCGGTATTCAGCAATATAGCCAAGACGAAATGAACGCCATTGTTGACGAAGCTCATTTACGTGGCCTAACCGTTGCTGCCCATGCGCATGGTACCAGTGGTATTAAAGCGGCCATTGTTGCCGGTGTAGACAGTGTTGAGCACGTTAGCTTTGTTGATGACGAAGCCATTAAACTTGCGAAAAAACACGACACTTGGTTCTCAATGGATATTTACAACACTGAGTACACGCTTGCCTTTGGCGAACAAAACGGGGTTGCAGAAGAAAACCTCAACAAAGAACGCCAAGTATCTAAAAAGCAACGCGATAGCTTTAGCCGTGCAGTAAAAGCAGGCATAAACATGGTGTTTGGTACTGATGCAGCGATTTACCCTCATAGCGATAACGCAAAGCAGTTTTCGCGTATGGTTGAATTTGGTATGACACCACTGCAAGCCTTACAGTCTGCCACCATCAATAGCGCTAAACTGCTAAAAATGGATGATCAACTTGGGCAAATCAAAAGCGGTTTCTTAGCCGATATTATCGCCGTAAAAGGCAACCCGCTTGAAAACATTGCAGTACTTGAAGATGTACAATTTGTTATGAAAGACGGCAAAGTTTTTAAATAAGCTATTTTGCTGGCTTTGCATAAGTGAAGCCAGCAACCCCTCTTGTATCTATATCGTAAACAAGATTACCAACCATAAAACCAGTTGTTAGCAACCTGTACACAAAAAAGGAAATTACCCAAAACAGATAAATAAAACTTGAAATGAAAACAACTCGCATTATCATTGCCGAAAAACATCGACAATTTACCTATAATGACGACACATAAATACTCAATTTTAGCCCTAGCCTGCTTAAGCGCATTCAATGCAAACGCCAACGATTTAGACTCAGTTGAACGTATTACCGTATACGACAAACAAAACCGTGTAGTACTTGATTCTGGCCTTGCTACTAAATCAAATATGAGCCTAATGGAAACACCAGCTCCTGTAGTGGTTGTTGATCAAGAGCTTATCGACTCGCAAGGCGCAACAAACTTACAAGACTTAGTGCGTAACATCAGTGGTGTAACCCAAGCTGGTAACAACTACGGTATTGGCGATAACTTAGTGATCCGCGGTTTAGGCGCTAACTATACTTATGATGGCATGTACGGTGGTGCAGGCCTAGGTAACACCTTTAACCCAACACGCTCAATGACCAATGTTGAATCTGTAGAAGTACTTAAAGGCCCTGCAACGGGTTTATATGGTATGGGTAGCGCAGGCGGTGTTATCAACCTTATTGAAAAGAAACCACAATTCACTGAAAAACACACCGTTAATGCAGAGCTTGGTCAATGGGATAGCTACTCACTAGGCTTTGATAGCACAGCGGCATTAACAGAGAACCTTGCTTATCGCGTTAACGCAAAAACCGCTCGCAGCGATGGCTACCGCGACTTAAAAGACGACCGTGATGAAATTTATGGCGCGTTAAAATACGTTTTAAGCGACAAACAAGACATCATGATTTCTGCCGCTTATATCAAAGATGCCATTGCTGTTGATTCAATTGGCCACCCTATTCGTATTTTTAACAGCGACTCAGTGAATGGTAAAACCGCAGGTGAAGTAACCGCTGCCGATTTAATTAACGATGCAACTGCAAAAGGTCTGCAACTAACCGATCAGCAACGCCAACAATTAGCAGACTCACTGGCAGCAAATGATGGCCTAACACCTTACACCTTTGGCCATAACGGTATTATCTCGCCAATGGCAAATGACAACGAAGGCGAAGAGCTACGCTTTAAGTTAACCCATAACTACTTTATTACTGATAATTTATTTTTAAATCAGCAACTACAATACCGTAATTACGAATCGAGCTTTGCCCGCCAAACGGGTGCTTATAACTATGTTTATTGGAACCGTAATGGCGTGATCAATGCAGACCCGCGCGCACCTTTAGTGGTTGATGACGTACTTTACCCATTTGCCGCGCGTCGCCAAGAGTACCGCCAAGTAGAAGCTGACGAAAAATCATGGCAATACTTTGCTGACTTGCGTTATGACTTTAGCTTTGCCGGTATTGATAACGAACTACTTGTAAACGCCAACTACGAAGACCGCGATATTCGTTTTAAACAATATTCAATTTACGATGCTGATCAGGTTATTAAAAACAAAGATGGAGAGGTTATTTACCAAGGTCAATTACCTTACATTTTTGATATTCGTAACCCGAACTGGGGCCAAGGCAGCTTTTTTGATTACGATCCGCTAAAAACCAGCGATTACAACAAAAAGGTTCAGGCTTGGGGTGTGGGTATTCAACATGTTGCCTATATTCACGATACCTTTACAACCCGAGTAGGCGTTGCATTTAACCGTATCAAACAAAGCTACGAACACTTTGGTGTTGATGCACGCTACCGCGCCAGTGCCGCCGAGCCAACACCAGAAGCAGATACATCAGACAGCGGTATGACCTACAACCTAGGTGCAACCTACAAACTGAGCGATGATATTTCGTTCTTTGTAAACCACTCTAAAGGTCGTACAGCTTACAGCGTACTTGGTAGTGTATCGGGTAACGAAGCTGACCGCGATGACGCAGAATCAGTCAGTAACGACATTGGTATGCGTGTAAAAGCCTTTGACGATCAACTACTGGCCTCACTTGTGGTATTCGATAGTGCTCGTACAAACCTTGAGTATGCCAACCCAGATTACGAAGCCGGTGTGTCTGATCCATCAGTACCAAAGAGCTTTTACGATGGTGAAGAGCAAACCAAAGGCGTTGAGCTTGATTTAAATGCCGATTTAAACGAGCAATGGAAACTTAACGTAAACGCGGTTTATCAAGACGCTCGCGATAAGCAAAATCCAAATTCATCAAGCTTTGATTCTCGCCAAAAAGGTGTGCCTTATGTAACAGCAAGCAGCTGGTTAAGCTATGACGCTAAATGGTTTGATTTAGCCGAGCCACTTACAATTAGCGCAGGCGTGCAATATGTTGATGACCGCAGCACTCATTCAACCTCGTTTGGTATACCTGATGGCTACGTACCTAGCTACACGGTTTACGACGCCGCCATTAAATACCAAACAGATGATTGGAAACTACAGTTAAACCTAAATAACTTGTTTAACAAAACCTATTACTCAAAAGCAATGTTCTTAGGCGGTATGCCAGGTGAAGAGCGTAATGCTAAATTAACCTTTAGCTACACACTTTAATTGTGAAATAAGAGCAAAAAGCGCGGCTTAGGTAAGCCGCGCTTTTTTGTTTTATTTAGTAAGAGTGCGTTTGAGTAGTGGCTTGTTATTGGACAAAAACACGTTAGAGTATTTTATCAGTAACGTCGCCAGCAGGGGCCGAAAAACCAGAGCGAAAGCGGCGGTTTTTTGGTCCCTCTGGCTGGCCTTGTTATAAATCACCTTGTGCCTCTATACACGACTTCTCCTTCATTTATCCCAAGATCGTTACGCATGGCATTTAGCATAGAGTCAGCTTTTTCTCTCATCTGCTCCCATGTCGCTTGCTTGCCCTCGTAAAGTAATGGAATAAAGAAATCGATCATCTCATTGTATTTATCCAGCACTTCTTGGCAGGAAACTAACGATATGTAGCCATAAGCTTTATTTCGATTTAGGGCGAAGGAATGCTCAACGTCTGCACTAATAGACTCTTGCGTTGATGTGGCAACTGCCTCTAGTTCTCTAAGAATTTCTGAAACTATATGAATCACATCCTTGTAGATAGCCAATTTATCAAAGTGACGATTCAACTCTTTTTGCTTCAAGGTATCTATTTGAGCTTTCAAGTCCTCTAGGGCTGCCTCATTCTTAGCCTTTAGTTTTTGGAGGCTCTCCTCATGCTTGGCTCTTTCATTTTGCAGCATGCGCTTTGCCCATAAGCTTCCAAGCCAATGGGAGAATGCGGCAAGCAACAATGCACCACCACCCAGTGATGCGATTATTGCAGCTGCTATTTTAAAGATTTCTTCGATGCTCATAGTGATTTATAACGCCCGCCTAACACGCAATGTGTTGGCGTGGCTTTTTGCGTTGTTTGCCAAAACCATGACAACTTAACATTGTCGGAGTTTAGGCGCTTGTTATGTAACGTTACCACGAAAAATGACTTACGGCTTCTTTGTACGATGCTAACGCTTTATATATAGCAAGTTTTACTCTTAATTTTTTGTAAAACACTTGATAGCAAAATACAGGTAAAAACCACACAACGAACAGTAGAATTTGAATAAAGAGCAGCACAAATACAATTTCGTTGTAAATACCATCGAGTAAAAAGAAGATTAAAACAAGGAGATTAAGTCCAACAAAAAGCCAGATGCCCCAACGAGCATCTTTTATGAGTTCTCTTAATTCTGTGGTTTTACTCGGAGCTTTCATATTCTCTAGTTACATAACGCTTGCCTAACCGGCGAAAAATAGCAGGCTAAAATTAGCGACGAAGGAGCGCAGCCTGCTATTTTGCGTCCTTTGGTTTAGGCACTTGTTAGGTGCACGTTAAATACATTGGTACACTCCACCCATGTTCAAAAGCAGACTTAGCAAATGTATTATTCTCAATTTTAAAGCCATGAGATTCAAAGTAAGGGATTTGCTCATTTGATGAAGTGGTTAATGTAATTCTTGATATTTTGTTTGCACGACAATACTGCTTAATTTGGTCCAAATGGATACCAAAAAGGTTTAGTGATCTAAAGTGGTGTAAATCATATTTTTTATCTTTAGATGCAACAGGTTTATAAGGATTATAAAAAGCAACGTCCGCAATAAATAAATCGTTAGGGTACATTCTACAAAGTAAAAGCTGAATACAACCTCGTGAAACAACCTCCGGATCATCAAGTAAAGCGTACGAGAAAGACAAATCTTGTATAACTTTACGTTTAATGACTTTTTCTACTTTTTGATAAATAAGAGGGTTTCTGTGATCAAAATCAGATGCTAATTTTTGTGGATTTACTTTAGCCCCAGATTCAACAAATAACATCCAAGCTTGAGCGCCAATTTCAAAAAGAATATTGGGATCTTTTTCAGCTATTGTTAATACATTTTCGATACCCAATTGTTCGAATTCAATGTTGCAATCAAATTTATTAGCAATTGATTGTTTTTGCATTACATCATGTAGCTTCATACTTTCCCTTAGTGCACTTAACATTTTAGTATTTATGCGACACGCAGTTTGTGTTGCATAATCGCTTGTTGGACTGAGCCGCTACCTACTCGGTG